>CAYUJC010000001.1:0-44561 GCA_964444945.1 uncultured Desulfuromonas sp.
ACCCGATCCATTCAATTTCCACCAGGGCACCTTTGGGCAGCGCCGCTACCTCTACGCAGGCGCGAGCTGGAGCAGGTTCGGGCATGTACTCAGCGTAAATCTTATTTACTATTGCAAAATCGTTCAGATCTTTTAAATAGATCGTTGCTTTGACAATATGACCGAAGTTCATCCCGGCCGCTTCGAGAACAGCCTGCATATTCCGCATTACCTGGCGGGTCTGGGTCTGAATGGTGGTACCTGCAAGTTCACCGGTAACTGGGTCAAGGGGGATCTGCCCAGAGAAAAAAACCATGCTTCCAACCTTTATCCCCTGCGAGTATGGGCCTATGGCGGCAGGTGCGTTTGGCGTTACTATTGCGGTTTTCATATTGTGCTCCTCTGGATGTTTGTTTCTGGGATATGACAAGATAGTGTTATCTGCCTGCTAACGCTTATAAATTATAAAAGCCCTCAACCGCACAACGGCTAAGGGCTTGATATTTATGGCGACCCCGGCGGGATTTGAACCTGCGACCTATCGCTTAGGAGGCGATTGCTCTATCCAGCTGAGCTACGGGGTCTGGAACAGGGTTTATAACGCATCGCCCAAGGTGGGGGCAAGCCTTTTTTAAAACTGGAGTAGGCTGAACACCTCTACGGCGGATAATCTTTCCCGCCCTTTAAGAAAATCCAGTTCCACCAAGAAGGCACATTCCACTATTTCTGCCTCAAGCTCACTAACCAGATCAACTGCAGCGGCTACGGTTCCACCGGTAGCCAGGAGATCGTCAACGATCAGGACGCGTTCGCCGGGCTTGAATGCGTCTGCATGAATTTCAAGGCAATCGGTACCGTATTCAAGTGCGTAGGTCTTCTGGATAGTTTTATGCGGCAGCTTGCCCGGTTTGCGTACCAGGGCAATACCGGCTCCGAGCTTATACGCCAAAGCCGACCCCAGAATAAACCCACGTGCTTCCACGCCGACAACCATGTCGATATGCTGTCCCAGGTAGCGGTGCGCCATTATATCTATGGTTCGGTGAAAATGGCGTTTATTGGCCAATAGAGTAGTTATATCCTTGAACACAATCCCCTTTTGGGGAAAATCGATAATATCGCGAATACTGTTTTTGAGCTCTTGCACGCTGTATGTCTCCTGTGCTTATTTGATTATGAATACATCATGACTGTAACGTTAGTCTTTATGCAGTTCTTCCTGCATTATTTTGCGCAATTTTTCCAAGCTTTTGGCTTCTATCTGACGGATCCTTTCGCGGGTAACGCCGTAACGTATGCCAATTGTATCAAGGGTCTCCGGTTCATAATCGTTGAGACCAAAGCGATACTGCAGAATTTCAGCTTCCTTTTTCTTAAGACTGTTGAGCCATTTTTCCACGTATTCGTATCTGTTTATATTTTCCAGCAGTTCTGCCGGACTGGGCGTATGCGGATCTTCTATGGTATCGATGAGGGTATAATTGCCATCTTCCCCCAAAGGGTGTTCAATGGAATAGGTCTTGCGGATCAACTGCTGCAGGCGCTCCACATCTGCTTGCTCAACATCCATGAGGGTGGCTATTTCCTGAGCTGTGGGCTCCTCACTTTTATGGTGCAGGATCTCTTTGGTTACCTTGAACATCTTGTTTACTTGCTCAGCAACATGAACCGGCAAGCGAATAGTTCTGCTTTGATTTACCAGGGCGCGTTCAATGGATTGACGAATCCACCATGTAGCATAGGTGGAAAAACGACACCCTTTTTCAGTTTTGAAGCGTTCCACCGCTTTGATAAGCCCTATATTTCCCTCCTCTATAAGATCCAGAAAGGGTAACCCTCTATTCATGTAGCGCTTCGCAATTTTAACCACCAGGCGCAGGTTGGACTCAATCATCCGCGCGCGCGCATCCATGTTCCCCTGTGCAATTTGATCGGCCAGACTTCTTTCCTCTTCGGCGTTCAAAAGTTTGGTTTTTTGGATATCACGCATATAGCTTTTCATGGCATCTTCACCTCCGGAATCAACTTCGCGGGGGTGTTTTTTAGTTTCAGATGTTTCTGGGCGATTTTTTTTCACGTTTTTAGCTCCTCAAGCCCTAAAGGCCTAATTTGTCCAGGCGATAACGCAACGAGCGGAAACTTAAATGCAGTAACCGTGCGGCCTTCTTCTTGATTCCGTTACTGCGTTCCAGCGCTTGAGTCAGTAATTGAATCTCCACCTCGCGTAGATAAGCTTCGAGATCCAACCCCTCTTCCGGAAGAGGTACTGTCAGGGCAGGTCGGTTGTCACTTTCAGTCAGGGACGCTGGCAAGGAGGCATATTCAAGCATGTCACCTTCGCTTAAAATGATGCTGCGTTCAAGGACATTCTCTAATTCACGTACATTACCGGGCCAGGCGTAATCAAGCAGAGCACGCAGCATGGGTGGAGAAACCCTCAATGTACGCTGCGGTGCGATTATCCTGCATATGGCTTCGATCAGGAGCGGAATATCTTCGCGGCGGTGCCGCAAAGGTGGCATATGCAGATGTACCACATTCAGGCGATAGAATAGATCCTGCCTGAATTCCTGTGCCTGCGTAAGTGCATCCAGGTCACGATTGGTGGCCGCGATTATGCGCACATCGACTTGGTGGTCCTGGCTTCCCCCTATCGGCCGAATCTCTTTTTCCTGCAGGGCCCGCAGGAGTTTAACTTGCATTTGCAGTGGCAGTTCAGCAATTTCATCAAGAAAAAGGGTCCCCCCATCAGCCTGGTCAAACAGACCCTCCTTGCGTTGGTCCGCTCCGGTAAAGGCGCCTTTTTCATGCCCGAACAGTTCATTCTCAAGTAAGTTTTCCGGCACGGCACCACAATTCAGGGCGACAAAAGGCTTCTCGGCGCGCAAGCTATTCCGATGAATAGCTTTTGCTACAAGTTCCTTGCCGGTGCCCGATTCTCCGCTGAGCAAAACGCTTGCCGTTGTGGGAGCAACTTTTTCAATCAGGGTGTAGAGGTGCTGCATGGCGGCACTTTTGCCTGTCAGACGCTCAAAACTGTTGCGGCGCTCCAGTTCCGAACGCAGGTGTTTGTTTTCGTGCTTTAAGCTGGAAAACTCCAGCGCTTTTTTAACGGTAAGGCGGATATCCTCGTTGTTGAACGGTTTGACAATATAGTCATAGGCGCCAAGTTTCATGGCCTCTACGGCCTGGGCTGTTGTTGAATATGCCGTCATCATAATGACGAGTGTTTCGGTGTGCAGGTTCCGAATCCGTTCCAGCAGTTCAAGACCGTCAACTTCGGGCATCCGCATATCTGACAGAATCAGGTCGTATGCGCGATGCTGCAGCTTTTCCAGCGCTTGGGCCCCGTCGGCCGCAACATCGACAATATAGCCCTCAGCACTGAACATGATCTCAAGCACTTCGCGCATGCTGGTTTCGTCATCTACAATCAGTAAATGGGGAGAACTATAGTGTGGTGCAGAACTTGAGGTAAAGGTCATTATCTACGTTGTCCTTTGGCTGGCGCCTGAAAATGTGACCTTAAATCTGGCTCCACCCAGGGGAGCGTTAGCGTACTCAAGAACTGCTCCGTTAGCTTTGGTAAGGGCGTGGGCAATGGAGAGCCCAAGTCCAGTGCCGGTGGCTCTGGTTGTCCTGAAGGGCTCAAAGATAACATCCTTCAGCTGCTTGTCTACACCGGGGCCATTGTCATCAACCCAGAAGGAGCGCTCTGCGCGGTTCGATTCGCACTCGATAATGCCTGGTACTGCGCAAAAGTTGGCTGCGTTAACCAGAAGGTTCCAGACTACCTGTTTGATTTGCCCTTCGTCGACATCTTCATACCAGTTGTCACTACACCGGAACCGGATATCGATGCTGCTGAATTGTTCGGAGCCACGCAGCAGATGTTCGATGTCGCTGAGGACCGCGTTGATATCGGTCTTTCTTTTAACCGGAGTGTGCGGATTGGCAAAATTGAGGAAGTCATCGACAAGATTGTTCAGACGCGCGGTTTCGCGGGCAATAATGTTCAGCAGGCGTTGCTGCATACTACTGCCTGCTTGCTCGGTGAGCAACTGCACACTGCCGCCGAGGGATGCGAGTGGATTACGGATTTCATGTGCCAGCCCTGCCGACAAGCTGCCGATAGCTGCCAGATGTTCTTCGCGTCTCAGGTTTTGTTCCAAACGTTTTATCTGGGTTAGATCCTGAAACATAAGAAGGATATTTATTGATTCGCCCTGCTTTATCGGAGTGGAACTGTACCCTAAAGTCAGCTTTATACCGGCAGCATTGGTAAATTTAAATTCGGCCCGCTCAATCCGCTCCTGCGGTTCAGGACAATTGAAGCCGGGCAATGCTCTGGTGACCGGCAGATTAATGACCATAGCGGCATCGATTGCACATATCTGCTGCGCAACTTGGTTTATCAGCAGAATCTTCCCCCGGTTGTCGGTAAGAATCAGGCCGCTGGTTATATTCTGCAGAATAAGATGATTAAAAGTCTCAAGTTCTGCATGTTCACGTTGCTGTTCCTCAATTTTTTGCGCATATTGTTGTAATCTACTGGAGAGGACTGCTCCGATAAACGCCGCAAACACAAAAGCGGTGAAATTGAGAAACAGCATATAAAAAATATTGGTATCCGAACGTGTCTGCCAGGCGTAGAGGGGGAGAAATCCGTAAAAATCCAGGATGGTAAGCCCACCGTACAGAACAATACTCGCAAGGAGGGTGACAAGAACATTTTTTTTGGTGCTGATAAGCCCACTGGTGAGGATTACAAACAGAAACAGAAAAGCAAAGTCGCTGTACATCCCCCCGGTGAAATAAACTACTGCAGCGCATGTTATGAGATCCCAGACAATCTGAATCTGGACAAAGAGCGTCGACGGCCCGAAACGTAACAGCCAGAACAGAGCCAAACCTATCTGCAGCAAGTACAGGCTGAGGATGCTTACCAGCTTGGTATTGGAGAAAATCCCTGGATGCCCATATACGACGAGGGCGAAAAATACTGTCCCCCCCAGAAACAGGGAGAGCACTAGAAAACGCACCAGCACATACCACAGCTGGGCGTTCAGCGACCGGGCTGTTATGGGCGCAACATGCGATGCAACCACTGAGAATCAGCCTCCCACTGTACCTGCGAGCTTGAAGATAGGCAGATACATGGCGATAACCAGCCCCCCAACGGTTGTCCCCAGAAACAGCATCAGCAGAGGTTCCATCATGGCGGTTAAGTTGCCGACCGCATCGTCAACTTCGTCATCGTAAAAATCCGCTATCTTGTTGAGCATGGTATCAATGGAGCCGGACTGCTCTCCGACTGCTATCATCTGGCACACCATGGGGGGAAAAACTCCCGATTTAGCCAGGGGCTCAGCGATGGTATGCCCTTCACTGATGCTTTTACGCACCTCTATAATGGCTCGCTCGACCGTTTTGTTGCCTGCGGTCCTGGAGGTTATATCAAGACCATCCAGGATAGGCACACCACTGGAAACCATGGTGCCCAGGGTACGGGTAAATTTTGCCACCGCAACCTTCCGGATCAGGATGCCGAATATCGGAGCTTTGAGCGCCCAATGATCAATTTTTGCCCTCCCCTTTTCGGTGGCGTAAATCTTTTTGAACAGAAAGACAAGGAGAATAAATCCGCCGATTATAAAGAGGATATAGTCCTGGATAAAATTACTCAGGCTGATAACTATCTGGGTGGGAGCAGGCAAGGCGCCCCCGAAGTCGGCAAACATTTTTTCAAACGCCGGAATAACGAAAACCAGAATGACCCCGATCACAATAACAGCAATGGAGATGATAGTGGTAGGATATGTCATCGCGCTTTTAACCTGCTTTTTGAGTTTCATCGCCTTTTCAATGTATGCGGCCAAGCGGTTGAGAATAGTGTCAAGAATACCGCCAATCTCTCCGGCCGCGACAAGGTTGACAAACAGATCATCGAACGCTTTGGGATGCTTTTTCAGTGCATCCGCGAAAGTGGAACCAGACTCTACGTCGTTTTTAATTTCCAGCAGAATCAGCTTAAATGTTTTATTTTCCTGCTGGGAGGATAAGATATCGAGGCATTGAACCAAAGGGAGTCCTGCATCGATCATAGTGGCAAACTGGCGGGTAAATACCACCAGATCCTTGGTAGTGACCTTGGGGCCGAAGCCTGGGATATTGATTTCGATATCAAATCCTTTGCCACGCTCTTTAATCTTGTTGGTTACAATGCCCTGGCGGCGCAATTGAGCCTGGACGACTGCCTGATTAGGAGCCTCCATGTTCCCTTTGTGCGTTTTGCCATCTCGGCTCGTACCTTCCCATGAAAATTTAGCCATATCTCTACCTCATCCGCAAAACTGTGAAATTTTTGTTTAGTTAACTCATTTTTTAACACCACTGGGGGTCTGTTTTAAAGCTGAGTTGGGGTTGGCAATCATCTGCTTGAGTTCCCCCTGTTCTGGCGAACGGGTCAAGGCGGCATCGTAGGATATTATTTTTTTGTGGTACAGACTGAACAGGGATTGGTTCATGGTCTGCATCCCATATTTCTCCTGCCCCATCTGCATTTGCGAGTAGAGCTGATGAATTTTGTCATCGCGAATCAATGAGCGGATCGCCACATTGGGGATCATAACCTCCAGCGCCAGAACCCTCCCTGTCCCCGATGCCTTTGGAATAAGAGCCTGGGATAATACCCCCTCAAGGACAAAGGATAGTTGGGTACGCACCTGCGTCTGTTGATTGGTGGGAAATACGTCAACGATCCGGTTGATAGTCTGCACGCACCCATTGGTGTGCAGAGTAGCGAAACAAAGGTGACCAGTCTCGGCGATGGTAAGTGCTGCCTCAATGGTTTCAAGATCACGTAATTCCCCCAGGAGCACAACATCCGGGTCCTGACGCAGGATAGACTTCAGCGCCTTTTTGAATGAATGAGTGTCGCTGCCAACTTCACGCTGATTTACGATACAATTTTTGTGTGGATGGATGTATTCGATGGGGTCTTCGATGGTGATGATATGTTCGTGCCGCTCTGCGTTGATGGCATCAACCATGGAGGCCAGGGTTGTTGTCTTCCCACTCCCGGTCGGGCCAGTGACCAGGATTAGCCCACGTGGACGTTTGCATATCTCTGCCACAATCGGGGGCAGCCCCAACTGCGCAAACGACATAAATTCGTAGGGGATGCGCCGGAACGCCCCTGCGATTGCACCGCGCTGAACAAAGATATTGCCGCGGAACCGCGCCAGCCCCTTGACCCCGAAGGATAGATCGAGCTCGTTTTCTTCTTCCAGAATCCGTTTTTGCGCATCGGTAAGAATACTGTAGCAAAGCTGTTTGGTATCATTAGGCATAAGCTTTGGAAAATCAAGCGCTTGCACCGCACCATCAACTCTTATCTGGGGTGGCAGCCCTGTTGTCAGATGCAGATCCGAAGCATCAGAATCTACCATTATCTTAAGAAAATCGTGGATACCGGCCTTTGGTATGCGCCGGAATACCCCTGCGATTGCACCGCGCTGGACAACTATATTGCCACGAAACCGCGCCAACCCCTTGACCTCGTAAGATAGATCGAGCTCGTTTTCTTCTTCCAGAACCCGTTTTTGCGCATCGGTAAGAATACTGTAGCAAAGCTGCTTGGCATCATTAGGCATAAGCTTTGGAAAATCAAGCGCTTGCACCTCACCATTAACCCTTATCTGGGGTGGCAGTCCTGTTGTCAGATGCAGATCCGAAGCATCAGCATCTACCATTATCTTAAGAAAATCATGGATACCGGCCATATATGAGATCCCTTCAGCTGAGTTTAAGCGTTAAATTCATGCTTATTCTAAGCGCGTGCAATAAATTTACCCAGGTATGAAACATTACACGCATTAATCATCGGAGACCGTGCAACGCAGAACTTCTGAATATGAAGTTACCCCCTCTTTGAGTTTCAGCAGCGCAGATTGGCGCATGGTTCGAACCCCAAGACGCATCGATTCGCGCTTGATTTCGGCGGTATTTGCTCCGGCCAGAACCATTTCGCGTATTTCATCGAACATGGGCATCACCTGGTATATACCCACACGTCCCTTGTAACCACTTTCATTGCAATTGCTGCATCCTCTGCCCTTGTAACAGACGAAATCGTCCACCTCGTCAGGAGAAACTCCGGCATCCAGCAAAGCCTGCTTGGAAATATTATCCGGCTCCTTGCACTCGGAGCACAAACGCCGCCCCAGGCGCTGCGCTGTAACCAGATTAACCGCTGAAGCGACCAGAAATGGCTCAATACCCATATTCAACAGCCGGTTGATGGTACTGGGAGCATCATTGGTATGCAGAGTAGATAGAACCAGGTGTCCGGTAAGGGCCGCCTTGATACCTATTTCGGCGGTTTCAAAGTCCCTGATCTCACCAATCATGATGATATCGGGGTCCTGACGCAGGAATGCCCGCAATGCGCTGGAAAAATTAAGCCCTATATCTTCGTGCATCTGCACTTGGTTGATTCCGGCAAAGTTAAATTCCACCGGATCTTCGGCAGTGGATATGTTTTCTGTGGTGGTGTTCAGTTCAGCCAGAGCCGAATACAGAGATACGGTTTTACCGCTCCCGGTCGGGCCAGTTACCAGCACCATCCCGAAAGGTTTCTTAATCTCCTGTTTGAACCACTTCAGCGCGTCCGCCTCATAGCCGAGTTTTGTCATGTCCAGTTGCAGGTTGGATTTGTCCAGCAGACGCAGCACCACTTTTTCGCCAAAAAGGGTGGGCAGACAGTTCACGCGAAAGTCCATATCCTTGCCACCGGGCAGCTTGATCTTGATCCGCCCATCCTGTGGTAGGCGGCGCTCGGCTATATCCATGTCTGAAAGGATTTTTAACCGCGACGTAATGGCTGCCTTCAGCTTCATGGGTGGTTTCATAACTTCGTAGAGCACGCCGTCAATCCGATACCGAACCCGAAAAACTTTCTCATATGGTTCAATATGGATATCAGAGGCCCCTTTTTTAATCGCATCCGTCATGATCAGATTGACTAACCTGACCACCGGCGCCTCTTCCGTAGCAATCTGGAGCGCATTGACGTCTATCTCTTCCTCGCCCTCGACAACTTCAAGATCAATATCTTCGAGTCCGTTCATGACTTCGGCAAATGAGTCAGACTGGTCATAGTACTTGTCGATAGCTTTTTTAATCGCGCTGTCAGTCGCGACAACCACCTCGACATTGTGCCCGGTCATGAACTTGATATCGTCGATGGCAAACATATTGGACGGGTCGCTCATGGCGACGATCAGGGTCGAGCCGGTTTTACTGATGGGCATCAAGTGATATCGCTGCACCACTTCGGCAGATATCAGCCTGGCCACTCCAGTATCAACTTCAAATTCTTCCAGGTTGATTGAGGGCGCACTGTATTGACGCGCAAGAAAGGCGGCGAGGTCTTCTTCACTTATGAGTTTAAGGCGCGAAAGTGAAGTCACCAGACGTTCCCGGTGCGCTTTATGTTCGGCAATTGCCTTATTCACCTGCTCTTGGGTGAGAATTTTATTCCGAACCAGAAGTTCGCCCAAACGGTTACCAGCCATACAAAACATCCGTATTAAATAAGTTGGGACAGCTCTTAGAGCGAAAGCTCTTTATTGTGTTTGATATATTCAGGTTTTGCGAAAGTGTATATTGACGGCGGGCCCAGCCATCTAAGCTATGTCGCATTTGCAACGGCGCGGCGCATGGACTCTCCAGGGTTGTGTCCGGTCCAGATCCTGAATGCCTCTTCTCCTTGCGCAATCAGCATCCCTATACCATCACGTGCAGCCATGTTGTTAGCGCGGGCACGCTTAACTAATGGGGTTGAATCGGGTTTGTATACTACATCGTAAAGTAATGTTTCGCTATTAATAATTCCCCATGGCAATGGATCAGAAGCTCCAGTAGCCGCTAAACCTATGGAGGTAGTGTTTACAATAAGATCTGCTGTGCTGCAGGACTCTGCAAGGGCCTTCTTGCTCAAGGACAAAACATCCAACCTGGTGCCCGAACAAAGGGGGCGGAATTCATCACACAGCGCTTCAGCGCGGGTCCGGCTCCGGTTTGCAATGGCCACCTCTGCTGTACCTGCCTGGCAAAGTGCGTACACGCACGCACGCGCAGCACCTCCGGCGCCAAGGACAACTACCCGGCGGCCACAAGGGGAAAAACCTAAATCGTATTGCAGGGAGCGCAAAAACCCACTGGCATCGGTGTTGTATCCAACCAGGGTATCTCCTTCACGCGCAACGGTATTAACCGCTCCGATTGCCCGCGCTTCCGGACTTAATCTATCCAGGAAGGGGATAATCTTCTGCTTGTGCGGGATGGTCACATTGACCCCTTGAACATTCAGCGCCCGTAATCCAGTTACAGCTTGAGGTAGATTTGCCTCCCGCACCGGAAAAGGGACATAGACGGCATTGATCTCCATAGCAACGAACGCTGCGTTGTGCATAAGCGGCGAGAGTGAATGCGCTACAGGCCAGCCTAGAATACCATAAATTTTTGTAGTACCGCTTATGTTCATATTCAAATTGTTCGCCTAAAAATCATTAGGTGCTATTAAAGAGCTTTATTTACAAACATGCAAGTTGATTCTTTAAATACGGGTTATGCTCGAAGGTATTCACTGTATTCTACTATTTTACCCGTATGCAGAATCGTGCGTGCGCGTTCGATATCGGCCGTTATCGCGTGGATCAATGCTCCTGCATCGGGAAATTTCTTTTCATCCCGCAGCCGCTCAAAGAAATAGACGCGCATATTCTCTCCATACAGATCTCCTTTGAAATCGAGCACATGCACCTCAATAGTTAAACCATTGCCTCCAAATGTTGGCTTTTGTCCAATATTGATTACCACGTTGTGTTCGCCTGAGTTAAACTTAGCACGTCCAGCATAAACCCCGCTTAAGGGGAGAAGTTCTTTATCTGTTTCAATATTGGCGGTGGCAAAACCCAGGGATTTTCCGCGTTGGTCGCCCTGTACAACCCTCCCCTCAAGATTGAAGTGGCGACCGAGCAGATTTTTAGCCCCCTCAACATCACCACGCAGAACACTCTGGCGAACACGGGTTGAACTCAAAACACTGCCATCACATTGGACCGGGCCGAAAACATCCACCCCAAAACCCTTTTTTCTCCCCTGCGCGCGCAAAAATCCAACATCGCCGGTACGTCCCTTACCGAAGGCGTAATCATACCCGACAATAAGATGCCGCACTCCCAGTTTGCCCAGGAGTATCTCGTCCACAAACGTTACTGGAGATAGTGCCGCCAGATGGTGATCAAAAGGGATCTGGAGCAGTATGTCAATCTGCGACGCCGCAATGAGGCGCTCTTTTTCGGCGCGGGTATTTATCAGGCGCGGGGCATGGTCGGGCGCCAGAATCTTCAGGGGATGCGGATCGAAGGTGCAGACCACTGAGACTCCGCCATCGCGGCGGGCGCGCTGTACCAGACTGCGAAATATGGCCCGGTGCCCCAGGTGCACTCCGTCGAAATTACCCAGCGTGGCAACAGTTTTGTCGAACGGCTTGCTGATTTCATCCAGTGAGCGGATAATTTCCATGGATATTCAATATACCTGCAAAGTTGGTTATGGCCTCGTGGAGTTTTAAGCTGGAGCAGAGTTTGCCCGAACAGCGTCTCGATATCTGCTTAGTCTTTCTGCTTGCTCCTTCGAGCTTTACGCTTTCTGCGCGTTATAGTTCTCTCCACCGTCTGCAGGGATTCAGGCAGAACAAAGTCAATCTCCCTTGTTTTAAGGCGCACGTCTTGAACCATGACGTCAACCTTTTGCCCTATCTTAAAATGGCGCCGGCGCCGCTGTCCCATCAGCATCCGCTGTACAGGGTCGTACTCATAATAGTCATCCGCCAGGGTGCGAATATGCACCAGCCCTTCGACAAAGAAAGGATCCAGTTCGACAAAAAAACCAAACTCGGTCACCCCAGTTATAAAACCGGGGAATATTTCCTCCAGCTTGTCCTGCATAAATTGGCAACTGCGCAGGGCAACTATGTTGCGTTCCGCTTCCATCGAGCGCCGCTCGCAACTGGTTGCGTGGGCGGCCATAACCTCCAGCGCCGCCGGCCCGGCCAGCTGCGGGTCGGTTGGGGCTTTAGCGTCCGCAGTTTTCTGCGTATCTATACACAGCTTCAGCATCCGATGTTGTATCAGGTCGGAATAACGGCGAATGGGCGACGTGAAGTGTCCGTAGCTTGAAGTCGCCAACGCAAAATGCTCTCCAGGATGCGCTGCGTAGTATGCCTGTTTCATACTGTGAAGTAAAACGCGGTTGATTATGAACGCCTGGGCGGGGTCTTTGACCTGCTGCAGGACCTGGCGCAGCTGTTGCGGCCTGATTCCACCACTATCCAGATTTATCCCTATATTGAACGCACTCAGAAACTCCTGAAACTGGTTTATGGAGCTCCGCTCCGGCTTATCATGGAGCCGGTAAATCCCCTGCACCTTGAATTTCTGCAGATGGTCGGCAACACTCTCGTTTGCCAGCAGCATACACTCTTCGACGATACGATGGGCATCCATACGTTCCCGGCGGGTAACTCCAGCCACATGCCCAGAATCATCGAGATCAATCTGCGCTTCCGGCAGATCAAAATCAAGGGCACCCCTGGTAGTTCTGATTTTGTTCCGCTGGCGTGAGAAATCAAGCAGAGCTTTAAGCATCTTCCGGATTTGTGGGGTTATATTTTTATCTGCACCAGCGGCGGAATCCAGACAATTCTGCACCTGGGTGTAGGTAAGGCGGGCATGGCTGCTTATCACCGCCTCATGCGCGACCATGTTCGACACAACCCCAGCAGCACTGCAGTGAATTTCCAGCACCACGGCCAAGCGCTTGACTTCTGGCATCAGCGAACAAATACCGTTGCTGAGCTGCTGCGGCAGCATGGGGAGACAAAAACCGGGGAAGTAGGTGCTGTTCCCCCGCGCATAGGCATCCAGGTCGAGCGCAGAGCCTGGTTGGACATAGTGGCTTACATCAGCTATGGCGACCCACAGGATTTTACCGGCTGCCTGCCCGGGCTCAAGCGCTATGGCATCGTCGAAATCCTTCGCATCTGCACCATCGATGGTTACAAAAGGCAAATGGGACAGATCTATCCGCGCACTGGATGCGTCGTCCTGAACTTCGGTGGGGATCGAGTCCGCCGCCTGTTTTGCCTCGGGGCTGAAGTGCAAGGGTATTCCGACCCTGGAGGCGGCTGCAAGAATATCCACCTGCGGGTCACCTGCCGGGCCAAGCACTTCAAGCACGAAAGCACGTCCGGGACGTCTTCCGACCGGGTAGGTGGTTATCCCCAAGCGCGCAACCATTCCATCAAGTTGACTCATGTTCCCTTCCAGCCCCTCTTTTGTAAGAAGAAATGGCAGGTCGGATGGTTCAGCGTATACCAGACAGGTATCGTCAGCGGAATTGTAGTGGCACAGCCCTGTAACGGTTTGCTGTTTGCGCTCTTTTATCTCCAGAATAAGCACACTGAGACGGCGCCCACCGGAACGGCGGGTTTCGGGGCGGTGGGTATCGCCTCCAATCTCCAGCGCCAGGACCTGATCTCCATCCATCGGTTGATGCAGCTGCGGCGGTGGAATCTGATACTCACTCGAAGCTGGAGTTGCTGTCGCAGAGACAAAAACTCGGCGGCCGTTTTTTCTGACCCGGACACGGCCATGCAACAGGGCGGGGATATTGCGCTTGGTATACTGTTCTTTTTTCCCCTTGCGCACCACGTCGTGAGAAACCAGCAACTCGAGCAGCTGCTGGATCTGGCCACGGTTTGCAGAATCAGCAGATATCATCTGCACCAAATCTGTAACAGAAAACACCCTGCTCACCTTTTTCAGCGCAGCATACAGTGTTGCGGCCAGACCAGAATCCTCAAAATCCATGTAATTACACAACCTTTCCATACGTACATAAGGGCACGGTTAAGCCCGCAAGTTACTTGAAAACAATCTCTATGCTGAAGTCAATCACGTAAAGAAAACTCCACCAGATCCGGCGGGAGCATGGGCCTGCAACGGATCAGCCCCACGGGCATCTGAATCTCATCCCAGGCGAGATCCCGCACTTGCGATACACTCGGTGCCGGGGCAAAAAATGCGACACAGTTAGCAACAGACTCAACAAGAGCGCAGGCTTCTTCAATAGAAGAGGGAATTGAAAAAACCGAGCTATCATGGAGATCTTCTGCTGAAACTTCAAGAATATGATTAAGAATTATGCGTTGAAACAAAACCGCAGGAGAATCTACACTAAGCTGCTTTTCGTCAAACTCTGTTTTTTGCAAATGTTCGTGGGCGCGCAGTTGCAGGGTGTAAATATTTCTCCCTCCGGGATACAGAACAAGGTCAGGTGATTCGGCTGGATCATTCAACACCTGGTGTATGTGTGCAGCAACTGTTGCACCTGCAGGGTCAGCCTCTTCACCATTGACATCAAAAAACTCCCCCAGTTTGCCCAACAATAGCGGGATATCGCTAAAGCGCGGCATACAGCAGGTCGAGAGCACCGGATCGATAATCATTCCATGGTCGGAGGAGAAATCGTCGATATTGCTTAGCGACATGACCGTATAATTATAACTTTCTTTGCCACTGGAGTCGACGTCAGCCTCCCTGCGCCTGTCGCGATTACGCAACATAGCTTCGTAGACAGAGCGCCCCTGGACAAGAATAAGTGACTTTTTATCCAGCACAGCCTGAGCCTTGGCCAGCAGCGTCTGGCCACCCACCTTCCACAGCCGACAACGTATACCCTCCTCAGGATATACTTCAATATCGGCAGGACGCTGTTTCTCGTTCTCGCCCAGGGCTTCAAGTACGCAGCACGGATCCGCGTACAGCGCAGAAATGGTCCCTCTCTGGGTGGCCCCGATTTCCAGCTGTTCCTGCAGATTTTTAATTGCCCTTTCATCCGCCAATTCCAGGGGGAGGATTTTACCTGAAGTAAACTGCTCCAGATGGACAGCGGTGATGATTCCACGATGGATCCCGGGGCCATCAGCGCGACTATACTGTATTTCAAACAAAAACAGGGCGCAGTCAGTATCTCCCTGCAGGTTTGCATCTACTCCATCTATGTAAATCCTGGGTTCCCTGTCCGCCTCTCCTGCCCCACTGGAACGTTCCGTGGTGCAAGGGCATATGCATTCTCTAAATGGAAGGATCTCAGACATTTAAACTCACTCCTCTCAAGTCAGAGCGGCAACGAGAACGTAGAGCGAATTCTCTCGCGGCTGACATTGAAATACGTTAGTATCATACCCAAAGAAAAATTCCTGACTAGACCCAACGTAACATGTTCAGCCTTTTCTAGCCCTTGATTCCACACCGGCAGATTTCAGGCAGACGCAGCAGCTGAAGCATGGCGCAACAAAACTGTCGTGGGAGTTCACTTCGCACATATAAACAGACCACCGAAACGGTTGCAAGCTAAAAGGGGCACCGACGAGGGCAGCTCAGCACATGAGCACACCTTGAATAGAACTAAGGATATCAGCACCTTGAACACATTGAACCCTGTGGGTTTACTCCAGAAATATTATCCAACTCACACCTTTGTCTACTCTATACTGCTGCAACACTGCACCGCCGTTGCGGTGAAAGCCGGCACTATAGCACGCGCCTTGGCATCTGCCGAAGCCATCGATTGCGAATTTGTCGAGCAGGCTGCAATGCTGCACGATATCGGGATCTGCTTTGTCCATGCTCCTGGTATTGGGTGTTATGGCGAGCACCCCTATATCATGCACGGCATCTGTGGCGCAAAACTACTCAGAAGCGAGGGTCTTCCTCGGCATGCATGCATCTGTGAAAACCATATCGGGGTTGGGCTGGAAGTAGAGGATATCGAGGACCAGCACTTACCCCTGCCCCGCCGGGAGATGGTGCCCGTCGGAATTGAGGCTAAAATAGTTGCCTACGCAGATCTGTTTTACTCTAAGAACCCGAATACACTCAGGCAGGAAAAAACCCCGGCTCAGGTACGCAAGTCTCTAGAAAAATTCGGCGCTAAAAAATTGGAGATTTTTGACAATTGGCATGCACGCTTTGCACTATAAAATCACGCCGTACTTTAATTTCCCCCTTATGTTTGCATAAATTATCTGTATAACGTAAACATCGTCTTGCCACCATCCATGAACATAGATGCAGTTTCAGCAGGATAAACAACCAATGCTGCTCCAATGATGGCAGAGCGCCCTGGAAGAAAAAGCCGTAAGGAAAACCTGTATGAGTATGATTCAAATGTGTAGAATTGCTAAAATTTATGCTAACGGCGTACCGGCACTGTACGATATAGACCTGCAGATTCCCGCAGGGGAATTTGCATATATTACCGGCTCCTCCGGCGCTGGGAAGTCAACCCTGTTGCGCCTGCTGTACTGTGCCGACCGCCCTACCCGAGGACAGATTTTGATGGGTAAAAGAAATATCACCCGTCTGAATGCCAGAAAGATCGCGTTCCTGCGGCGGCAGATCGGGTTTGTGTTTCAGGATTTTAAGTTGCTGCAGAACCGAACCGTAATGGAAAATGTCGCCCTGCCGCTGCAGGTTCAGGGGGCAAGTATCAAAGAGACCCGCTCCCGAACGTTTGAGATGCTTCAATATGTGGGGCTGGAATACAAGATGCAGCGCAAGCCGCTGGAGCTTTCCGGGGGGGAACAGCAGCGTGTCGCCATAGCCCGTGCTATGATCGTGCGCCCGAAGCTGCTGCTCGCTGATGAACCAACAGGCAACCTCGACTACAGCCTGGCGCAGGAGATTATGGAGATGTTTTCCAGAATCAATCAAGCGGGTACAACTGTCCTGGTGGCTACCCACGACACAGAGATCATGCGGCTGCTGCCCCGGCGCACTATAGCGCTGGAGAACGGGCACATAATATCCGATACCTACCCGGCCGCCACCTGCCCAGAAACCGATACAGATCAATTACAGGAAACAGCCTGAATGAAGCGCCTCCGCTATTTTATCCAACGCACTGTCTTCAACATGATTCAGAGTCCGCTCTTGAGCAGCGCCACCATCGGCACTATCGGAGTAGCCTTGATGCTGTTGGCGTTTTTCACCCTCATTGTGCTGAATGTGCAGAACCTGACCCGCCAGTGGAGCAGTGAAATCCAGGTTACGGTGTACCTTGAGCAGGTCCCCTCCACTACAACATTACGCCAATGGCAAGAGCAGATCGAACAGCAGCCGAGCGTAGTACACGTAACCTACGTCTCTCAGGCCGAAGCCTTCGAGCGTTTCCGGAAACGCTTGGGGCGCAATGATGACCTGCTGGATGGCCTGCTGCCGGAGATCCTTCCCGCCTCGTTTGAATTGGTACTGACACCGGAATCTCGAAGTGAACACGGAGCAGAGCGGCTGGTGCAGGAGCTTAAAAAGAATCCGGCATTCACCGGTTTTCGCTACGGGCAGGATTGGCTCAAGCGCTATGATGCTTTTCTGTTTCTGCTCAAGCTCACCGGTGCCCTTGCCGGGGGATTTCTTATTTTTGCAACCCTGTTTATTATCTCCAATACCATCAAACTCACTATCTATGCCCGCCGGGACGAACTGGAGATCATGACTCTGATAGGTGCTACCCCCATGTTTATCAAGATCCCTTTCCTGGCCGAAGGGGCTCTCCAGGGGATCATAGGTGCACTGTTAGCCCTTGGTGGATGTCATGTTCTGTACTACTTTTTTCTTAAACGAGGTCTGTCAGCTCTGCTGACCACTACTGCAGCGGGCAATATAACTTTTTTGCCCCTTTCAATTCAGGCCGGCGTAATCACGCTGGGATTTGTTCTGGGAATATGTGGCAGCGCGTTGCCGTTACGTAAATTTGTGCGGATGTAGAGGGCAAGCATGAGGTGGGCAGGAATGAAGCGGGCAACACATCCCAAGGATATCTGGCTGAAGGTTTATTTTCGAGCCGTCACTACCTGTGCGCTGAGCATCTCCATCCTGCTTACCCCATGGTCTACAGCGTTTGCGGTGGACAAACTGAAGCAAAGCAAACAGAAACTTCGGCAGGTCCAGGAGGAGATTGGCGCAACCTCCAAGAAAATCAAAGAGAAGAAAGCGACTGAACGTTCTGCGCTGCAACGTCTGGACGCATTGAACCTCAACATCAGCAAAAACAATTCCCAATTACAGCAGCAGAGTGAAGCTCTGGAGGCCTTGGAAAAAGAGATAGCCGCAACACAAAAAAATGCCGCACTTTATGCGGAAATTCTGCAACGAACCCGCCAGGATGTAGAAAAACGACTGCGGGCTCTCTACACTACCGGAGAAGTTGGGGCGCTGCGCCTGTTCTTTTCTGATGCAAGCCCGGCAGTCATTGCAGAAAATACTGAATTTCTACAGCGCATTACCCTGCATGACAAAGCTTTAGTGTTTGAGTATCGTAAGCAGGTTGAAAATCTCGAAGCCGGACGCAAAGAACTCGAAGAGCAGAAAAAGCGTTACACCGCCACCCTCAGTCAACAAAAAGAACAAAAACAAAGACTTGAAGCGGCCAAACGCGAACAGGCTGCCCTGATCGACGAAATACGCCGCGACAGCAGTATGCTTGAAAATCTGCTGACCGATTTAAACGAGCGCTCGCGCGCGATGAAGGAGCTGATTGACTCCCTTGAGCAGAGAAGCCGTATTTTTGTGCCGTCGGGATCTTTTGCTTCGCTCAAAGGTACCCTGAACTGGCCCTCGTCCGGCGCATTACGCAGCGGCTTCGGGGTCCACAAACATAAGCAGTTCGGCAGTCAGGTTAAAACCAATGGGCTGGAAATAGTCGCAATGCCAGGCACGCCGATCAAGGCTATATGGCAGGGAAAGGTGGTCTTCGCTGCACCATTTAAGGGGTATGGCAATATGCTCATTCTCGACCATGGGGATAAATATTACAGCCTGTATGCCAATGTGGCGGCGCTCAAATACCGCACCGGCGATATAGTCAAAACACAAGAAATTATTGCAACCGCCGGGTTTGAAGGGGCAGACAACTACTACTTTGAAATCCGCCACCAGGGTGCCCCCCTTAACCCCGCCCAATGGCTTGCTCCGCGTTCGTACTAATGCGCGTTGTCCCTCTTGATACGGTCTTGCGCGCCTTTACCTTTACTTCACCTTAGCCCCATATTGCAGCCCCTGCTGTGTCAGGGCTCATATCCAATCCGCAGGGACATTTATTCATGGGTTCAAAAAAAACAAAAAAACCACAGCGCGCATGGCACAAGCGCATTTCCCTTACAACACTGCTCGCCTTTGCCTTAATGCTCGGCGCTATAATCGCCGGTCTGCTCCTCTTAAGTTACCAGCCACAACCTGACCATGCCACAGACCCTGCGGGTGAGACCACGCGAAGCAAAACGCCGCAATCTTCCATACCGCAAAAACAAACAGCACATACCGTTACCACACAAACGCCGCTGGATGCGTTAAAAGCAGATCAAAAGGTTTTATCCCTCCCCCGGGCTGCCATAATAATGGATGACCTTGGAGCCAGCATAGATAAAGCAACCCTGGTGGCAACCCTGGACATTCCGGTAACCATGTCCATTATCCCCACCTTGACACACGCACAGGAAACCATGCATGTGGCTGCGAAACATGCACGGGAAATCATGATCCACATCCCTATGGAGCCATTGAACTACCCCCAGCACAACCCAGGTGAGATGGCATTGATGTCAAACATGTGCGATGCCGAAATTAAAAGCATAATTGCAGATTTCTTCCAGATGCTGCCCTACGCTACCGGCTGTAACAACCACATGGGTTCTGCATTCACCCAGCATCCCCACCAGATGTCTGTAGCGTTAGAGCTTATCGCCGAGCGGGGGCTGTTCTTTATCGACAGCCTGACCAGCCCCGCTTCAGTCGGGGTGCAGGAAGCTGCAAAAATGCAGATACCCACGGCTTCCAGGGACGTGTTTCTGGATAACGACAGAGATGTGGCTAAAATCACTGTGCAATTTACCCAGTTGTTACAGATTGCCCAGAAAAACGGCAGTGCCGTAGGCATTTGTCACCCCTACCCCGAGACCATTCTTGCCCTGAGAGCTTTTTCTGCCCTGGCAGAGCAACACGGAGTCGCTCTGGTGACGGTGGCAGAACTGTTACACTGATTTGTGGTATATACACACCGCCAACCACACAAGTCCGTCAGTTCCGTGTAAAATGTATCAACTCCTTTATACATGTTACCTGTGAGGCCATATGAACCACCAGACCGACCAGCACACAAGCGCAATCCCGATACTCAGCGTTACCCGCTTTACCCAACTGGCCCAAGAGCTTATTGAAGACAACCTTGCCGAACTCCTGCTCCGCGGCGAGATATCCAATCTGGCCAGGCCGGCATCAGGGCACTGGTATTTCAGCCTTAAAGACGAACATAGCCAGATCCGGGCGGTCATGTTTCGCACTGCCAACCGGCGGGTCGCTTTCACCCCTGAAAACGGCCAGCAGGTTCTGTGTCGCGCCAGGGCTTCTGTGTACACCCCCAGAGGTGACCTGCAGCTGATTGTGGAAGGGATTGAACCTGAAGGGATTGGCGGACTGCAGATCGCGTTGGAGCAACTTAAAACCAAGCTGGAACAGGAGGGGCTCTTTGCCCTGGAGCACAAGAAGGTACTGCCGCCCTACCCCCAGAGTGTTGGCATTGTAACCTCTGCCACTGGCGCTGCAGTACACGACATCCTTAACATTCTGGAGCGTAGGGCCAGCGGTCTCCGCATCGTACTGCGTCCGACCGTAGTGCAGGGGGTAGAAGCAAGTGCCAGCATTGTCGCCGCCATTGAAGAGTTTAACACTTCCCGCTGTGTAGATATTCTCATCGTTGGGCGTGGGGGTGGCTCCCTGGAAGACCTGCAAGCCTTTAACAGTGAAGAGGTTGCCAGGGCGATTTTCGCTTCACAGATTCCGGTGATAAGCGCTACAGGGCACGAAACTGATTACACTATTGCCGATTTTGTTGCAGATCTGCGCGCCCCTACCCCGAGTGCGGCAGCTGAACTTGTAGTTAAAAACCGTAATGAAGTAGAGCAGCATGTGGACCAGCTCCGCCTGCGCCTGGATAGCGCCATAAAACACAGACTTGAACGGAGCCGTTCCGCACTTGGCATCCTTACACACAGACTGCGCTCACCGGAACAGCGGCTGCAATGGCGCAAGCAGGAACTGGCGAATCTGCGCCAGCGTCTCGATGCCGGAATAAAACACAGCCTTGAAAACTGCCGCTATCAACTCAGTGTCTGCTCGCGGGAACTTGAAGCCCTGTCGCCCCTGCAAACTTTGAAACGTGGCTTCGCCGTGGTTGAAAAACAGGATGGGACAACCCTGGTCACGTCGGCCGCTGAACTTGAACCTGAAGAGCGCATAAAAATTCGCTTCAGTGATGCTGCGCTATGGGCACGGGTTGAATAAAAGCATTGCGGCGGCGCTGGCGGCTTGACTATCTTAATTTATACCTGACATAATGTTTAATCCTGCTGCGCCACCTTAAGTTCTGGCGTAAAGGGGACATAGAGGCGACATGTCAAGGGGCCCCATGGTTTAGTTTAGCCCGTGGGTTTCGCCAGGAGTTTTCCAGCGCTCGATGCGAGCGCTTTTTACTTGCTCAACCACATAAGAAAACCAGAGGTAACCTGCCAATGGCCAAAGAGCTTAAATTTGAAGATGCCCTGAGCGAGCTGGAAGCCTGCGTACACAGGCTTGAGAATGAAGAGCTCAACATTGAAGAGGCATTCAAGGTGTACGAAAACGGGGTTAAAAATGCAGCCCGCTGCCAGAAAGCCCTTGAGCAGATTGAAAACAGAATTGAACTGCTCCAGAAAGATCCCAGCGGTACCCTGCACACAACAGCTACCTCCCAAGATCAGCTCAAGGACAAATAGATGGACCTTCAGACCTATCTACGCAAGCAGCAACAATACATAGAATCAGCCCTGCAGGAGGTTTTGCCCCCAAGTGATGGACCGACAGCGCAGCTACTCAAAGCTATGCGCTATTCTGTGTTTGCCGGCGGGAAACGGCTGCGTCCGATCCTCATGCTTGCTGCATGTGAAGCGGTGGGTGGAAATGCCAGCCAGGCACTAAAACCCGCTTGTGCCCTGGAGATGATCCATACCTACTCCCTTATTCACGACGATCTGCCTGCCATGGATGATGATAACTTCAGACGCGGAGTTCCCACTAATCACAAGGTGTTTGGCGAAGCTATCGCAATTCTGGCTGGCGACGCCCTGCTGACCGAGGCCTTTCGGCTCCTATCCCAGCCAGACCAGACCCTTGCTGCTCAAGTTCGGCTGCAAATTATCAATATTGCCGCCACTGCATCCGGCTGGGGCGGCATGGTGGGCGGCCAGGTGGCAGATATGC
Source organism: uncultured Desulfuromonas sp. (assembly GCA_964444945.1). Classification (GTDB taxonomy): domain Bacteria; phylum Desulfobacterota; class Desulfuromonadia; order Desulfuromonadales; family Desulfuromonadaceae; genus JAIVHC01. Next base: position 22,404 of record CAYUJC010000001.1, read on the forward strand.
TCGCTGAGGGGCAGGATAATTCCATCGATACCGTGAACTTTATCCACAAGCATAAAACCGGAGCCCTTATTCTCGCCGCTTTGCAGATAGGGGCCGTAAGTGGTGGCGCCGACCCTGCGCAACTGAAACATATTACTACCTTCGGGCAAAGTGCGGGCCTTGCGTTCCAAATCGCCGATGACCTGCTGGACATTGAATCGAGCCAGGAGCAGCTAGGCAAAGATATCGGCAGAGATCAGCAGCGTGGCAAGGCCACCTACCCGGCCGTTGCGGGGGTTGAAGAATCCCACCGCCGCGCAACACAGCTTCATGCACAAGCCATCGCGCAGCTCGATTCATTCGGAGATGCTGCAGAACCCCTGCGTCAGATATCGGCGTATATTATCAACCGCAAGCTATAAGGCTCAAGACTGACCTCTTAAGTGTATACATCTGCCATGACAAACTTTTTAGCCTCAATCGATTCACCTGACGCGCTCAAACAGCTCTCCATCCCCGAATTGGAGCAGCTGGCCGCTGAATTGCGCCATGAAATCATAGATACCGTTTCACGTACCGGAGGGCATTTGGCAAGCTCTCTAGGGACAGTAGAACTCACCCTCGCCCTGCACTATGTCCTCAACTCTCCGGTGGATAAAATTATCTGGGACGTAGGCCATCAGGCCTACGCGCATAAATTGCTTACCGGACGGCGGACCAGGTTTTCCGGGCTGCGCCAGTTACACGGCATAAGCGGCTTTCCGAAACGCAGCGAGAGTCCGCATGACTGCTTTGATGTCGGCCATTCCAGCACCTCCATCTCCGCTGCGACCGGCATGGCAATCGCTCGGGATGTGCAACACAAGAACCATAAAATCGCGGCGGTTATCGGTGACGGATCCCTTACCGCCGGGCTGGCCTTTGAAGCCCTTAACCATGCCGGGCATCTGGATAAAAACATGATCATTATCCTCAATGATAATGAGATGTCCATATCCAACAATGTCGGCGCACTGTCGTCGTTTTTAAGTCGCAAAATGACTTCGCGCCTGTTTGTACGCTTCAAACGGGAAACCGAGAACTTTCTGAACAGCGTTCCCCATTTCGGCAAAGATTTGCTGCAGCTGGCGAAGCGTACTGAAGATTCTTTCAAGACGTTTGTAACCCCCGGGATGCTGTTTGAGGCTTTCGGGATCGACTATGTCGGCCCCATTGATGGGCATCAACTGGATGAAATTATAGAAGCGCTGCAGCATGTCAAGGATCTGCAGGGGCCGGTGCTGGTTCATGTGGTTACCCGCAAAGGGCGCGGCTTTACCCCCGCAGAGGAAAATCCCGCTGTATATCATGGCGTAGGGCCCTTCGACAAAGACACTGGTGTCATTAAAAAAAGTGATCGCGCCTGCGCTCCAAGTTATACTGCTGTTTTCGGTGCTTATCTGTGTGAACTGGCACAACAGGACAAACGTCTGGTGGCTTTAACTGCGGCCATGACTTCCGGCACCGGGCTGAACATGTTTTCCCAGCAATATCCCGGGCGCTTTTTCGATGTCGGCATTGCGGAGCAACATGCAGTTACCTGCGCGGCGGGCATGGCTGCTGAAGGGTTGCGCCCGGTAGTGGCCATCTACTCAACGTTCATGCAGCGCGCCTACGATAATGTTCTGCATGATGTATGTATGCAGAACCTGCCGGTAACCTTCGCCCTGGATCGTGGCGGGCTGGTTGGAGCGGACGGCCCGACCCATCACGGCGTATTTGACTTCAGCTTCATGCGCCATATCCCCAATCTCACTATGGTGGTCCCGCGAGATGAGATTGAACTGCGCCGGGCGATGCTCAGCGCCACCACCAGTAACGGACCTTACGCCTACAGATATCCGCGCGGTTCTGGGCGTGGGCTCACTGGTTGCGACGCTGTCACTCCCTTCAGCCTGGGCTGCGCTGAAATATTGCGCACAGGGACAGATGCAACCATTCTCGCCTTAGGCCCCTGCGTGTATACAGCGCTTGAAGCTGCCAAAGAACTTAGCGCAGAAGGCTACAGCGTCGGGGTGGTGGATGCCCGTTTCTTAAAACCGTTGGACGTGAAGACCATCACCGACTGTGCCCTGAGTAGCAGCGCAATCATAACATTGGAGGAAAATGTCCTCGCCGGGGGTTTCGGCAGTTCTGTCATGGAATTGCTGGAGCAGCACGACATTGTGATGCCGATAAAACGGATTGGCCTGCCTGACATGTTTTTGGAACAGGGCACACAGGAAGAACTGCGTCACATATACGGTCTGGACCGCGAAGGGGTTGTATCAGCAGCAGGTAAATTCCTCCGCAGCATCACTCTTGGTAAAAACAAGGCCGGAACGGCAACATGAGTTGAAACATTTAAAGCCGGGAACATATTCCCGGCTTTAAATGTTTCACTTCGTCCTTCTAATCCCTGAATCAGGTCCCTTCAGCGGCAAGAAACTCCTGGGCCAGAGCCACCTCTTTTTTGCTCCCGATAAATACCGGGGAGCATGCATCTATGTCCCGCGGCAGGATATCCAGAATTGGTGTTTTGCCGTCAGACGCAGCCCCACCCGCCTGCTCCATCAAATAAGCCATAGGGTTTAACTCGTACAGCATCCGCAATTTCCCTTGTGGTTTATTTTTCAAGTGCGGATACAGGAAAACCCCTCTGCCCTTGATAAGGATCTGGTTAATATCGGGGACAAAACCTCCACTATAACGCAACTTGCAACCCTGCTCCTCCAGGGTACGCACAAAACGTTCGGTCCCTTCGGTATACTGGTTACGTTGTCCTCCGGGGGAGTAGATATCCGCATTATTGTCGCTAATAGTTACATACTCCTGCACCAGGGAGTACTCCATGAGCTGGTTCATGGCAAATTCATGCACCCCGTTACCGGTGGAATACATCAGAGTGGTCCTCGGTCCGTACAGAATATACATAGCGGCCACCTGGTCACGTCCGCGGCCCAGCAAGGCATTCCCTTTACAGATCGAAATTATGGTACCTATCGCCAGATTGACATCCACCAGGGAAGAGCCGTCGAGGGGATCATAGGCGACTGAGTAACATTCGGAATGCTCCGGATTAAATTCAATAATCTTCTCTTGCTCTTCTGAAATAACACTGGCGACCACGCCGGAGTATTTCATCCGCTTTTCCAGAATTCGATCGGCCAGAACATCCAGGGCCAGCTGTTTCTCTCCATAGAGATTGGATGTTCCCGCAACTCCCAGGTCACCGGTACGAATGGAGTTGATAATATATTTAGACGCCTCGGCTATTTCACATATCAGGCGTGTCAGATTGCGTTCAACTCCACTTTCACGTAAGTGGCGGCGTAGATCTATCTGAAATTTGGTGGAACCACGTTCATCTGCCATGTGCTGCTCCTGTAAGAGGTTTAAAGAGAGATTGAACGGAACTTATTTCAGTTCTGCTCTATTGGACATATTTCCATCCATGTTTCTGATACAAAACAAAGTCGCTGCTACTACGGCAAGGGGAATAGTAAGAAACTGGACAAGGGGAAGCATAAGGGTAAGCATAACCGCCAGCCCGAACCCGAGGGACTGGGAGCGCTGATTTTTTATAAACACCCGCTGTTGGCTGAAACGCAGATGTTTGCGCGAAAACACAAACCCGGTGTATTCGACAACCAGAAAGTAAAGCGTAAGTAAAACAGAACAGATTCCGAATACCGGTGGCCCTAATATCGGAACGAAACTAAATAGCAGCAACAGCGCCATCGCTGCCACAAACATACTTAATTTTCTAATCTCATCCCCTACGGTGCGCCATACATCGGCAAACAGCAGCGCAACTGAAAAAGCTTCGGCGCTTGAGGTACCAGTAAGAATATGCTCTGTTTTCTCAGATAAAACGTCGTTGAAGGGAGCCGCAATAAGATTGCCTACTGCAGTAAAGGTGAAAAAGACCACCACCAGCATAACCAGAAACGCAACCCCTCTGGCAATCCAGGCTAAAATCTGCCACCACCAGTTGTCTCCAGGCGATATGTAGGTTCCGATGAGATAAGTGAAATATTCAGCGCCAAAGTATATGGTGGCGCTGAAGACCACAACGTTAATAAAAAAGGGGATCAGTGCATAGCGAAACAGTGAAGGATTTCGATATAAAAAGATCCATGCGTGCCAGATGGAGAGTAAGCCGGTAATAAAACCACGCATCGTTTCGCTCTTTCTGCAGCATCTCGTCTTTATACGATGTTAGAGATATGAAGCAAACTGTAAAGTTTGAGGCGCCCGCATTTGGCACCTTTCGGGTGACACAAAAGACAAACAATTGCCTAGAATAACACAATAAACAATCAAAACCAAGCAGCGTATCTAGCTAAAATAAAAGCATGTTTTTCTCTGATCGCATATGTTTTCTTTCTTGCAACTCGGCGATAAGTTTTCTATACTCAAACGCAAATGTATAGCTCTCTACCCGGCGCGTGCATTCTGAATGCCCACGCGGAATAAGTAGTGAACGGGGTTTTTTCCAGTGGCACTGTGTGCCTGCCCTTCTTGTAAAGGGACGCCTGATGTGCTAACAAAAAACCCCACCTGGTAGTCTCTCGTAGTGAGGCTAAAGAGACACGGCTGGAGTGGAGAGCTTCTCTTGTTACAAAAAAAGGCATCTGGAACATTTCCGATGCCTTTTTTGTTTTTATTCATTGTTTTATCTATGTGTGCAGCAGACCTCCGCACATTTATGCAGTAAAGGCATGTCAATCTGATGAGTCACGAAACATCCAGCACAGAACAACCCGCCATGGAACAACCCAAAGCAGAACAAGACCAGACAGAACAAGCCAATACAGAACAAGATTTACACCGCCTCCATATAAATGGACGTGAAATTATTCTTATTGGGACAGCACATATTTCAAGAGAATCTGTTGTCACAGTCACCCGCACCATTGAAAATGAACGCCCGCATAGTGTCTGTGTCGAACTGGATGAGCAACGCTACCGCCACCTCACCGAGAAAAACCGCTGGGAAAACCTCAATATAATTCAGGTCATAAAGGGGGGGCAGATCCCTTTTCTGATGGCAAATCTCGCCCTGGCCTCATTTCAGAAGCGGATGGGGCTACATACCGGGGTCAAACCGGGAGAAGAGCTTGCGGCGGCAGCCCAAACAGCCTCCAAAATGAACATAAATCTGGTTCTGGTTGACCGGAGCATCCGTATCACGTTGCTGCGTGCGTGGCGCAAGACCGGGTTTATGCGCAAAATGCAGCTGATATCGACCATGTTTGCCGGATTATTCGAAAAACACGAACTCGACGAGGAAGAACTGAGTAAAATCCGCCAGGTCGATACACTCTCAGCTATGCTTGAGGAGATGGCGGAGGTGCTGCCTCAGGCCAAAACAACGCTGGTAGATGAACGGGATCGCTGGATGGCGCACCATATTGCTGCAGCACCAGGCGCAAAAATCATCGCTGTAGTGGGTGCGGCACATGTGCCAGGGATTACCAGCTATCTTAACTCCGGTGAGCCCATCGATATTGCCGGACTGGATCTCATACCAGAAAAACCAGGGTACTCCAAAATTGTTCCATGGATTATCCCCCTTGTGGTCGGGGCTCTGTTTATAGGGGGGTTTTTCTTTGCTGACCGCTCTCAACTCTACGACGCAGCCACCGCCTGGATTCTAGCCAACGGGATACTCTCCGCAAGTGGTGCTGCACTGGCGCTTGCACATCCACTTACCATTGTCTCAGCTTTTATTGCAGCACCAATCACCTCCCTCAACCCCACTATAGGGGCCGGCTTTGTTACAGCGCTGGTGCAAGCATATTGTTCTCCCCCAACTGTGGCGGATATGGAAAAAGTGGCGGACGATGTTGTCAATCTACGCGGCTGGTGGCACAATCGGGTGACCAGAATTATTCTGGTATTCCTTTTTTCCTCCCTGGGTTCGACAATCGGAACATTTGTGGCTTTTGGCTGGCTTAAAGATCTGTTTTAGGAAACGATTGGAAAAGCTCCAGCCGCAAGCCTTCCGCCAACAGGCTGCTTTACCTCGGCCTGCTGGAACCGCAACGCACCTGCGCTCCCAACCTTCGCTAACCTTCCAGCACACGGAAAAACTTGACCAGATAATCTATACCGGACCACACCGTCAGAAACAGCGCTATGTAAAAGAAAAATATACCCACATTGTGAAGGTTCGCACACAGCAGGCTGTAGTCAAGACCAAAAAACCAGCAGTACTCATAGTGGAGTAATAAGCCTATAATGGCTACCATCTGAAATATTGTCTTATATTTCCCCAGGTTACTGGCGGCAATAACAATACCTTCCGATGAAGCGACTGAACGCAAGCCCGTCACCACCACTTCTCTGGCTATAAGCAGAAATACAGCCCAGGCCGGCACTCTGCCTAACGGTATCATCATGATAAGTGCGGCCATAACTATTAACTTATCCGCCAGTGGATCCAGAAATTTGCCCATTACCGTCACTAAATCAAGGCGGCGGGCCAGATAACCGTCAAGCCAGTCTGTGACACACGCAACCGAGAAAATCAGCGTCGCGATAAGGCTCGAAGACCTGGTATCTGTAAGCAGGGTAAAAACCAGAACCGGTATACAGGCAATGCGCGCAAAGGTCAGCATATTCGGCAAATTAAAGGGTCCATTATTCAACATTTTGTCTCACTCCCACGAATTGTTGCGGTACTGGTCAAAGTAGCGTTTTACATTTTTCACATATGCGCGTGTTTCTGCGTAAGGTGGTATCCCGGCGTAACGTTCAACCACTGACGGGCCGGCATTGTAAGCAGCCAGCGCCAAGTCAAGATCACCATTAAAACGTTTAAGCATCTTCTGTAAATAACGACTTCCGGCGGCGATGTTCTGTGCTGGGTCAAATAAATCATATATGTCCATTTCCGCAGCGGTCGCAGGCAGAACCTGCATCAGTCCCCGTGCACCGGCTTTCGAAACACACCCGCTGTCAAAATTGCTTTCCGCTTTCACCACCGCCTTCACAAGGGCGGGGTCGAGCTTGTGCCTGTGGGAGTAGTGCTGAATCAATTCATACACAGATCTCCCGGTTACCACTGAATCAGCATCCTCGGAACAGTGAAATATAAAGCGACTCTCTACTGGTACATTGGAAAAATGCACTCTGCCACTCTCATCCACATATTTATAAACTGCAGCTGAGGCATCCTCCGCACTTGCACTTAAAAAACACAACCACAGCCAGCAGCACAACAAAGCTATGCCCCTGTGCGGACAGTTTCGGACCATGGATGGAGAGATATAAAAAGTATGCAATGCCATTGCGGGGACCTTCCTTGAGCACCAGACCAACTCCACTCGTCACAATAATACACTAATGCACATATATCAAACAGCTTGACAGATTTTCAGCCAGTGCAATAATGCCGAGTGAATTTACTGGCATACTGCACTGATATTATTCACCCATCACTCACTTGTCCTACGATTGGAATTTGCAATGAAAATATCATCAGACTTTCTGGTTATCGGAGGCGGGATCGCGGGGCTATCCTACGCTCTCAAGGTTGCTGAGCACGGCACGGTTTCCATTATCACAAAACGCGAGATCGGCGAAACTGCAACGTGCTATGCACAAGGTGGAATAGCCAGTGTGTATTCAGAGCAGGATTCATTTGAAGATCATGCCAGGGATACTATGGTCGCGGGCGCATTTTTATCCCATCCCGATATTGTGGATATGGTGGTGCGCAGTGGCCCTGAAGCTATCCGCAATCTTATAGAAATCGGCACCGAATTTACCAAAAACGAAGCTGGGGATTACGATTTGACCCGCGAGGGGGGCCACAGTCACCGGCGCATCCTTCACGCCTCTGACATTACCGGCAGAGAGATCGAGCGCGCTCTGGTGGCAGCAGCACGCCAGCATGAAAATATCACTATATATGAGCGGCATTGCGCCATCGACTTGATTACCGAGGCTAAAATTCTCCATCGCAGAATGCAGAACAACCGCTGCCTGGGTGCATATGTTCTCAATAGCGAAACCAACAAAGTTATAAGCTTCGACGCTACAATCACCATGCTCGCCACCGGGGGCGCTGGAAAAGTATATCTGTATACGTGCAATCCCGACATTGCCTCCGGCGACGGAGTGGCCATGGCATACCGAATCGGGGCGAGCATAGCCAATATGGAGTTTATGCAGTTCCACCCCACCACGCTTTATCACCCGTTTGCCAAGTCGTTCCTCATTTCTGAAGCGGTACGCGGTGAAGGAGCTATCCTACGCCGCGCTGATGGCACGGCATTTATGGATAAATACCATAAACTAAAAGACTTAGCCCCACGCGATATTGTTGCCAGGGCCATAGACAACGAAATGAAGACCTACGGTGGCGATTGCGTCTATCTCGACATCACGCATAAAAGTGCAGAGTACATAAAAAATCGTTTCCCTAACATCTGCGCCACCCTGCAGGAATACGGCATTGACATGATCAACGAGCCTATTCCCGTAGTTCCGGCAGCACACTATTTGTGCGGGGGCGTTGTCGTGGACACCACCGGCGAAACCGACATTAAAAACCTGTTTGCCGCAGGTGAAGTTACCTGCACCGGTTTACATGGTGCCAACCGGCTGGCCAGCAACAGCCTGCTTGAAGGTGCGGTCTACGGAGCTTTGGCGGCCAAAACTTCCATCAAACGGATAAAGGAGCAACATCCCCTCTGCCCCCCCATTGACCCGTGGGACTACGGTAAAGCCATTACCAGCGATGAAGAGGTGGTAATTGCGCAGAACTGGGATGAAATACGCCGCTGCATGTGGAACTATGTCGGTATCGTTAGAACCAATAAACGCCTGGCACGGGCCCTGCGCCGTATTCATATGGTAAAGGAAGAAATTGACGAATATTACTGGGATTTCTATGTGACATCAGACCTTGTGGAGCTGCGCAACCTGGCTACGGTAGCAGAACTGATAATCCGCAGTGCCATGGAGCGCAAGGAAAGTCGCGGTCTGCACTACAATCTCGATTATCCGGAAACTGATGACGCCCGCTGGAAAAAAGACACCGTGTTAAGAAAATCCTTTTGACAGGAGCAGCAGATTGACTATTGACGACCTACGCATGAAAATTGATCAACTCGATCAGGAGCTGCTGCATATCTTCAACCAGCGTGCCGACCTGGCGCTGCAGATTGGGCACCTGAAAAAAGAACTGGATCTGCCGGTCTACGCTCCAGACAGGGAACAGTATATCTTTGACAAGATGCAGCAACTCAATCCTGGCCCTCTTGACGATCAGGCGATTAAGCGCCTGTTTGAGCGAGTAATCGACGAATCGAGAACTCTGGAGCGAATCAAATCGAAGGGACGCTGAACAATGCTGGTGGTAATGAAAAAAACAACAACATCTGGAGAAATAGAGCGGGTAAAACAGTACCTCATCGACAATGATTTTGATTTCCACCAATCTACAGGGGCAAGCCACACAATCATCGGGGTCATCGGTGATACTGTTGCTTTTTCACCCTCTGGACTGGAACAACTCCCCGGTGTCCTTGTCGTGTTCAGGATTCCGGAGGAGTCACCAGCCAGGCATCTACCCTAAACATCAGGGGCGGATCTCTTCACGCTCCCATTGCGTTCCCCTCCACTCTCCGCTTCACACAAAAAAAGCGCCTCTCGGCGCTTTTTTTGTGTCTACATCATTAACAGAGTAGCGATGAATCAGGAGTGGAAAGCTTCTCTACTTTCGGCATATATCGCCTCAAACCCTTCCAGAAGTGCAGCGGCGCTATCTGAGTCAAGTTTCAGGTACCGTCCGCCGGGCGTAGCAGTCAAGTCCATCGCTTCGGTCGGGATCCTGGTACCTATACCGCACTTGTAGCACATATTGACTCCCAGATTTGTGACTGCAGCAAGAAGCAGTGCAGAGGGATCCGCATTCTCCGCCTCGACATCTATATGCTGACACACTGCCTCGACCAACAATTCGGCTATACCCCAGGAATGGAGGACCGCAGCGCCTACATGGTTATACGGATGCAAGAAATAACTTAGCTCCAGGTCTACATATCTACTGATGCCATCGTTATATTGAGCTTCAGCTAGCGCCTGATATTCGGCAGGATTGTTGTTATTGCGCACTACCTTGCCTAAATTACTGAACAGCCCCGCAAGAAAGGCTTCTTCACACTCACCTTTATTCAGGCTTTGGCTGATAAACCTGGACGCTATCGCACTGCCTATCGATTCTTCCCACAACAGCTTTTCCAACAAGCCATACTGCTTGTTTACACTGCACATACTGGAGGCAAGGACGAGACTTTTTACTGTGCGCTCGCCCAAAACAACCAACGCGTTGTGCAGGGTGGTTATCTTGTGCAACAGACCGTAGACAGATGAATTGGTGATCTTCAAAATCCGTGCGGAGATAGCCGGATCCATCGAGATTGTATCCGCCAGTTCCTTAATGGATATATCTGGCTTCTGCAATAACTCCAAAGACTTTATCGCTACTATAGGTATTGATGGAAGGTCGCCAACATCACCGGCTATCGCATTATAATCAAGCATTTAAAACCTGTATTAAAAGAGCAGCTCTGTCCTGGTTTTTACGCGGACGGAAAGTAACACCTAAAATCGGCCAAATTCAGAATCATCCAGCGCTATCTGGATAGTTTCATTTTCATTTGCACCACCGGACATTCCCCACGCAGCGGTTTTCTTTGCATGGGGCGCAGGCTGAGCATTCAATTTTTTCTGCCCCTTATTAATCCCCCCGGTTGGGCTGAAACCATCGCGTGCCATACCCTTGGGCCCCCTGGGATTGGCAGAAAAACGCGCTGCCTCAGGAACGTCACGCAATTTAAAACTCGCCAACAGCTCGTTCAACTGTGCAGACTGACTTGACAGCTGTTCAGCGGATGCTGCCCCTTCTTCAGCGTTTGAGGTGTTCTGCTGCGTAACAGCATCAATACGCGCAACACCCTCATTGATTTCAGTAATTCCCTGTGCCTGTTCACTGCTTGCAGCTGCAATCTCAGAGATAAGGTCATTGACCTTTTGAATTTCCGCCACAATCTCGGTAAACGCTGCAGAGGTACTGTTCGCTATAGAGACGCCATGCTTAGCTTTATCGACCGAGCCCTCGATAAGGGCGGCAGTTTCCTGTGCAGCCTTGGCGCTGCGCGCTGCAAGATTACGTACTTCTTCCGCCACAACTGCAAAACCTTTGCCATGCTGTCCGGCGCGGGCTGCCTCCACTGCGGCGTTTAGTGCAAGCAGATTGGTTTGAAAGGCAATTTCATCAATAACCTTGATAATCTTGGAGATATTCTGCCCGGACTCATTTATGTCCAACATGGCGGTTACCATCTGCTGCATCTGCTGGTTGCCACTATCTGCAGCAGAACGCGCCTGCGATGCAAGTTGATTGGCCTGGTTGGCATTATCAGCATTGGCCTTTGTCTGTCCAGACAATTCATTCATAGAGGCAGAAATCTGCTCCACCGAACTGGCAGAGTTGGTGGCCCCTTCAGAAAGTGACTGACTCGCATCAGCTATCTGTGCGGCTCCGGCTGCTATTTGATTGGCTCCTGCCTGCACCTGCAACATCAAGGTGGTGAGATCATCACGTACTTTCTTCAGCGCAATGCGTAACGAATCCTCCTGGCTGCGCGGGTCAGAATCAAAGGTCAAATCTCCATTGGCCAGTTTCTGAAGCGAAACAAGGAGATCGTTCTGCAAAAAATCGGCAAAGGCATTTATGGTGGTACCGATATGTCCGATCTCATCTTTAGACTTAATCTCCAGGCGTCTATCAAATCGGCCTGCTGCCATGCTGTCGAAGATGCTTTCTACCGCTAAAAGAGGTTTTTTAACCAGCTTGCCCAAGAGAAAGAAAATTGCCAACGCCGCTACTATTATACCGCCCAGCCCTGTGAGTGACAGCGCCTTAAGCGTTTCCGCAAGTTTCTCTTCCAACTGTGTATTGATAGAGCCGCTCAAAGCATTGAGGTGTGCCATGTCATAGCGCAGGAAAAGCACCCCCGCCACATCCCCGATCTTCTGGGATTCATGACACATCATACAGTTCTCATTCAGGATACTGGCACGGGTAACGACCAATTCGTTGCTGGTCTCATGTTCGAGAAGCTGATCTGTTTCCCGAGCCTTATTGAAAATCTCCCTGTCGAAATAGCGCCCTTTCAAGGATTGATCGCTGGAAAAATTAACCATGCCATTTGGGGCGATTATACCGAGCTCTATGACGTTTTGTATAGATGCCAGATCAACGAGCAGGTCGGAGAAAGCGGCCATCTCGCCCATTTCCACCGAGCTGCGCGAGCCAATCTCATACCCATGAAAAACAGTATCTGCTTGCGTTTCATTTGCTTCGTGCAGCAAAGCTATCTCATCATTCACCTGAGATTTAAGCACCGAACTAATCTGAGAATTAACCAGCAGGAAAATGATACCCATCAGGAGAACCAGCAACGCAATCAGGATTCCGGCAACCTTATTCTGTATGCTCATTTCAATAATCCTTTTTAATAATTATACTTCATTCCACAAAAAGGCCGTTGCACTCCGGAGTCTCAGGCGGTTTGATCCCGCATGCCAGGGCGGAAATGTTTATCCGGCCAAAACCATCATCTCAGCCCCATATGCGCACCTGCAGGCACCATGCAATGTACTCATCAAAAATCAACGGTTTCAAGCTCAGAATCGTAGAGTAATTTGCCCACATTCAACAATATTTTGACCTGTTCGCCCATCTTCCCCATACCCTGGATATACAGTGAGCTGCCTCCGGCAGTAGAGCGGGGTGGTGGTTCTATATTTTCTGCCGGAATATCGACAACTTCATTAACCTGATCAACGACAAGCCCCACCGAAGCATCATTATAGTTAACCACAACTATGCAGGTGCGTTCATCGTATTCGCGCGATGGCAGGTGGAAGCGGGCACGAACATCCATTACCGGTATCACCTTGCCACGTAGATTCACCACCCCTTTTATGAAGTCTGGCATATCCGGTACTTCAGTGATGCGCTGGATCCCGATAATTTCGGTGACATGTCTTATCTCTATACCGTAATCCTCACCTGCCATATGAAAGGTCAGATATTTTCCTTCCTGCGTATCCTCAGATTCAAAATCTTTTTCATTATCTGCTACAACCTGGCGGATATCATTCATTTCTATCCTCCCCTAGTAAAATATCGTCAGTTAGAAGTTGATAAAACCATGGTAAAATTAACCTTGGCTATGAATAAGAGCGCTTCAACTCAATGTATGATACCTACTCATTACGTCAGTGTATATCTTTAATGCAACCAGGGGCAAGTATTAACAGAAACCTCTCAATCGTACAACTAAGGAAACAGAGGAACAACAGCCAGGCCGGCACTTTCGTCCAGACCATACATGATATTCATATTCTGGATGGCCTGGCCGGCGGCACCTTTGACCAGATTGTCAATTGCGCTTACAACGATAACCCGCTCGGTTCTAGCGTCCACCACCCAGCCCAGATCTACAAAATTACTTCCCTGTACATATGCTGTATTAGGCAGGTTACCGCCATGGCACAGGCGTACAAAGGGTTCGCTCGCGTAATATGTCTCAAATGCAGCGTCAACTTGAGCCCGGGTAACGCCAGCCTTCATCAAGGCATAACATGTGGATAAGATCCCACGATTTAGCGGCAGAAGATGTGGTGTAAAGTTGACCTTTACCGCAGCACCACTGAGATCACTCAGGGTTTGCTCAATTTCAGGTGTATGCCGGTGGCTTGCTATGGCATACGCCTTGAAACCCTCATTAACTTCGCAAAACAGACCGCTGGTTTTAGCACTGCGACCCGCTCCGGTTGCGCCGGATTTGCTATCGAGGATAAGACCGTCTGCCTTTATAAGACCTTCATGCAGCAATGGAGCCAGCGCCACTGCGATGCTGGTGGGATAACAGCCTGGGTTCGCCACCAGTTTAGCTGCCCCAATTTTACTTCTGTACAACTCGGGCAACCCATATACCGCATCTTTTGCCAAATCAGGGCTGGTGTGTGGTTGATACCATTGTTCGTATACAGCAACATCACGCAAGCGATAATCTGCGGATAGGTCGACAACCCGGATGTTATGCTCCAGCAACGATGGAACAACCTCCATTGCCGTTTTATGCGGTACTGCAGTGAAGACAATATCTACTTTCCGCTTCACCAATTCTTCTGCGTCAAACTCTGTACACACAATATCAAGGTGGCCGGCCATCGATGGAAAGATTTGCGCATAGTGCTCATTAGCATATTGACGTGAAGTCAGGGCAGCGATTTTGACCTGTGGATGTCGAAGCAATAATCTTACCAATTCAACTCCGGTGTATCCAGTGGCACCAACAACAGCTACATTCAGCATTGTTTTTACTCCAGTATGGTTCAACTGTGCGTCTGTATCCAATTTGACGCGATAACGGATTCAACGAGTACAATATAAAAAGGGCGGCCCTATGGCCGCCCTTTTTATATTCAATAAAGCTATCTACAGTTAAAGCAACTACAGATAAAAGTATTAACGTTTCGAGAACTGGAAACTACGGCGGGCAGCGGCACGGCCATATTTTTTCCGTTCTTTGATACGGCTATCCCGCGTGATGAATCCTGCCTTCTTCAAAACAGGGCGCAGCTCGCTATCTATTGCAAGTAAAGCCTTGGTAATACCATGCTTAATTGCACCTGCCTGACCTGAAGGGCCACCACCACTTACGCTGACCAATACGTCATACTTGCCAAGCATATCTGTCAGTTCAAGGGGCTGACGAATAACCATTTTGGAGGTTTCGCGCCCGAAATAATCGTTATAATCCTGCTTATTTACCACAATACTGCCATTACCCGACTTCATCCTTACACGTGCAACGGATGTTTTTCGTTTGCCGGTGGCGCTAAAACACTGTTCAGCCATATTCTGTCAATCTCCTGCGCTATTGAATCTCAAGTACGTTGGGTTTCTGAGCTGCATGTGGATGCTCAGAGCCGGCATAAACCTTCAGCTTTTTCAGCATCTGGCGCCCCAATCTGTTTTTGGGCAACATGCCTCTAACGGCCTTGAAAACCAAATCTTCCGGCTTTTTTTCCAGTTGCTGTGCGGCATTAATTGAGCGAATGCCTCCAGGATACCCGGTGTGATGGTAATACATCTTGTCGTTGATTTTATTGCCAGTCAGGAGCAGCTTTCCGGCATTAGTAACAACCACAAAATCACCGGTATCCACGCTGGGTGAATAGATCGGTTTATGCTTACCTCGGAGTATACGCGCAATCTCTGTGGCGGTCCGCCCAAGTACTTTGCCACCCAGATCGATGATATACCAGTTGCGCTCGATCTCTTTTTCTTTAACTGTTTGCGTGCTCATTGTTATCCTCTCGTATGTATATAAATTCTGCGTAGCTGTTCGGGGCTCACAGAAGGGCAAAAGATAGCGAATATGTGCTGCTACGTCAAGCACTTTACGTACATATTCCCGAGTTTTTATAGTAAACCTGCATCAGGCACAATCCACAGGCCGGAGCTGTTATGATCGAAAGTGGCCTGACTTTTGATTTCAACATAGTGTCGATAGCGTCAGCTGCAACTTTATGCGTGCCAACCGCATAGAGTGCACCAGTTATTATCCGCACCATGTTTTTCAAAAATCCGTCCCCAACTACATCAATTAATATGAAGTCATCTTGCACGTCAATTGTGATCGATTCAAGGGTGCGCACCGTCGTTGCCGCCACACATGAGCTGGATCTGAAAGCGGCGAAGTCATGTCTGCCTACCAGCAGCGCCGCAGCAGCGCGCATTGCGTCAACATCGAGTTGTGTCGGAACATGCCAGGCGTAGAGACGCTGCAACGGGGAGCGCATATACGCCGTATATATGCGGTAGCGGTAGTGTTTTTTCAGTGCATCGAAACGTGCGTGAAAGTTGTCCGGACCAAACGCAGCTGCTACAACGGCAATGTCCTGTGGCAGATGTGAATTGACCCCCTGCAGGTAGGCACTTAACGGCAAACGTGTTTCCGTATCGAAGTGCGCTTTCATTCCCACGGCATGGACCCCGGCATCGGTGCGTCCAGATGAATACAGCCTTACCGGGTGCTTAATCACCGTTTCAAGGGCCTCTTCAAGGATGGCCTGAATAGTGCGCCCCTGTGTATTCGGCTGTATTTGCCAACCATGGTAGGCGGTGCCATCATATTCTATGGTCAAACAAACACGGGGCACAGTAAATGTTTTCTCCTGATGTGAGAGTGTAGAGACTTATAGTCATGCGATAAACGTCTCTGCTATCTGCACCGCATTTAAGGCACTGCCTTTGCGCAGGTTATCAATGACCGACCACAGAGTGATGTGCTGCTTATTCGCCACCCGGGTAACGATTACCGGTACTTCGGTATATTGTGGCGCTGTGCTGGTGCCGAATTCGCGCATAAGTGGGGTACTGACAACGTTCACTCCTGCCTGAGACAAAAGGCAGGCAGATACCACTTCAGCATCAACTTCGGCAGCAACAGTGCACATTACACTTAAACCGTTAGCATAAAAAATTGGAGCCTGAAGAAGTTCGGCGGCACAGGAGATCTCAGGCTGTCCCAGCAGCTGACACAGCGCACTGCAGATGGCATCAACGCCAGGATAGACATCTCCTCCATCACTGACTGGGGTGAGGTTGTATGCCAGCTGCGCGGGGGCATCTACAGGCAAATCCTTACCATCCAGAGGACGCCCGTTCAAAAGCGCTCCGCTCTGGTTGCGCAGTGCATTCACTCCCCAACCACCAAGGGATGAGGCGCTTTGCAGCACAGTGAGAGTCACCTCTTTTATTCCGAATTTCACCTGCAGAGGGGTCAGAAGAAGTGCAGCCTGAATTGCTGCAACAGGGGGACTCACCACCGTTGTCAAGGATTTCAACTGCTGCGTACTGCAGAGCTCAGAAACTATAAATGGCGCGGCAGCATGCCGGGCGGCTCCACTTAAATCTATACAGAAAGCTCCCTGTTTCTCTGCCTGGGGCAGATGGGCAGAGCATACATGTTCCGGGACACAAAAAAACACAATGTCCGCCCCGATAAAGGCGGTTTCATCCAAGCGCTGAACCAGCACCATTTCGGCGCAAAACTCTACACTTTCCCCTGCAGATTCCTCAGAAGCAAAGGCAAGCAGTTTTCCAACCGGAAATGCGCGCGCTTCAAGCTCCCGGATTACCTGACCGCCAACCTGGCCGGTAGCACCTACCACAACAATATTATACTGCATATTTACTTTTGTCCGTCACTTCAGGTTAAACGCAAGGCGGGTCGACCATGGGTCGACCCGCAGCTTACTCTACAGAATAGATTGAATCTTCCCTACCGTCTCTCCAGTAGAATACGTACCATCCGCCGCAGTGGTTCGGCTGCGCCCCAGAGTAACTGGTCGCCACAGGTGAATGCCGACAGATATTCCGGCCCCATCTTCATCTTACGTACCCGACCTACGGGGATATTCATGGTACCGGAAACCGCCGCCGGGGTAAGCTCTGCCAGGCTTGCAGCCCTGGTGTTGGGGATCAACTTTACCCAGGCGTTGCCTTCGGCAAGCATGTGCTCAACCTCGTCTATGGGGATATCCCGTCTGAGCTTGATGGTCAGACCCTGGGCATGGCAGCGCATGGCCCCGACACGGACACATATTCCATCTACAGGGACAGGTAGTTTTAGCCCCAGGACTTTGTTGGTTTCGGCATAGCCCTTCCACTCTTCGCGACTTTGCCCATCTTCAACTTCACGGTCTATCCACGGCAGCACACTCCCCGCAAGGGGATAGCCAAATTCAGCCACCGGCAGCTGATCTCCACGCAGTGTAGATGTCACTTTGCGGTCAATATCGAGAATAGCTGAGCCGGGATCCTGCAACAGATCGGCGACAGAGTCGTTCAACACCCCCATCTGCGCCAGCAGTTCACGCATGTTGGGGGCACCGGCTCCAGATGCAGCCTGATATGTCATAGACGATACCCATTCAACCGCATCGGCACGAAACAAACCGCCCAAGGCCATCAACATCAAACTTACGGTGCAGTTGCCGCCAATAAAGTCCTTCTGCCCGCTACTCATGGCAGTGTCAATGACAGAACGGTTTACCGGATCGAGAATTATCACTGCACCAGAATCCATGCGCAGGGTGCTGGCCGCATCGATCCAGTAACCACCCCATCCCGCCTGGCGCAATTTCCCATGTACCGCCTTGGTATAGTCACCCCCTTGACAAGTAACGATGGCATCCAGCCGCTTCAGCGCGTCGATATCTGCCGCATCCTCCAGCATACCTCCATTAAAGGGGGGATGTGAAGGAGCTTTTTGCCCCACCTGTGAGGTTGAGAAAAATACCGGATCCAGTGCCGCAAAATCATTCTCTTCCTGCATCCGTTGCATGAGAACGGAGCCAACCATGCCACGCCAACCAACAAACCCTACTCTCATTGTCTCTATCCTTTACCTAAATCTGTGATTTTTATTAACATTCAAGTTCAAGCTAGTGCCTTTACTATGGCATCACCCATCTGCACCGTGTTGACCTTGATCTCATTCTGCGTTCCTTGATGGATATCCCCAGTGCGATATCCTTGATTCAGAACATCTTCTACAGCTTTTTCCACCGCAGTCGCGGCTTCTGGCATATTGAACGAATAGCGTAACATCATTGCGGCAGATAGTATTTGCGCAATAGGATTAGCTATCCCCTGGCCGGCAATATCCGGCGCACTGCCCCCGGATGGCTCATACATGCCGAAGCTCCCTTCAGCAAGAGACGCAGATGGAAGCATCCCCAACGACCCGGTGAGCATCGCGGCCTCGTCAGAGATTATATCGCCAAACATATTACCGCACAGCATTACATCAAACTGTTTCGGCCAGCGCACCAGCTGCATCGAGGCATTGTCCACGTACATATGCTTCAATTCCACATCCGGATAATCTTTTGCGACTCTGGCAACAACCTCGCGCCAGAGGACAGAGGTGGACAGGACGTTGGCCTTATCGATACTGCACACCTTCTTGCCCCGTTTTCTGGCCACTTCAAAAGCTACCTTGGTTATCCGTTCGATCTCCGGCTCGGTGTAGAGCATGGTGTCATATCCACACCGCACCCCGCCCCGGATCTCGATCCCCTTTGGTTCGGAAAAATATATCCCTCCGGTGAGTTCACGCACCACCAGGATATTAAAGCCACCCTCGATGACAGATTCCTTGAGGGACGAACTGCCGGTCAGGGCCGGGAATATTATAGCGGGACGTAAATTGCAGAACAGACCGAAAATTTTGCGCAACGGGAGCAGGGCTCCACGCTCAGGTTGCTCGTCCGGTGGCAGTGATTCCCACTTCGGTCCCCCAACACTTCCAAACAGGATCGCATCAGAAGCCTTACATAAATCCACCGTTGCATCGGGCAATGCCTTACCTTCATTGTCTATCCCGGCGCCACCAACATGAGCGTGCGTGTATGCAAAACTGGCTCCGAACTTTGCTGCGACCACATCCAGGACCTTGAGCGCTTCGTCCATCACTTCAGGACCAATCCCGTCGCCGGGGAGTACAGCTATTTTCCACGAATTATTCGCCACTTCTCTCTCCTAACTAACCTGATCAATCAATAATTAACATCAAATATAAACCCACCTACACAGCCTGTACGGGTATGGCTCCAGATCAAAAAAACCATTAATTCAGTAAACCGCACCAGACAGGGCAAACATGCGCTGGGCAACAAATTGTGGTGTTACAGGATAAATGTCAAACCATTTCAGCTCTGCCACCGGTGATAACCCCAGACATGTGCCATCATTGGCTCACCATATGTGGCACGAATGGCACACTCAAGGCAAGGGTTAAACGCGTAGGCAGGAAAGCCAGTCAATCAATAGCGGGCATCGGCAAATTCCACCCAGCCTCCAGCTTTAACCAGGGCTTTGTCAAACTCTGAAATTTCAAAGTGGAATTCACTGCTATCCTCCCCTGCCCTGGCATGGATCAACTGGGTGTCAACATCAACATCTATACAGACAGAGCCCTTTTCCTGCAGTGCAAACAAGGCATCAATATCCTTTTCGGGGAGTTCAATAGCGAGCATCCCGCCATTAAACATATTTTGGCGAAAAATGCGCGCATAGCTCTGCGCGATAATGGTGTGGACACCATTGACCTCAAACACCCACGGTGCATGTTCACGCGAAGACCCGCAGCCGAAATTTTCCCGCGTAACAACGACACGGGCGTTCTTTATTTCATCTCCGGTCGGATCAAAGCCTTCGAGTTTGAGATCTTCCAGCATATATGGCCGCAGAGCCTCTTTAGTTACCTCTGTAAGGTACCTTGCCGGAATGATCTCATCGGTATTTATATCGTTGCGATCAAGAAAAATTGCTGGTCCTTTGAAAATCTTTTCCATAAATCCATCCATATACTTTAAATAATTTCCATCGAAAAATTCCAGACAAACCCCAGCCTACAAGGTGCGCGCGTCAGTTATAACTCCGGTTATCGCGGTGGCAGCGGCCGTCGCGGGGCTCATCAGGTGCACCATGCCACCCTTTCCCATACGCCCGTTGAAATTACGGTTACTGGTCGAGGCGCACACTTCGCCGGGAGCCAATACCCCGTTGCTCATACCCAGACAGGCACCGCAAGTGGGGTTGGTGACGCAAAATCCGGCCTGCATGAAAATCTGAATCAGTCCCTCTTCCATAGCCTGACTGAAGATCTTCGGCGTCGCGGGAGACAGAACTCCACGCACCGAATCGGCAACAGTACGCCCATCAAGTATTTTAGCCGCCACACGCAGATCCTCGATGCGCCCGTTGGTACAGGTGCCGATATATACCTGATCAACCTTGATCCCCGCCATCTCCCCGACAGGTTTAACGCAATCCGGCTTGAAATCGCAGGTAACCTGCGGCTCCAGATCAGAAAGATCAAAATCGATAATTTGCTTATACTCGGCATCAGCGTCTGAATGCCAGCGCCTGAAGTCTTCCACGGCAGCCTCCAGGTTCGGATATTCATCCTGGATAAATGGCCACAGATATTCGGCAGTTATTACATCGGGCATACAGATACCACAGGTAGCGCCAGCCTCTATGGCCATGTTGCACAGGGTCATGCGCGCTTCCATACTCATGGCATCCACCACTGGGCCAGCGAATTCCAACACTGCATCAGTGGCACCGCCAACTCCAAGCGTGGCAATTACATGCAGAATAACGTCTTTAGAATATACCCCATCCGCAAGGTTGCCGCGCAGATTCACCCGGATAGTGGCAGGCTGTCGAAACGCGCATACCCCTTTTAAAATACCAACTTCCAGATCCGTGGTTCCAACTCCGGCGGCAAAAGCACCAAACGCACCATGGGTACAGGTGTGGCTATCACCCATAATTACGGTAAAGCCCGGACGAATGAAGCCTTTCTCCGGAAACAGCGCATGACAGACCCCGTTTCTCCCCACATCAAAAAAATCCGGCAGCTCATGCCGCCGCGCCCAGTCACGAATCATTTGAGCCTGTATTGCAGTTTTGGTGTCTTTAGATGGCGTAACGTGATCGATTACAGCTTTAATTTTGTTTTTATCAAACACCCGATCTTTGCCCCGCCATTCAAGATCAGCAATAGCTATCGGGGTTGTGATTTCATGGCACAGCACACAATCAAGGTTAAGGACTTTAGTCCCTGCGAAGGGTTCATCCCTCAGATGTGCGGCAAAAATTTTCTCTGCGATTGTCTTACCCATATATCTCTCCTGCATTTATCTGTATACACTCAACGTCAACACTCGGGGTGGCCCCCGGGCAAACACAAAGCAGGACGTTACCTTATTGAGAACGTCCTGCTTTTCCACTGCGTCACTATAGCGAAAAACCATAGTGAAATACATCCTGAACTGAAGGATAACATCTAAGGCTAATCCCTGTGCGCTCAGTTCATATGTTCAAATTCACATCTTCAGCTATATATTGAGCTCCATCCGCGTACGAATAGAGGCAATCTTATTCAGAGCGTTTATGTATGCCTTGGCCGCCGCTACAATGATGTCTGAATGTGCTCCCTGCCCCAGCTGCTCACGCCCGTCCTTTTCAAGACGCACGGTGCA
>CAYUJC010000001.1:44571-89454 GCA_964444945.1 uncultured Desulfuromonas sp.
ACTCTCCCAGGGCATCGGTACCGCCGGTGATAGCTCCTACTGAGAAGTGCAACAGATGCGCATCGGTTCCGGTCAAGGCTTTAATCGCCTTGAAGGTTGCATCTACCGGCCCATCACCCATTTCAGCCCGTTTGACCACTTTGCCATCCACCTCCATCTGCACCGTTGCGGTGGGTGCCGCAAAAGAGCCGGACGACACATTTATCTGCAACAACTTATAGCATTCCGGGACGCGAATAATTTCGTCGGCTATGATTGCATCCAGATCCTCATCGAATATTTCCTTCTTCATATCCGCAAGGTCCTTAAAACGGACAAAGGCCTTCTGAATATCCTCTTTCGAGAGGCTGTAGCCCAAATCCTGCAACCGCTTGATAAACGCATGGCGTCCGGAGTGTTTGCCCAGCACCAGCTTGTTTTGATTCAAGCCGATCGATTCCGGGGTCATGATTTCGTAAGTTGACTTATCCATCATCACGCCATGCTGATGGATTCCTGCTTCATGCGCAAAAGCGTTGGCGCCTACTACCGCCTTATTCGCCTGCACCTGAAGACCGGTAACGGTAGCCAGTAAGCGACTTGTGGCGTAGATGTGTTCAGTCACAACATCTGTAGTATATGGGAGGATATCCTGCCTGGTCCGCAAGGTCATGACTATTTCTTCGAGTGAGCAGTTGCCGGCACGCTCTCCGATACCATTAATGGTGCACTCTACCTGACCAGCCCCTGCCTGTACAGCCGCCAGAGAGTTGGCCACCGCAAGACCGAGATCATTGTGACAGTGTACCGAGATAACCGCCTGCCCTATATTTGGCACATTGTTCTTAAGATAGGATATTATTTCACGGTATTCCGATGGTATTGTATACCCGACGGTGTCAGGGATGTTAACAGTTCTGGCCCCTGCTTCTATCACTGCCTCTATCACCAGCGCCAGAAACGGAAGCTTGGTGCGCACGGCGTCTTCTGCGGAAAATTCAACGTTACGGGTATAGCCCACCGCGCGCTTTACCGCCTTAACCGCTGCCTCAACCACTTCATCCTCACTCATCTTGAGCTTGTACTTCATATGGATATCGCTGGTGGCAATAAAAGTATGGATTCGCCCGCGCTCTCCCGCATATTGCAGGGCTTCCCATGCGCGATCTATATCTGCATCACTGGCGCGCGCAAGTCCGGATATCTGCGGCCCCTTAATCGTCTGTGCAATGCGCTTGACCGCCTCGAAATCTCCCGGAGACGCAATAGGAAAGCCAGCCTCTATGACGTCTACGTTCATTTTCTCAAGCTGTGCCGCGATGCGCAGCTTTTCATCTATAGTCATGCTAGCGCCAGGCGATTGCTCTCCGTCACGTAACGTCGTATCAAAAATAATTATTTTTTTTCTATCACTCATCGTATTTCTCCTGAACGTTGTGCCTACTGCGACTGTGTGTGCAGGCGGCGTATGAAACGTGCATTAAGTGCTGTAACACCAAACCTCTGAACAGTAAGGTCACTTAGGTCCGATTCCACATAACCACCTCCTCTCAAAAATAAACATCTGCTGCAGTAGCTTTTGGGCACAAACAAAAAAAGCCCGCGCCTCTGTATGGTTAATACAGGGGCGAGAGCTTGAATGCTTCGCGGTACCACCCTGATTCCACCCCCCATCATCCATAGAAACTCTACGGAAACCCAACGAGACAACGGCTTCAGAACAACTGCTGCGGTTATCTCTTTTATGGGGGGTGCTTAATTAGCCGATAACGCCGGCTTTACGGCGGCAACTAGTCCATGTCGAGGTCCATGTCAAGGCAATAGGCCTGACTGAAGTTCATCACCGCAGCTCCGAGGCGAGTTCAATGCTGCTCTGTTCCGGCTCACACCAACCGCCGGTTCTCTCGACAGAGCCTAGACACCTACTACTCCTCTTCACAGCCTTTAAGCTTCTTATATTTCTAGCTTACCACTACGTCCGAGTCAATGAATTTAACCCCGAATTCTCCTGCAACAACGTTTTTTCACTGAGGGCAAACCGGGTTCTGCCCGGCTAAACCCGGGTGCGGCGTTTTCTATACCTGCGCAACTGCGCCAACCCCGCCAAGATTGGGGTAAACAGAGTATAGATCAGGCAAATAACAAAAATCATTATTTCGGGGCGCGCCACTATTATCAAAATGATAAAAACCGCCAGCACCAGATTCCAGAAAGGGCGCCGTTTGAACAGGGCTGGATCTTTGAAGGAATAAAACGTTATGTTGCTGACCATTAAAGCCGCAAGAGCATAAATAAGAATCACCACGGACACCATCCGGATGGTGCCGGCACCCCCCAGATAGTAGAATAGAAGGACGCAAGCAGCAACGGTGCAGGCGGCTGCGGGGATAGGCAGTCCGACAAAGTTTTTGGATTCCACCGTATTGGCCTGAACGTTAAAACGTGCCAGGCGCAACGCACCGCAGACCACATATAAAAACGCAGCAAGCCAGCCCAGGCGTCCAAAGGGCTCAAGCGCCCAGGAATACATTAAAATTCCGGGTGCGACTCCAAAGGCAACCAGGTCGGAAAGAGAATCGTACTCCACCCCGAAGCGACTTGTGGTTCCAGTAAGACGAGCTATTTTGCCATCCAACACATCAAAAACTGCTGAAATAAGAATAAACCACGCTGCGACATGGTAAGCCTGTTGCATGCTGGCAATAATGCCGTAAAACCCGGCAAACAGCCCGCCCGTGGTGATAAGATTCGGGAGTATATAAACCCCCTTGCGCAGACTTCCGCGCTTTACATCGATGTCTTCAATCATCCTAACCTGCTCAATATTGTTTCACCACCAACACAACGATCGCCTAGACTTACCTGCAGTTGTACATTGGCCGGCATGTAGAGATCGACCCTCGAACCAAAGCGGATAAGACCATAGCGCTGGCCGCGCTCCAGCACGGCTCCAGTTATCGGATATGTAACAATACGGCGTGCTATCAATCCCGCTATCTGAACCACCAGAAATTTATTTTTATGGCTGTCCTCAATAAGCATCCCAGCCTGTTCGTTCTCAGTGCTCGCTTTATCCAGAGACGCGTTTATAAAACCACCTTTGGTGTAGAACTGGTCAAGCACGGTTCCAGAAACCGGCACCCGATTGACGTGTACATTGAAAACTGACATAAAAATGCTGACTTTGTACACTTCCTCATGCAAAAATCTGTCTTCCCTGACCTTGCCGACATACACCACTTTGCCATCCGCGGGGGCAACCACAATATTGTCGTCCTGGGGAATAGTGCGATCTGGGTTGCGGAAAAAATAAACCGTGAACAGGGTCAGTAACAAAAAAATAACCGCCAGAAAACTCCACTCCAGCAGGGAAAATACCAAGGTTACAAACGCAAACAAACCAATAAAGGGATAACCTTCTACGACCACGGGCTGATTCTGATTTCGCATTTATTCCATCCTGTGATTTCGCTGTACGCAAGTTTTTCAACCAAAGATCCATCAAAACTGCGCCAATATACACCATCATAATCTTTACGGCAAAGTTTTTGCCTGCAGCTACCTTAGGTGTACAGATGATAAACCGGGTCTTGCCGGTGCATGCAGGAAAGACCCGCAGTTATAACCATCCTTAGCCCATAGAATTTATCAGTCTTCATTTTTCCAGGCTTTGGGGCCACGTCCAAGGACGATAGGGCCGGAGCGAACGATCTCTTTCAAGCCCATGGGGCGCAGAAGCTCAATCATGGCATCAACTTTACCTGGAGCTCCAGTAACTTCGATGGAATATGAGCGCGGCGTGACATCTACCACGTTAGCCCTGAAAATATCTACAATCCGTAAAATCTCTGCTCGAGTCTGCATGTCAGCTGTAATTTTCACCATCGCCATTTCCCGTTCCACAAACGGCTGGTCGGTGAAATCAATAACCTTTATAACGTCAACCAGTTTATTCAGTTGTTTGGTGATCTGCTCCAGGATACGGTCATCACCATAGGTAACAATGGTCATACGAGATATGGTTTCATCCAGCGTCGGCGCCACTGAAAGGCTCTCTATATTGAACCCACGCCCGGAAAACAGCCCGGACACGCGCGGTAAAACTCCGAACTCATTTTCTACCAGAATTGAAATTGTGTGTCTCATGTAAGAACCCCCACCTTTTATAGTTACTATGAAGCCAGAACCATCTCGTTGAGTCCGGCCCCTGCTGGTACCATAGGCAGAACATTTTCTTCCCGCGCTACCTTGAATTCCATAATTACCGGACCTGGAGTCTCCAGCCCCTGACGCAGAACTTTTTCTACCTCTTCGGGTTTAGTGGCGCGGAAGCCTTCCGCACCATAAGCCTGAGCCAGCTTTATAAAATCTATCGGCAGTTCCATACAGGTCTGGCTGTAACGTTTATCGAAAAAGAGCTGCTGCCACTGGCGCACCATTCCAAGGAAATTATTGTTCAGTATTACTATTTTGACCGGTAAACGGTACTGCACCAGGGTTGCCAGCTCCTGCGAATTCATCTGAAAGGAACCATCCCCGGAGATGTCGATAACTTGGCGCCCAGTGAAAGCTACTTGGGCGCCAAGTGCAGCGGGAAGGCCAAAACCCATCGTGCCCAGTCCACCGGAGGTAATAAAAGTGCGGGGCACGGAAAAATCATAGAACTGGGCTGTCCACATCTGATGTTGTCCAACCTCGGTGGTAATAATGGCATCGTCAGCGGTGAGCTCACACAATTTCTCGATAACATACTGCGGCTTTATGGTGGTCTTGGTATTTTTGTATGCCATCGGATGTTGCTCTTTCCACTCATCTACCTGATCGCGCCACGGCTGTGATGCGGCCACGACGCGTTCTAATGCCGCGGCGTTTTTCTGCAGACGTTCAAGCAGACCGGGCAGAACCTTGGGCAATACTCCTACAACAGGCAGATCTACCCGGACATTCTTTTTAATGGAGGTAGGATCGACGTCAACATGGATAATTTTGGCGTTAGGGGCAAATGTAGCAATTTTGCCGGTGACGCGGTCATCGAATCTTGCCCCGAGAGCTATAAGAAGGTCGGAGTTGGTTACCGCCATGTTAGCGTAAAAAGTGCCGTGCATCCCCAGCATCCCTAACGAAAGCGGATGTCTTCTGGGAAAGCTCGACATCCCCATCAGAGTCGTTGTAACCGGTGCCTGGATAGCCTCTGCCAATGCCATGAGCTCCTTGTCGACATCGGACAGGGTAGCACCGCCGCCAACATACAGCACCGGCTTGCGCGCGGCCAGAATCATCTCCACCGCTTTATCCAACTGACGTGGATTGGGGGTAATTGTGGGCTTGTAGCCGCGCATTTCGACCGTATCGGGATATGAAAACGTAGTACTGGCCACCTGAACATCCTTAGGCAGATCAATCAACACTGGACCCGGACGCCCAGTACGGGCGATATGAAACGCTTGCTTTACAATTCGAGCCAAGTCCTTTACGTCACGGACCAGGTAATTATGTTTGGTGATTGGGCGTGTGATCCCAATTATATCGGCTTCCTGGAATGCGTCATTCCCGATAAGTGGGGTAGGAACCTGCCCCGTTATAATCACCATAGGGGTAGAATCCATGTGGGCGGTTGCTATCCCGGTTACGGTATTGGTCGCACCTGGCCCGCTGGTTGCGAGCGCAACTCCAACTTTACCGGTTGAACGCGCATACGCATCTGCAGCGTGTACCGCAGCCTGTTCGTGCCGCGTAAGAATATGATTTATAGGCGTATCCATCAGATCATTATACAGATTGATAACTGTACCACCTGGGTAGCCGAAAATAGTCTCAACCCCTTCGAGCTGCAGACATTCAAGCAATATCTGGGAACCTGTTTTTTTCACCGTTTCACCTCCAGAAAACTGTCCATTGTACAGTTGAGTTGCAATTATACTTTAAGGTTTATGCGATACTATCCGCCAGTGGTGCAGTTACACAATCAATTGCCAATTCTACCAACGTTTACCTGCTTATTTTCTGTGTAGTTGAGTCACATCCCGCACCGCGCCCTGTGCGGCACTTGTGGTGGACGCGGCATAGGCCTGCAGCGCTTTGCTCACTTCCCGTTGACGCTGTGCCGGTTTCCATGCATGTTCTCCACGCTGCTGCATCTGTTGCTTGCGTTCGCTCAACTGTTGCGGAGTTAGACGGACATCAATAGTTCTAGCCGGAATATCGATATCGATGATATCACCGGGTTCGAGCAGCGCTATAGGCCCCTGTTCAGCCGCTTCCGGCGAGACATGCCCTATGGAGAGCCCTGAAGTGCCACCGGAAAAGCGTCCGTCAGTCACCAGCGCACACGCTTTGCCAAGGCCTCTGGATTTAAGGTAGCTGGTGGGATATAACATCTCCTGCATTCCAGGCCCCCCTTTCGGGCCTTCGTAGCGGATAATTACAACATCACCCCCTACCACCTCGCCGTTTAAAATAGCGTCAATGGACTCTTCCTGGCTCTCATAAATTTTAACCGGACCGGAAAATGTAAGAATTGAATCGTCCACTCCCGCAGTTTTGACAATACAGCCCTCTGGAGCCACATTCCCATACAAAACCGCTAAGCCTCCATCCTTACTATATGCATACTGCACAGAGCGGATACAGCCATGCTGCCGATCAAGATCTGCATCAGGCCAGCGCGTATTCTGGCTGAACGGCTCCAGGTTGTGTCTGCGCCCTGGAGCGGCCAGGTACATATTTTTAACCGTGGTGGAATCAGTGCGGCGCAAATCCCAGATTTCGAGTGCATCTCCCAAGGTTTTTGCATGGATGGTGTTCACATCGCGATTTAACAACCCGGCGCGCTCGAGTTCACCCAAAATTGCGAAAATTCCCCCGGCTCGATGTACATCCTCAATATGGTAGCGCTGCACTGCCGGTGCCACCTTGCACAGGTTCGGGGTCTGACGGGACAATTCATTGATGTTCTGCATGGTAAAATCAACTTCAGCCTCATGCGCGATAGCCAGCAGATGCAGAACGGTATTAGTCGAACCTCCCATAGCGATATCGAGACGCATGGCATTTTCAAAGGCGGCAAAAGTGGCAATGGAGCGTGGCAGAATTGAAGCGTCGTCCTGCTCATACCAGCGTCTGGCCAAGGTGACTATCTCCGCACCGGCCTGCAAAAAAAGCTGCTTTCGCTCTACGTGTGTCGCCAGCAATGTTCCATTGCCGGGAAAACTCATCCCCAACGCTTCGGTCAAACAATTCATAGAATTTGCGGTAAACATCCCGGAACACGAACCACAGGTAGGGCATGAGTGCTTTTCGTACAGTTCAACCTCAGCATCAGTTACATCAGAATCCGCCGCAGCAACCATTGCATCAACCAGGTCAAGGGCCGCATCCTTTCCACCGATGCTGGCATGCCCGGCTTCCATTGGTCCTCCGGTTACAAATATTGTGGGAATATTCAGACGCATGGAGGCCATAAGCATCCCCGGCGTAACCTTGTCGCAGTTTGAGATACACACCATGGCATCGACGCAGTGTGCATTTACCATGTACTCCACGGTATCGGCTATCAGCTCCCGTGAGGGGAGGCTGTAGAGCATGCCTCCGTGCCCCATGGCGATTCCGTCACATATGGCCATAGTGTTGAATTCTTTGGCAATACCGCCATGTTTTTCAACCTGCGTAACAACAAGCTGACCCAAATCTTTTAAATGGACATGCCCTGGAACAAACTGGGTAAAGGAATTGACCACTGCCACTACCGGCTTACCGAAATCGCCCTTCTCTACCCCGGTAGCCTGCCACAGCGCTCTGGCACCGGCCATATTTCTCCCTGATACTGATGTAGCTGATCTATATCTACCCATCTGCGTCCTCACTGTTAACCATTAAAATTAAATCTGAATGCCAGCTTTTTTATCGATAAAACCAAGGGGTTCCCTCTTTATACTGACTCTCGAAGATCAAAAGAGAAGAACCTTGTGGTTTGAGCGTAAAATACTATTATTTGGTAGCACAAAAAAAGCTCAAGAGTACAAAAAGGGTTTGGGAAGTCCCAAACCCTTTTAATACACTGCCTGAGCATCAGAGTCACAAGTTACTGTGCTCTGATGTGTGCCAAAATCTGCTTCATTTCATCTTTACCTGCAAGTTTGAGTTTCTGGATTTTCTTGCGTTCCAGCTCTTCCTGGGTGGACAGATAAACACTCTCTTCGTATCTGCGCAACTGTTTTTCAAACACTTGATGCTGTTCGTAAAGCATCCTGAAATGAGGGTTTTCTGCTGTCAATTGAGCTATTTCATCCTGGCTCATATCCATCTAGACACCTCCTGCGTTAGGGTCACCCAAACAAGCATATATGTATGCATTTACAGTACCCAAGTGTCAGGCAAAATGTCAACTCTGTTGATTCGAAGGGGGGAAGAAGTTTCAGCTATTGTCACTCTGCTGTTTCACCATTTTGCAGTTCAGCGTCCGATGGGCGCACGTACACAGCCTGAACACTGTTCACGGGCACAGCAGGGACACTCGCGGGGCAATGGCCCCGCAGCAGCGCGGCACCTGCGGCAGAGGGATACTGTGCCGTCGGGCCGGAAAAATAAAGATTCGCATGGCACTTTTGGATGAACAGCTCCCGCCACAATCCTCCCCCCTGCCCGATCAAAACAACAGGCCCTTTTTCGGCGTGGGTGGCGGTATGCGCGTTTATAAGATCACACACTTGTGCGGGAGGCAAAACAAACATCTGCGCGATTCTCGGTCCTTCGTGGTCCCACTGCAGGCGCGCCCCATAGAGTTCACGTTTGCGGGCATCGAGCAAACAATACTGCGGGCAGGGGGAAGGGCCGTACATAAACCCCATAACCAGAAGCGACGACGCCTGATATACCGGCAGACGCAAACCTTGCGCCAGCCCCTGAACCGTCGCCAGGCCGACACGCAGGCCGGTGAATGAACCAGGGCCATGTACGACACACAGTCCTGTCACATCACCCAGCGCATACCCGCACTCCTGCAGCAACAGGCGGGCATAACGCAGGATGTAATCGGAGTGGGGCCGATGTTTTACCTCGAGGCGAAATTCGGCCAGGACCACTGTGTCCCTTACTAAAGCCACACTGCCACATGGTGTGGATGTATCAAAACTCAGCAATAGTTGTTGCATCTGTCCTCACCGCCAGTTTGTCTGCACCGGTTAGTGTAGCCGGATTACGCTGTTCCAGTTATTGCAGAAACAACCTGGCCAAGTCATTGTAGAACGCCAGCAGCATGAGCAAAAGCAATAACCCGAGACCAACCTGCTGTGCTACCTCTCGTGCTCTTAACGATAATGGACGCCGGAAAATAAGCTCATAGAGAAAAAATATCAGGTGGCCTCCGTCGAGTACCGGCACCGGCAATAAATTCAATATTCCCAGTTGGATGCTGATAAAAGCCAACACCGTCAGGATTGTGCTCAGATCTGTCTGCGCTGCCTGTCCGGCGATCTGCATCACCATGATCGGGCCACCAATATTGTCGGTCGCAACATTACCCGCAACCATCTTGCGAATAAATGTAACCGTCAAGGAGATCAACTCCTTGGTGCGTTCAAAACCTGCCTGAACCGACCCAAGCAGCGTATATTCCTGCTGGACGCTTCGGTGCTGCGGGGTGATACCAACGATCCAGACCTCCCGGTTTTGATCCCACTGGGGGGTGATGGAATAAGAAAGGTAAGAGCCCTGACGCTCCACGACAAAGACTGTCTCAGCGCCGTTTAAATTCTGAATTGCGCGATGGAGATCATACCAGGACCTGATCGTTTCATTGCCGATACTGACAATGGTATCACCTTGCTGCAATCCAGCTGCAAGCGCAGGCATTCCAGAACTGAGTGTGCCTATAATTGGAGCCTGGCGTGGCAATATTCCCAGCGACTGCAGCCCTTCGAGATTGTTGCTGGCGGCGTCAATCCTGAGGTACAGCGTTTCATTCCCCCGCAGCGTCTTGAATACCAGCTCATCACCAGCAGCTGGGATAAGGGCCTTATTGGTATCATTCCAACTTGAGACCGCATATGTATTTAAGGCCTCAATACAGTCGTCTACCGCAAAACCAGCCTTCGAAGCCGCTGAACCCTCAATAACATACCCGACGCATGGCGGTTCCTCTAAGTATGCCGGGATACTTACCCCAATAAAATAGGCCCAGGGTAAAAGCAGCAACGGCAGGAGCAAATTCATCAGCGGCCCGGCGGCTACAATAGCCATTCTGCGCCCAACAGATTTGTGGGCAAAGCTGCGCTGGCGCTCCTGCGGGTCTAGCTCAATGCTTTCACCGTCTGCGCCAATTCCCTCGCCAAGCATCTGCACATATCCACCTAACGGGATAAGGCTGATCTGATATTCGGTCTCCCCCCAGGTGCGGCCGATAATTTTAGGCCCGAAGCCTAACGAAAACCGCAGAACCTTTACTCCAGCTAATTTGGCAACGGCGAAATGTCCAAATTCATGTACAAACACCAGTACACCCAACATCAGGATGCCGGCTAACAGCGTAATCATCTACACACTCCGCTTATATGGTGAAATTCGGGTCAGGCTTCTGGCTTTAGCGCGCGCCTGTGAATCAAGGTCCAGGATCTCTTCTAAATTATGTACAGCTTGGTGCCCCAGACTGTCGAGCACCTCTTGAATGAGCTTGGGAATATCCATAAATCCGATCTGTTCGTGCAAAAAAGCGTCGACCGCAATTTCGTTGGCGGCATTCATAACCACTGGAGCGCCGCCGCCAGCCTGCATCGCCTGATATGCCAGGTATAAGCATGGAAAACGTTTATTATCCGGGAGACAAAACGTAAGCGCTGACAATTTACATAAATCAAGGGGTTCAAGGTTAAGGGTCAGACGTTCGGGCCAGGCCAACGCATAAGCTATCGGTGTTTTCATGTCCGGCACTCCGAGCTGTGCCATAACCGCCCCATCCACATACTCAACCATCGAGTGCACAATGCTCTGGGGATGGATATGGACATCAATAGACTCCACCGGAAGATCAAACAGCCAGGCCGCTTCGATCACTTCAAGCCCCTTGTTCATCATAGTGGCTGAATCAATACTTATCTTGCGTCCCATAGACCAATTGGGGTGCGCCAGAGCCTGCTGGGGTGTTGCGTGCTCCAGTTGTTCAGGGTTACAGTGCCACAGAGAGCCGCCCGAGGCGGTGAGGATGATCCGACGAATATCCTCATTCCGTTGCCCCGCCATCGCTTGAAAGACCGCTGAGTGCTCACTGTCTACCGGAAGAAGCCTGACACCGTGCTTTTTCACTGCACGCATCACCAGTTCACCGGCGGCAACGAGGACCTCCTTGTTTGCCAAGGCGATATCCTTCCCCGCATCAATAGCGGCCAACGTGGGCACCAGGCCAGCAGCGCCGACAATGGCGGAGACAACCATTTCAACACTTTCCCAGGTGGCACACCGTCGCACACCATCGACCCCGGACACAACTTCAACATCAAGGTCGGCAATCCGTTGCCGCAATACCGTTGCATCATTCTTGCTCTCTACCGACACCAGCCTGGGGCTAAATTCTCGAATCTGTGCTTCAAGCAACCTGATGTTTCGGCCGGCCGCAAGGGTGGCAATGGTGTAACGGGCAGGGAACGCACGCACAATCTCAAGGGTGCTCACACCGATAGAACCGGTGGAGCCCAGTACTGCAATGTGTTTACGTTTCATTGAAGCACCAGCCGGACATACAGATAGGCGACCGGGAAAGAGAATAGAAGGCTGTCCAAGCGGTCAAGCATCCCTCCGTGTCCTGGAAACAACTGGCCTGAATCCTTGATTTGGGCCGAACGTTTCAATAATGACTCGAACAGATCTCCGATTTGGGCAAATATGCCAACCAGAATCCCGAGGCCAAGCCCAGCTACCAGGCTTAATTCCGGCATATACAACCATTTCGACCCCAGAACTGCCAGCACCGCCCCACAAACACCACCCAATGCACCTTCGACACTCTTCTTAGGGCTAACCGCTGGATACAGACGATGTTTCCCCCAGCGCGTACCAGCGAAATATGCGCTTGAATCACACAACATAGTCATAAAAAGTACCAGGAGAACGAGCTTATGGCCGTCTGGCTGAGCATGCAGCAACACCACATAACTCAACAGCAGCGGGATATATAGCCAGACCAGTAACACTACCGCGCAGTCGTTTATAACCAGAATGATATCTTTAAAGCGAAACAGGTAGAATATCCCCAACAGCATAAAAGCCACGCTGCAGGC
This sequence comes from uncultured Desulfuromonas sp., assembly GCA_964444945.1. Taxonomy (GTDB): domain Bacteria; phylum Desulfobacterota; class Desulfuromonadia; order Desulfuromonadales; family Desulfuromonadaceae; genus JAIVHC01. The sequence continues at coordinate 56,817 of CAYUJC010000001.1, forward strand.
GCCATAAAACCGCTCCGGGTTCCAGCACGCCACGCTGAACAGCCCAACCCCACCAAGAACAACCAGAATCTTAACTTCTGTGTCGGCCTGAGGGCGGAACAAGTGCAGACATTCCAACACCGCCAGGACGACAACTCCCACTGCAACAGCGAAAAAAGTGCCGGTGCCAGCATATAAAGTCAGTAAAACCACCAGCGGTAGAACGACAAGTGCGGTTATAATTCTATCCCGTAGCACGATAGTCCTTTATTAAGTTGGAAGGTTTACTGCGGAAATATTTCCCCGTTGATCCGTCCAAATCTACGGCAACGATTCTGATACTCCTGCAGCACGGCCTCCAGATGTTCTGTGCCGAACTCCGGCCAGAAACAGGAGCAATAAAACAGTTCGGAGTAAGCTATCTGCCACAGCAGGAAATTACTTACCCGCTGTTCGCCACTAGTCCGGATAAGGATATCCGGATCAGGCATGCTGGCCGTATCCAGATGGGACGCAAACATCTTTTCATCTATATCTTCAGGTTCGAGTCCATGTTTCGCAACTTCTGCACAAACAGAGCGTGCGGCACGGACAATCTCGTCACGTGCTCCGTAGGAAAGGGCAAGGGTCAGCACCATGGCTGTGTTGTTTTCAGTCTGCCTCAATTTATCCTGCACTTTATGGCGTAACTCTTCGGGTAGACGTCCAAGATTGCCTATCACGTTCAGGCGGATGTCGTTTTTCTGCAGCAGCGCTATTTCACTGGTCAGATATGTATCCAACAGCCCCATAAGAGCATGCACTTCCTGTTCCGGACGATGCCAGTTTTCTGAACTGAAAGCATAAAGGGTCAGATACTTGATTTGCAGACGTGAACATTCCTGAACAATGCGGCGGACAGTCTTAACCCCTTCCTGATGCCCGGCAAAACGGGGTAAACCGTTCTGCCGCGCCCAGCGTCCGTTGCCGTCCATTATAATAGCTATATGTTCAGGTCTATCCATACTGTAATCCTACTTTAACTCTGCTTTAATGCAGGGAATAACGGCCAAATGCTAAACAACTTTCCGTAGTCAGCTTTTAACATGTTCGCGTCCCTGGGAGCAAGTACTCTGCCAGAAGTGTAATCCTGAGCGTTCATTATCCTCCGGCAGGAATTTTATCCGCAGCAGTGAAAAAGGCGAAAAAAAAAGGGGGCTCACAGCCCCCCTTTTATCTTCAAACTATGCCGTGTACTTACACTTCCATGAGTTCGTCTTCTTTGGTGCTGAAAACCTCATCCACTCTTTTTACATAGGTATCGGTCAAATCCTGGATCAGCTTTTCATCGCGCTTCAGTTCATCTTCCGTGATCTTTTTATCCTTCTCCAGTTTTTTCAAACTGGTGTTGGCATCCTGACGCGCGCCGCGAATACTGATTTTGGCATCTTCAGTTTTGGCCTTGATCTGTTTTACCATCTCCTTGCGGCGTTCTTCCGTAAGGGGTGGAATAGGGATACGGACCATGATGCCATCGGATGTCGGGGTAAGCCCTAAATCTGATTTAAAGATGGCCTTCTCAATGGCGGGAATAATGCTTTTCTCCCATGGCTGGATAGTGATAAGGCGAGCCTCAGGCACAGAGATTGTTCCGACCTGACTTACTGGCACGGAGGAGCCATAGTAATCAACGCGCACCTCATTGAGGATATCGGCGGAAGCACGCCCGGTTCGCACCCGGCGGAACTCACGCCGCAGAGCTTCCACTGCATTTTCCATCGCCTGCTTAGCCTGTTTCTCTATCTCCTGAAACATAACCTACTCCCCCTTTACAATAGTGCCAATATCCTCACCGAGAACTGCTTTCTTTATGTTGCCCTTCTGCGTAAGGTTGAATACCAGAATAGGCAGCTTGTTATCCATACACAGAGATGTAGCGGTGGAATCCATGATCTGCAGTCCCTGTTTGAGCACATCCAGATACGAAAGGGAAGCAAATTTCACCGCATCGGCATCCAGGGCCGGGTCTGCATTGAACACACCATCAACCTTAGTGGCCTTCAAGATTATCTCGGCGCCAATCTCCATAGCGCGCAGACTTGCAGCAGTATCTGTCGTAAAGTACGGGTTTCCGGTACCGGCAGCAAAAATAACCACCCGCCCCTTCTCCAGATGTCGGACCGCGCGCCGCCTGATATAGGGCTCCGCTATTTCACGCATCTCGATGGCTGACTGAACCCTGGTTTTAACTCCAATTTTTTCGAGAGAATCCTGCATCGCCAGACTGTTCATAACGGTGGCAAGCATCCCCATATAATCAGCGCTGGATCGGTCCATCCCGGCGGCCGAGGCGGCAATTCCGCGAAAAATATTCCCGCCACCAATTACCAGTGATACCTGTACCCCGAGTTCAATAACCTCTTTAATTTCGGCAGCAATACCGCCTATAACTGCAGGATCGATACCATAGCCGTGTTCCCCGGCCAGAGCTTCTCCGCTGAGTTTGAGCAGTATAGTTTTATAGCGCGGTTCAGGACGAGTCATTGATACCTCAATCTAAAGTTTGTCCAGTGTGTTGGAAAATGGGAAAACCATACTATCACTTGGTTACTACTTGGTCATTTCTGCTACCTCAGCAGCGAAGTCGCATTCTTTCTTTTCAATGCCCTCGCCGAGCTGATACCGCACAAAGTCAAGCAGGTTCACCTCTGCACCAACCTCTTTAGCGGTCTTTTCCAGCAACTCGTTGACTTTAAGATCCGGATCTACAACAAAGGACTGTTCCAACAGACAGATTTCGCTGAAGAACTTATCAATCTGACCGCTGACAATCTTTTCCAGGATTTTTTCCGGCTTCCCACTCTCAAGCGCTTTGGCGCGCATGAACTCTTTCTCTTTCTCTACCACTTCAGCTGGAACATCTTCGCGGCGAAGATACTGAGGTGCAGCCGCAGCAATATGCATAGCCAACTGCTTGGCAACTGCCTGCACTGCGGCAGTGTCAGCTTTATCACTTTGGAGTGCAAGGATCACCCCGATTTTGCCTGCGCCGTGAACGTAAGAATCAATCAGGCCATTAGTGGCTTCCAGGCGCTCAAACCGACGAATATTGATATTCTCACCAATAGTGGAGATCTGATGTACCTGCTCTTCAGCGACACTACGATCAGTTCCTGGGAATGGAAACGCAAGTAATGCCTCCAGATTTTCCGGTGACTTGGTTGCAACCAGTTCGGCAACTCTGGTAGCAAAATTGACAAACGCGTCATTTTTGGACACAAAGTCTGTTTCGGCGTTAACCTCTACTATGGCTCCTACTGTACCAGAACCCGCAACGACCACCAGCCCTTCAGCTGCGGTGCGTCCTGATTTTTTAGCTGCGGCAGACAGCCCTTTTTTACGCAAAAAATCAACAGCCTTATCAAAGTCGCCAGAGTTTTCGCTCAGCGCTTTTTTACAATCCATCATCCCTGCGCCGGTTTTGCTGCGCAACTCTGCTACCATAGATGCGGTAATTTTAGCCATAAGATTTTCTCTCCTGTGTTATTTTCAATTCCGAAGACAATTCGGAAGAATGCTGCAAAATGGTTTAAGCGTAACAGCTGCTGCGTACGGCATAACCCGCATCATGCGCATGGATATGGGCGTACGCTGCCAATAAAAGCGACCAGATACATAATAAAATGTACTGGTCGCTTTTTTATATTGTTATCCTATCCAAGGTCAGGCTCCCTGAACGGCTTCCTGCTGCTCTTCGGAGTCAGCACCCTCTTTTTCAGAGAGTGCAGCTGCTTCAGAGGCTTGCTTGCCATCCAGGCAGGCGTCGGCCATGGTTGCCACAAACAGCCGGATGGCGCGAATCGCATCATCGTTGCCCGGTATAATGTAGTCAACTTCGTCCGGATCGCAGTTGGTGTCTACAACAGCTACCACCGGAATCCCAAGCTTCCGCGCTTCCTTGACTGCGATGGCCTCTTTTTTAGGATCAATTACAAACATGGCTCCGGGCAGCTTGGTCATGTTTTTGATGCCACCCAGGCTACGCTCGAGTTTAATTCGCTCACGCTCAAGTTGCAGCACTTCTTTTTTGGTCAGGAGCTCAAACGTGCCATCCTCCGCCATCGCTTCAATCTTTTTGAGGCGATCTATACTGCCCTTAATCGTGGCAAAGTTTGTCAGCATACCACCAAGCCACCTATTATTAACATAAAACTGCCCCGCACGCTCAGTCTCTTCACGGATAGCTTCCTGCGCCTGTTTTTTAGTCCCTACAAACAGTACACTGTCGCCATCCTCCACTACGCTCTTGACAAAGTCATAGGCGCTACGGAAATAACGTACAGTTCGCTGCAGATCAATAATATAGATTCCATTACGGGCGCCAAAGATGTAGGGTTTCATTTTGGGATTCCAGCGCTTGGTCTGATGTCCGAAATGAACCCCGGCTTCGAGCAGTTGCTTCATTGAAACTTTTGCCATCTTAAATTGTTCCTCTCCATAGTGTAGCTGAAATTGGTTTAATCCTCCGCCTGGTGTGTTTGCAACAGCGCTATTTGCCGCCACCGGTCGCCATTGACCACAGCAAAAACCGAGCGCATGTTCACACAGGCGTGTGTATTTTGCACATCAGCGTTTGATAACACGGCACAGGGTTGTAGTGCAAGGAAATTAAGCCAGATTCGATTTACAAGCCAAGCATATTGTAATACTATCCGCCCACGATGAGCGCTCTTAGAATTCAGACATATATTGCCCGCGAAATTTCAGTCAATTTCGTCCTCAGCCTGACTCTTTTCACCTTTATAGTACTGCTGAGCCGCCTGTTGAAATTGGCAGACCTTATAATAGGTAGTGGAGTGTCTCCTGGCTCTGTCACCGCATTATTCGTCGCCATGCTGCCATCATTTCTCCTCATCACCATGCCGCTTTCGTTTCTCCTTGCGGTTTTGCTCACCTTTGCGCGCATGTCGGCCGACAGTGAAATAGTAGCGATGAAGGGGTGCGGGATCAGTGTGTACAGGATGGCCGGACCGGTAATCATGCTGGCACTTCTGGTGTGTGCTGCAAGCGCCTATCTGGCTATGTATGCCGAACCAATCGGGCAGAAGAACATGCGCAGCATTGCCATCAATGTCGCTATGGAGAAAGCATCAAGTGCAATAAAGGCTCAAGTATTCAACGACTCTTTTCCTGGGTTAACCCTTTTTGCAGATAAAGTTTTTCATGCCACCAATCAACTGCAGGGGGTGTTCATCAGCGATACCCGTATCGGTTCGCAAAAGACCATTATTACCGCTAAAACAGGAAAACTGGTGACCAATAAAAGCAGCAACAATCTATTACTTCACCTGAATGACGGCTCTATCCATCGTGATAGCGGCACTGATGCCAAGGCCAGTCTGCAAATCATCAATTTTACCACCTACGACGTCAATATATCGATGGAAGACACTTCCACCCTGGAAGGAAACAGCCCGATACGCCCCAAGTTGCAGACCATCACACAATTGCTCAGTTCGCTGCAACAGGTAAGCGCAGATGTTGATGGTGATAAGTTGCGTAAGCATGAACTGAAAGCGGAAATATATGAACGCTTTATTCTCCTTATCTCTCCTCTGCTCTTCAGCTTGATAGCAATTCCTCTCGGGATCAGTTCGCATCGTTCCAGCAAGGGGGCGGGCTTCGCTATATCGCTGCTTGTTTTTATGATTTACTACATGTTTTTAAGTATCAGCAAGACCCTGGTTATTGAACAAGACTGGCCCCCTGCATTAACCATGCTGACCCCGGGCTTTACTTTTGCAGCATGTGGTGTCTTTTTATTCATTAGTGCTGCAAATGAGCGCGTTTTTAATCCATTCAGGGCAGTTGCTACTCTTCTCAACGGCATATTCAGGCGCAGACAGGTTTAACGGGCGTGACTATTCTTCAACGTTATCTGCTGGGTACTTTCGCCCGCATTATGGCTCTTTCCCTCAGTTCATTTTGCGGGGTATACCTGCTCATAGATTTTTTTGGACGCGCAGACAATTTTCTTGAACATAACGCGCCCGTCTCATTGTACCTGCTGTATTTCGGCGCCAAAACTCCACTGATCATTTCCCAGGTTTTACCTTTGGCTGTTCTCATGGGGATCTTCCTTACCCTGGGAGGATTCTCTAAAACCAACGAATTGATCGCCATGCGCGCTGGCGGTGTAGGGTTGCCCCGCATCATTATGCCGATCATGCTTGTCGCGGGTTTAATCGGGATCGGACATTTTCTGCTCAACGAATATGTTGTTCCGGCCGGGGTGAAAAAATTCAATCATGTCATGCGGGTTGAGGTAAAAGGGAAACCGGCTGCGCTGGGCAAACGACAGGATATCTGGTTTCGCGACCGCGACACTATGTATCACATAGATTTTGGCGGCAACGATAACACCATCTTGTACGGCGTGAGTATATACGAACTGAACGCGGCCTTTGAGCATAAGCGCTCTATAAAGGCAGCACGCCTTGTTTTTAATGGAGGTTCGTGGGAGGCGCAAGATGTATTGATGCGCGAGTTTGACCCCGCTACTGGACTTTTGGTCCGTGAATCCCGCGTAAAACAAACCCCGATCGCACTGAACAAAAATCCAGATGATTTCAGTTCTACCGAAAACGAGGCTGAAGAACTCAGTTATGCAGAATTACGTGACATCTCCCAGCAGCTGGAAAAAGCCAGGCTCAACAACACCAAGTACAAGGTAGACATGCACGCAAAACTAGCCCAGCCGCTGGTTTCACTCATCATGGCACTGCTGGGGATCCCTTTTGCGCTGCAGAAATCGCGGAACATCAACCTCGGGCTTGGGATCTCGATCTGCATAATGATCGGTATGGCCTTCTTCGTCACCCAGTCTACCCTTATTGCCTTCGGCTACGCCGAAGTCCTTCCCCCGATTTTAGCCGCCTGGTCTGCCAATATTATATTTTTGTTGTTGAGTATCTTTCTGATTCTGTCTACCAGAGAATAGCCGGTTTCAGCGCTAAAAATAACTCCGGGCTGATACAACAACGCAAGCCCCACCTGTTTGCATCGGTGGGGCTTGCGTTGTTTTGAAGTCTACAAAAAGGTTCGTGTGTGTACGTGCCCGTGCATAAGATCGACCGGTTAATTCAAAATCGACCCTGGAATTGGTCCTGGAATCGACTAATAACGGTAGTAATCCGGCTTAAACGGGCCATCCACGGGGATATCCAGGTATGCCGCTTGTTTCGGGGTAAGACGTGTCAGTTTGACACCAAGTTTTTCCAAATGGAGTGCCGCTACTTTCTCATCGAGCACCTTGGGCAGCACATACACCTGCTTGTCGTAGTTGGCATTATTCTCCCACAGCTCAATCTGTGCCAGAACCTGATTAGCAAAACTGTTGCTCATCACAAAGCTTGGATGTCCGGTCGCGCACCCAAGATTTACCAAGCGTCCTTTAGCGAGCAGAATAATGCTATTGCCGTCGGGCCAGATAATTTGATCTACTTGTGGCTTGATCTCCAACACTTTGAGCTTTGGGTCAGTAAAGAGAGAATCAACCTGAATTTCCGAATCAAAATGCCCGATATTGCACACAATGGCCTGATCCTTCATTCTGTCCATATGGGCTCTGGTAATAACGTCAACATTCCCTGTTGTAGTGACAAAGATATCCCCCCAGGTGCAGGCCTCCTCCATATCCACCACACTGAAACCTTCCATGGCCGCCTGCAGCGCGCAGATGGGATCAATCTCGGTGACAAAAACCATGGCACCCATGCCACTGAACGCCTGCGCACACCCTTTGCCTACGTCTCCATATCCCAGTACGACGCAGCGTTTGCCGGCAATCATGACATCCGTGGCGCGCTTGATTCCATCAATCAGAGACTCGCGGCATCCATACAGATTGTCGAACTTGCTTTTGGTAACCGAATCGTTGACGTTGAACGCCGGAAACAGCAGCTTGCCCTCGCGCGCCATCTGATACAGACGGTGTACTCCGGTGGTGGTTTCTTCGCTGACCCCGAGCATACTGGCATTGGTGCGCTGCCAGAATTGTGGATCTTCCTCCAGGGTTGCATTCAGGAGGCGATCCACGGTTTCAATCTCAGCATGATCGGTGCACACTTCGGGCAGCGCACCCGAGCGGGCATATTCCTGTTCGCGTTCCAAGCCGCGATGTAGCAACAAGGTAGCGTCGCCGCCATCATCTACAACCAGGTTCGGCCCCTCAGGGAAGGAAAGTGCCTTTTTGGTATAAGACCAATACTCTTCGAGTGTTTCCCCTTTGTGGGCGAAAACCGGTACCCCGGTTTCCGCAATGGCAGCGGCGGCGTGGTCCTGGGTAGAAAAAATATTGCAGCTGGCCCAACGTACCTCTGCTCCAAGATCAACCAGGGTTTCAATCAGAACAGCGGTCTGGATGGTCATGTGCAGCGACCCGGATATTCTGGCGCCGGCCAGAGGCTTGCGGGCGCGATACTCCGCCCGCACTGCCATCAGCCCGGGCATCTCTTTTTCTGCTATGGAGATTTCCATGCGTCCCCAAGGGGCCAGTTTCATATCCTTAACTATGGATTCACTATGCATACTCAAAACAACACCTCATTTATGGTTCGGTACTATGGTCGGTTTATAGTTGGTTTATAGGTAAAGAGCGCTGCTTAAACTCCGCTAAATTTCAGAGTCCGGCGCGACTTTTGAGCGAAGCGATCCGGTCGGTCTTTTCCCAGGTAAAGTCGGGCAGCTCGCGGCCAAAATGTCCGTACGCCGCAGTTTTCTCGTAAATTGGGCGCAGTAGATCGAGGGTGTCGATAATGGCGGCCGGGCGCAGGTCGAACTCCTCGCGCACGATGCGGGCAATCCGATCGGGCTCGATAGCGCCGGTCCCAAAGGTGTTTATCATCACCGAAACTGGGTCAGCAACACCGATTGCATAGGCAATCTGCACTTCGCAGCACCGCGCCAATCCGGCGGCGACAATATTTTTAGCCACATAGCGCCCCATATATGATGCGCTCCTGTCTACCTTGGAGGGATCCTTGCCAGAGAACGCCCCGCCGCCGTGAGAGCCCTGGCCGCCATAGGTATCGACAATGATTTTTCTGCCAGTCAGACCGCAATCTCCAACAGGTCCACCAATGACAAATTTACCGGTAGGGTTGATAAAGTATTTGGTATTGGCATCAATCAGCTCCGCAGGGAGAACCTTTTTTATAACCTCCTCCATCACCGCTTCTTCCACCATTTTATGTGTCGCGGTGGCGTTATGCTGGGTTGAAACAACTACGGCGTCAATTCGCTTCGGCGTATGCCCGGCATATTCAATGGACACCTGCGACTTAGCGTCGGGACGTAAAAAATCCACCACATTCTCCTTCCGCACTTTACTCAGATGTGCAGTCAGGGCATGGGCGTACATGATCGGCATAGGCATAAGTTCAGGGGTATCATCACACGCATAGCCGAACATCAGACCCTGATCGCCGGCGCCCTGTTCCAGGCACAGCCCCTGCCCTGGAGTTACCCCCTGGGATATATCGGGTGACTGGCGATCAAGAGTGGTCATAACCGCGCAGGTGCCTGCGTCAAAACCCATATCGGAGCTGACATAGCCAATTCTGCGGATGGTTCTTCTGACTATTTCCGCATAATCCACCTGCGCGTTGGTGGTAATCTCACCCGCTAAAATCACAAGTCCGGTAGTAATAAGGGTTTCACATGCAACGCGCGAATACTTGTCCTGCTCAAGCAATGCGTCGAGAACAGCATCTGAGATCTGGTCCGCTATTTTATCCGGATGACCTTCACTAACCGATTCGGAGGTAAACATATAATCTGTCATGGACATGGTTCGAGTACCTTTCTTTATCCCATTAAAAGTATTTGTAGGCTAAATGCACAAATGAAGCAATATGGCTGAATGACCTGGGGAATTAAATGCAAAGCCCTATCCAGATATAACTTAAAAAAAACAAGCCGATAGGATAAAGTCTCTGTTTAATAATCCAGGGATGGATCAGATTCTGGGAGAAACTGGCGCAACTTGTCCTTGAGTACCCGCAGGACATCTGCCGCAGTTTTCTGCTCCATCAGAACTGCAATCAACTCTTGACTGTGGCGTGTATCCCACTGCCGGATCAATTTTTTTACCCGTGAAATCCCCTGGCTGCTCATGGAAAGCTGAGTGTATCCCATGGCGATAAGGACAATGCTGAACATGGGCTCTGCCGCCATCTCACCACATATGCACAGATCTATCCCGGCTGTGTGCGCCGCATCCGCAATACGTTTAAGCGCACGCAGAATAGCAGGATGAAAGGGCTCATACAAGTACGCAACGTGCTCATTCCCCCGATCAACCGCCAGACAGTATTGAATAAGGTCATTGGTACCGATGGAAAAAAAATCAACTTCTGCAGCCAGAATATCTGCAATAAATACCGCCGAAGGGGTCTCAACCATGATACCAACTTCAATATCACGGTTAACACTTATTCCTTGATCTTCAAGCTCCTGAATCACCTGGGTGACAATTTCTTTGGCGGCCCGCACCTCTGCCAGCCCTGATATCATTGGAAACATCAGGCGTACATCGCCATAGGCTGAAGCACGCAATATGGCACGCAGCTGGATACGAAACAGGCGCTTTTCACACAATGACATACGGATCGAACGCAGCCCCATGGCTGGGTTGGGTTCATCTTCGAGGCTGATATCGCTGACAAACTTATCCCCACCTATGTCCAGAGTTCTGATGGTAACCGGATAAGGTGCAAACAGCTCTGCGGCCTTTTTATACGACAGGAACTGCTCTTCCTCTGTCGGAGGCTGGAAACGCGCCATGTACATGAATTCGGTCCGCAGTAACCCGATCCCCTGCGCTCCGTTGTTCTGCGCAATATCAGCTTCCTGCAGAAATTCAATATTCGCCTGCATGCTGATGTTCTTGCCATCTGCGGTCACGGCTGGCAGATCGCAGTAGCTGCGCAGTTGCTTTTTGTAGAACTCGTAGTGACGCTTGAGTTCCAGATATTTCTTCAGGGTCTCCTTGTCGGGGTTACATATAAGAACTCCGCTGTTTCCATCTACTATCACCGGAGTGTTATCCCCAACCAGACGGGTTATCTTTTCGAGCCCTACCACCGCGGGAATTTCCATGGAACGAGCCAGGATAGCCGTATGCGAGGTGGGACCACCCAGATCGGTGACAAAGGCAACCACATGCTCAACATCAAACTGACAGGTATCGGTAGGGGAAAGATCGTGAGCCACAATCACGGAGCGGCGTTCCAGTTCTCCTACCTGAGGCAATTCCATTCCGTTAATATTACGAATTATCCTTTCACCTACCAGCTCTACATCGGAGCCACGTTCGCGCAGATATTCATCCTCGATCCGCTCAAATACGGCAGCAAAGCGTCGCAACACCTTTTTCAGAGCACCGGCAGCATTGATCGACTCTGTCCGGATCAGCTCCACGGTGGAGTCGATGAGCATAGCGTCTTTCAGAATCAGCAGTTGGGTATCTATGATATAAAAGTGTTCGGTCTTGCTTTGGCTCACCAGCTCGCGCTGCACCGTCTCCAGTTGTTCCCTGGTCAGCTCTACCGCCTCAAGAAAACCCCTTATCTCCTCATCTACTTGCTCAGGAGCTATTTTGTACTCCTGAACCGAGATCCGCCTGCGATCGAGAAGCCTGACTTCACCGATCGCTATTCCGGGAGATGCGGCGATGCCGGTATAGGAAATTTGTGCCCTTTGTCCCATATCAATCTTCACCAAATTTATTGTCTATCAGCTGTTCCAGGGCGGCAATGGCGTCCAGAGCATCGTCTCCCTGGGTTCGCACCTTAATCATGGTGCCTTGGGGGGCGGCCAGCATAAGTATTCCCATAATACTTTTACCGTTTACCTCCTCGCCATTCTTCTCAATAAATATTTCACAAGCATAGTTATTCGCCAGCTGTACAAACTGCGCGGCGGCTCTGGCATGTAAACCCAGGCGGTTCTGAATGACGAGCTCTTTTTGTATACAATCCATAAAAATATAAGGCCTTATACTTTACCCATGAGTGATAGTGTAATTGGCGGATAGAACTGAGCAGCACCACTCCACTGTTTTTACACAGCACTGCCAGCAGCGCTAAAAATAATCAAGGTGAGCCCCAGGAGCACCACCACCGGTATTCTGCGGCGCAGCAGGAATACATTTATCCCGAACATGAATATAAATGCCGCCGCAAAAAAAACTGTAGAGCTACTCTCAGGGGCGAGCTCCGCTTCAACGCCACGCCATGCCAACGCGGCAACCACCCCGAGCAAGACAACATTTATCTGCTTTATTTGAACGGCCAGGTTCGCAAGGTGCAATTGCTGGATAAGAGCGACCACCTGTGCTCCTTGGAGGTAGCCCACAACACTGCCCCCAATACGTACTATGATAGTTGGCAGGGTAAACAGCAGTAAAACCGCGACTGGTGCCCACACATACCCCAGCAATGCCAGAATAATTGCAACCAGAGCCGCCAACGGACGCAGCCCCCCCCAAAACAGCGCATCACCTACAGCTGCCACAGGCGCCATCACCGCCGTGGGGAAATCCTCTGCCCGGATAACCACATATTCGCCGCGGGCCTGTTTTTCCTGCAAAGCCAGCTGTGCCGCCAGAACACACGGGGCACAAAAGGTATTGGTGTTGAAGTACTTCAGCCGTTGCGGCGCGCTCAGACGCTCGCCAGGCACAGACTTGACATCTGCTCTATGAATATTGTGCAGGAATGGCTGCATAATCCAGAGACTACCTAGTCCTTGGAATACTCTGAAATTCCAGCTGGACTGCAACAGCATGCAGCGTACATTGAGTTTGAAGATTGATTTGAGCAGATTTTTAAGCGTTTTATGCATAAAACCTAAACCTGCGTAAGGAGAAAAGTCACGCCAAAGCCGGCTCCGAACAGAACGGCACTGTAGCGTACAGTAATCAGGGCATACACGGCGGCAACACCAACAAGAAACACCGCGTACACCAGCAAGCCGGGCCTATGCCAGGGTAGCGCGGCCAACAGCGGCATGGTGCAGACTATGCTTGCCAAGGTTGCACATAAGATAACTATCTGACTGAACAGACTCGCCACCGAAAAATTGATCAGACCCGTGACAGGTAACCATCCCAAGGAATATGGCGCATCAGTCGTATGGATACCCTCAAGTTTATTCTGCACCCGCCGCTCAATCATGTCGTTAAGGTGGCGCGCGCCGATCTCTATTAGACGCCCCAGGGGAGAAAATGCAGCAGCAAAAAAAAGCAACGCAAGTAACAGCACCTGCGGGGGTAACACCTCTGTTATCTGTGGGCTCAGGCCACAGAATAAAAACACTGCCGCTATGGTACCCTGGGTGTCATCCGGGGCAACAGATGCCCCAACGGGCAAACGCATAAGCCACAGAAGTTCCATCGCTGCCCCCAGCAACAATCCTGCTGCATAGTTTCCCATGATCAGGCCGCACAGACAGCCGCACACAATGGGTCGACACAACATGCTCTGCGCCAGCGCCGTTCTATCGAGTCCTGCCAAAACAGAAAGGAGCAGGAGGAGCAACCACTGTACTGCACTTAAGTCAGTTGCCCAGATCATGGCACATACAGTCCCAATATTGCGCTCTGTCACTCGGAACGCATTGAGCCGTCACCTCAACCCCCAACTGGGCAAAGCGATCTAAAATGTGGGCATCGTTTTCATCCACAGCCAGAGTACGCGATATGCAGTGTTTGCCCTGTTCCAGATGCATATTGCCGAGATTAAGGCGGGGAAACTCGAGTCCGTTCTCGTAGGCGCTAAGAGCATCCTGAGGAGTAGCAAACAGTACCAGCAGGTTATGCTTGTGTTCCAGATGGCGCTGACTTAGCGCCGGTAGTTCTTCTAAGGAACATATTTTCACCTGTAGGCTGTTGGGGACACAGCTGAGCATGAGTTGTTTGCGAAAAGGATCTTTGGCGATAACATCATTAACTACCAGGATATAATCTGCGCGCACATAGGGGACCCACGCTTCGAGCACCTGACCATGAATCAGGCGATTATCAACCCGTGCCAGTACTACCGACATCATCCCTCCATCCCGCCCAGAATTTCCCTGGTATTGATGATACTTTTTTTCCCATACCGCAGCAGAAAATCAGCCAAGGTCTTCACCGGCATGGAATTTCTACTGCCACAAAACTTAAGCACCATCGGCAGATTTACCCCATTGATTATCTCCACTTTTGGATTTTTAAGAAAACGGTTGGATATATTCGCCGGGGTACCGCCGAACATATCGGTCATTATAATAACGCCGTCTCCTTCAGGGTTAACTTCTGCTACAGCATCCTGTAATTGGGTATGGATAGCTTCAATATCTGCGCCCGGTTCGATGGCAAACGCGCGTGCCTGCGGCAGCGATCCCATAATGGATGCTGCAGAGCGCAACATTTCAGCCGCGATACCGCCGTGCGCCGCAATAATCAAGCCTACCATCATCTCTCCCTGACTAAATCACGATGTGAAACCCTTACATTGTATGCATCAGACACTAATCTTGTGTGTAGTTCCTCCGCAATGGTTACACTGCGATGCTTACCACCAGTGCACCCGATAGCAATGGTCAGATAACTCTTTCCTTCAGCTATATACAGAGGCAGCATAAACTGCAGCCAGGCCGTGGTGCGTTGCATAAATTCAGCCGCAACGGGCTTATCCAGAACATATCTTGCCACATCATGATCAAGGCCGCACTGAGGGCGTAAAGCTTCAACATAGTGCGGATTAGGCAAGAAACGCACATCAATAACCATATCTGCGTCAATAGGCAAACCATAGCGAAAGCCGAATGACAGCAAGCGTATCCCCATAGATGCACCAGCACTGGCATCGTTATACAAATGGCGTAGCACGCTGGCCTTAAGTTCATGCACCGAGAGGAAACTGGTATCTATGATCGCGGTCGCCATATTGCGCATCTCACCCAGCATCAAGCGCTCTGCGGCGATTGACTCAACCAGTCCTGCAGAATTAAGCAGTGGATGGCGGCGTCTGGTTTCAGAAAAGCGCCGGATTAAAATATCGTCGGCAGATTCAAGAAAAAGGATATCGGGCTTGTACCCTTCAGCCTTGACGGTTTCTATGCACGACTTACCCTCCCCGGAAAAATGGGGGTTGCGCACATCCATCACCAGCGCTATTCCGGCAGACTGGACCAGCGGCTTATCCCGGTTTAACTGGAGGAACTGCGGCACAAGGGCAAGGGGAAAATTATCGATAACATAGAAGCCCTCGTCTTCCAGTACCCGTGCAGCCGTAGTCCTTCCTGAACCAGACAACCCTGTGACAATGATTAAACGCACTTTTTACTCCAGATTATCCCCTATAATGTGATGGGAGTGTTGTTGTGCCGTCTCTGCCATCCGTTTTTCCAACCGATCCTGAAACTCACGCGCACTGTTGTATCCCATCTCTTTGAGGAGTTGGTTGCGCGCTGCCACCTCTATGATAGATGCGATATTACGCCCGGAACATACTGGAACTTTAAGGAGGGGGATGTTGATACCCAGAAGTTCAAAATATTGCGCGTCAATCCCGAGACGATCATACAACTCGCCATCTTGCCATTCTGTCAGTTTAATCGCGACATCAATTTTTTTTCGTTCCCGGATGGCGGAGACCCCAAACAGATGTTTGATGTTGATAATACCAAGACCTCTGATCTCCATGTGATAATGAAGCAGGTCGCTACCCTCGCCAAAGAGCACCGCAGGTAGTTTTGTGCGCACTTTCACCACATCATCGGCCACCAGGCGATGCCCGCGTAAAATCAGATCAAGGGCGCACTCGCTCTTGCCGATACCACTCTTCCCCATAAGGAGTACACCTACTCCAAACACATCGACCAGCACCCCATGGACTGAGGTTTCAGGCAGCAGGCGCTCTTCCAGAAACCTGCTTATCAGGGCGATAAAGGTGGAACTCTGTAATTGGGTGCGGAGCAGAGGGATCGAATATTTACGCGTTTTTTCCAGCAGGACTGTGGGTATCATCTGCCCTTTGGTTACAATCATACAGGAGAAGCCCAGGGCACAGAACTGCTCTACATTGCGCTCCGCGACCTCTTCGGGCAGGGTTTTAAGAAAACTGAGCTCGGTAGAGCCCAAAATCTGCACCCGGGACGGGTGGAGAAAGTTAAGGTGGCCAGCCAGTGCCAAGCCAGGTTTTTGAATGCGATGTGACTCAATTACTTTATCCAGGCCATCTGCACCGGAGATTACTTCCAGCTCAAGCCCGGTGTCTTTTTCTGCCAGCAGGCATTTTACACTGAGTTTATGCATGCGTATCCTGTGTATTCAAACACCATCTTCGGCGCGGATAATTTTATAAATATCCTCTGCGTTATCGGCTTCAAGCAACTCAGTACGGACGTCCTGTTTTTTCAGTAATTTAGAAATTCGAGCCAACGTTTTCAGGTGAGTGCTGACAGATTCTTCCGGGGCTATAAGTAAAAAAAACAGGTGCGCCATCTTGCCATCCATGGAGTCAAAATCAACCCCTTTGGTGCTGCGCCCGAAAGCCAGGTACATCTGGTCGATATCAGCAATCTTGCCATGTGGAATTGCCACTCCGCTGCCAATACCGGTGCTGCCAAGGCGTTCGCGCTCCTGCAACACCGACAACACCTGCTCACGGTCAAGGGGGGCCGCGCGCAGCATGACATCAGTCATCTCTTCGAGCACCTGCTCTTTGGTTTCAGCGTTTAAATTCGCCTCGACAGCTGAAACATTAAGTAAATCTACGATATTCATATTAGTTCTTTATAAGGATATCGGCCGCGGCATGGTCGCCGCGGCCGGACATTCTTCTGGTTAGCGTTCAGGGACAATCAAGCCGTAGTTACCATCTTTGCGACGATAAATAACCGTAACCTCTTCGGAAGTATCATCGGTAAAGACCAGAAATTCTTTGTACATAAGATCCATCTGCATTACTGCTTCATCCACAGACATGGGTTTAATGGAAAAACTCCGGGTGGTGACCACCTTAGGCTCATCCGCACCGTCATCGACACTTGCAGCCTCAATGATTGTTTTGGTGATTTTGCGCCCCTTGCCCTTGCGTGGCGAGTGATCCTTCAGTTTTTCTTTATAACGCTTGAGCTGACGTTCGATTTTATCTACAACTGCGTCTATAGCCGCGTACATATCTTCATTAACTTCAGCGGAAGCCTTGATGGTAACCCCTTTAGCAGTGAGAACTACCTCGGCGAGATTGCGGATCTTCCTCTCAACGGCCAGGACCGCCTGGGCTTCTATCGGTTCCTCGATATATTTCTTTACCCGGGTGAGTTTCTCTTCTATATACTCACGCACAGGATCGCTGCTGTCCATGTGACGAAAGGTTACGGCTATTTGCATAAATTAGTCCTCCACAGTGCTAAAAAAAACGCTTGCGCGCGGTTGATGATCGGATCCCCAGCATCTCCCGATATTTGGTGACAGTACGCCGGGCTATGTTGATCCCCTCTTCTGCCAACATCGTTACAATTTTTTGATCTGAATAGGGCTTTTGCGGATTTTCTGCAGCTACAATCTCCTGTATGCGGCTTTTAACCGCGGTCGCCGCCATGTCCTCGCCCGTAGATGTACCGATACCACTGTTGAAAAAATACTTCAACTCAAACAACCCCTGCGGAGCCTGGAGGTATTTATTGGTGGTAACCCTGCTGATGGTTGATTCGTGCATTTCAATATCTTCCGCCACATCGCGCAACACCAGTGGTTTCAGATAGTTGATACCTTTGTCGAAAAATTCTCGCTGAAATTTTACGATACTCACGGTTACCCGATAGATGGTCTTTTGGCGTTGGTAGATGCTCTTCAACAGCCACTGTGCCCCACGCATTTTTTCCTGTAGATATTCGCTGGTTTTCTCATCGAGTTTCTGTTTCGCGATGTTTGCATAATATGAGCTGATACCAAGGTTTGCCAGCCCATCGTCGTTCAGGGTCACGATATAATCATCCCCTTTTTTATAGACAAAAACATCTGGAGTTATGTACTGAACATCCGCGCTGGTAAACACGCTTCCCGGGTATGGATCAAGCTCCTGCAATACCCGCGCTGCTGCAAATATTTCCTCTTCGGTAACCTTGCACTTTCTGGCAATGACATTGTAACGCCTCGACTCGAGCTCGGCACTATACTGCGTGACTAAGATATCCGCCAGGGAACCCTCCAGGCCAAGAGCCTTCAGCTGCAGATGCAGACACTCACTTAAATTTCTGGCCCCTACCCCCGGCGGATCCAACTGCTGAACCACTTCGAGCGCACGGGTGAGTAAATCTTCCGATACGTTGAACTGATGGCGCAATTCATCCAGCCCAAAACGAAGGTAACCCGCTTCATCGAGGTTGCCCAATATCACCCCGCCAGCCTGAACCACATCGGCAGGATAGCGTCCAAGTTGAAGCTGCCACAACAGATGGGAGTGCAGGGTCTCAGTTGTCCTGAGGGTATTATCGTATGCAGGCAGATCGTCATCGCCCCCCTCGGTTATACTGCCCCCCTGACTGTAGCCCTGCAGGTAGGTCTGCCAATCTTCAATACTGCCCAGATCGTCTGGCTCCCCCACTTCGGCGATGTCCTCAGCTTTGGCGGCCTCTTCTGCTGCTTCTTCATTAGCTAACACCTGGGTTTCAGACTCAACCTCTGCGGTGTCTCCTTTTTCCAACACGGGGTTTTCTTCCAGCTCTTGTTCGACCACTTCCTCAAGCTCAACACGTGAAAGCTGCAACAGCTTGATCGCCTGCTGCAATTGCGGTGTCATAACCAACTGCTGGCTGAGCTTTAGTTGTTGTCGAAGTTCCAACGCCATGAAACGATCCAATCTTTAGCTAAATGGATAAAACGCATAATTAAAACCGAAATTTCCACATCGGCTCTATTCTGTGCTACAAAGTTCCTGGTTCAGGTACAAATTCGCGCATCTGTCTATGAGGATAAAATCCTTATCCTCTACAGACGAAAATCTTCGCCGAGATATATCTGCCTTGCTCTGGGGCTGGTAGCAATCTGTTCTGGACTCCCCTCCTCCAGCAGCTGTCCGTCATTAAGGATGTAAGCACGGTCACAGACTCCCAGGGTCTCCCTGACATTGTGGTCGGAAATCAATACCCCAATACCTCTTTGCTTAAGACTTATGATTATTTTCTGAATATCAATTACGGCCAGCGGATCAATGCCCGCGAAAGGCTCATCCAGAAGAATAAAACGCGGATCGATCACTAATGCCCGCGCAATCTCGGTGCGGCGGCGTTCGCCCCCAGAAAGGGCATAGCCGGGTGAATCTGCTACATGGGTGAGGCGAAACTCTTCGAGCAATTCCCGTAAACGATCTTCACGCTGCTGTTTATCCTCAAGGTGATATTCCAGTACGGCAAGCAGATTTTCCTTCACACTCAGCTTACGAAAGACCGACGCCTCCTGCGGGAGATACGCAAGGCCAGTTGCTGCACGTTTATACATAGGCCAGTGGGTAATCTCAATTCCATCCAGATCTACCCTGCCACTGTCAGGACGAACCAACCCGACAATCATATAAAATGATGTGGTCTTACCTGCGCCGTTGGGGCCAAGCAACCCTACCACTTCAGATGAGTTAAGGCTGAGGCTGACCTCCTTAACTACTTTTCTACCCCCATAGGATTTGCACAGGGAGATTGCCTGCAATCTGTGGCTATTCATGTTCATTGCTCGCCCGGCTCAAACGTAGCATTAACCCTTTTTTGCGCACCACCTTCAACGATACTGCGCTCATCGTTGAGGTATACCGTTATTTTTTCGCCGCTGACAGTATTGGCGCCCTGCCTCACTGTAGGAGATCCGGTCAAAATTATCGCACTGTTTGCATATATATATTCGGCCCGTTCCCCCGTTGCTATCCGCTCATTTTGCACAATTCGCACTGCGCCGCTGGCGATGATTTTCTGGATGCTTCTGGTGTTTTTATCCACAGTTCCGGTCTCATTGTTCTGCCTCGGCGTCTGGGTATAGTAAACTTCAAGCTGATCTGCATATATAGTGGCATTATCCTGCTTTGCTACCACCGCGCCTCTGAAAATAAAAACCCCTGCTTTATCATCAGCATCCAGGGAATTCGAAGAGATCTGAACCGGCTGGCCCGAATCGTGCGTAGCCTCAGCCTGGGCCCACATCAATGTCGGCACCGACATGAGGGTCAGCCACAGGCACAAGCCTGAAAAAATCATCCTATCCCACATGGTTTATCTCCCGCCGCATGATATTTTCCGGCTGATGGTTTACTTTTCGGGCGCATGGCTTACTCCTTTGCATCCCCGCCTGGATATATCTGCGCCTCGACATTACTGTGAATGTGCAAAACGCGGGGCCCAATGAAATACGTCAGCCCTTGTCCTTGAATTTTAACTTTATCCGATTCCAATTCGACAAAGGCTGCGGTTCTGATCAGCCCTTCGGCCATCGCAGTCGGAGCGGGAGCCGAATCGCGCCTCTCTATCTGTTCTCGTGACAAAGTTTTTTCCTGTTGCGCGGTCTTACTCCCCACATATTCCAGCACCGAAGTTTTAAGCCGATAACCTGTTGCCGTGGTCATGACAACATTGCCGCGCGCTTCAAGCGTCTCTAGCTCAAGATCCGCTTCCGCTTCTGCTGCGGTCATAACAATATTGTCAGCCGCCGTAGCACCAAAAAACTCCGCCTCCACATCTTCAAGCAGGGTTTTGTTGCGTTCGGTGTCATGCATCCCCCGGACTGCTTTCAGTTTCCACTTGGTGCGGCCGGCTTCGAGTTGGGTATAGCTGAAATCGGCCAGCGCGGCATCTGCTTCCACTGCGATATCTTCGGCGATCTGCTCTGGCGGTGCCAAACGCTCACGGGTGAAGACCATGAGCACTACGCCAACGCTCAGAGACAGGATAAGAAGCAGAAGCAACATGCGAATTTTTTGCCGGGTAAGGATCATGTCATCTCTACAGTTTCAACATCTTAGGTGCACATATGGGCAAGGGGTTGGGCAGTTCTGACGTGGCTCTGTTTTTGTCACTCATCCATCATTCAAAGTAGCGCGCAGTTACTTCTTCCCACCTGCCACCTTGCTTCAGAATGAGGTCACACACCTCGCGCACTGCACCGTTGCCCCCGCCAGCGCTGGTAACATAGTCAACCCAGGGGCGCAGCTCTGCAACTGCATCTGCAACAGCGACGGCAAAGCCAACCCGGCGCAGCACCGGTAAATCTACCAGGTCATCCCCTACATATACTATCTGAGCGTCAGTAAAACCTGTGTCCTGCAGAATCTGCTCGTAGGGTTCCAGCTTGTTCTTCACTCCCTGATAAACGCGGGCGATACCTAGCTCTGCGGCGCGCGTTAAAACAATGTCCGATTTCCGCCCGGTGATAATACCCACCTCTATTCCGGCGCGCTGCAATAATTTAAGCCCATGCCCATCACGCACATGAAAACGCTTGCTTTCAACCCCGTTGTTATCGAACGCGATACCGCCATCAGTCATCACTCCATCAACATCCAGGAGCAATAAACGAACATTTTGCATCTGTTCTTTGATCATACCACACCCGACTTCAAGAGATCATGGAGATGGACAATCCCGATAGGGATGGACGAATCCTCAGTTTCAAAAACAAACAGCGAGGTGATCTTATACTCTTCCATCCGCTGCAGGACCCGCGCTGCCAGATGCTGACGTAACACCCGTTTGGGGTTTGTGGTCATAACCTCTTCAATATGGCATTCCAGGCAGTGGGTATTCTCTTCCAGGCAGCGGCGCAGGTCTCCATCGGTAAATACGCCAGCCAGACTCCCATCAGCTGCAGCGACACCTGTTACCCCTAGTTTCTTGTTGGTAATTTCAAACAATGCTTCTTTTACCGATGTGTTTACATGCACCATGGGGATTTCGTCACCACTATGCATGAGATCTTCAACCTTGAGGAGTAAGCGCTTGCCCAACGTACCACCCGGATGGAACAGGGCAAAGTCTTCGGCCTGAAAGTCGTGCAACTTGAGCAAAGCCACCGCCAGGGCATCCCCCATGACCAGGGTGGCGGTGGTGCTGGCAGTAGGTGCCAGACCTAAGGGACAGGCTTCCTGTGCCACCGAAATATCCAGCGAGACGTCACCGGCTCCGGCGAGGGTACTCTTCATATTTCCGCTCATGGTTATAAGTTTCAGCCCCAGGCGCCGGATAACAGGGAGGATTTTGATAATCTCTTCAGTTTCGCCGGAGTTTGACACAGCCAGAACTACATCGCCCTTCATGAGCATCCCCAGATCACCGTGGACCCCTTCGGCCGGGTGTAAAAAAAACGCCGGGGTTCCGGTCGAGGCCATGGTTGCAGCGATTTTCTGGCAGATATGTCCAGACTTTCCCATTCCGGTTATCACCACCCGCCCCTCACATGCGGCTATCAGCCTTACCGCTTCGCAGAAGGCTGCATCAATGCGGTGTTCAAGCGCGGACACTGCCCGTGCCTCAATCGCTATGGTCTTTTTTGCATCCAGGATAAGATCTTTATCTTCAAGCATCTCTTTTTACCACTCTGTCGATGTCAAGTAATGGCTGGAGCATCGCCTCCAGATCGCGCAGGTAAAGTGAGTTAGGACCATCGCAGCGGGCCTTATCCGGCTCATCATATACTTCCCAGAACAGCCCATCAATACCAACCGCGATCGCCGCGCGCGACAATGCCGCGACATGTTCGCGCTGCCCCCCCGAATGCCCTCCAGCACCCCCAGGAAGTTGTACCGCATGGGTGGCATCGAACACCACCGGGCATCCCATGCTGCGCATAATGGGTAAAGAACGCATATCAACCACCAGGTTGTTGTACCCGAAGCTTGCACCTCGTTCTGTGAGCACTATATTTTCATTGCCGGTAGAGCGGACTTTATCCACCACATGTTGCATGTCCCATGGGGCCTGGAACTGACCCTTTTTAACATTCACTACTTTTCCGCTTTCGCCAGCGGCCACCAGCAAGTCGGTCTGACGACATAAAAAAGCAGGAATCTGCATGATATCCAGAACTTCTGCTGCGGGTTTGATCTCAGTTACGGCATGAACATCAGACAGAACCGGCACACAAAACTCTTCCTTGATTCGGGCCAGAATTTCCAGTCCGGCGTCTATGCCGGGGCCGCGGAAGGAATCCACCGAAGTGCGATTGGCCTTATCATATGATCCTTTAAATATCAGCCCTATCTCCAAACGGGTGCAGACTTCCATCAGAGAAGCGGCAATGCTGCGCGCTTTGTCCAAATCTTCGAGCACACAGGGACCGGCGATCAAAATAAAACGGCCGTTACCCCCAAGGGCTACGTTGCCTGCCTGAATTTTACCAACCTGCATCAGCACTTCCTTTCACTTGAGGTTCCTTCACCATCTTCTCTATAGTGCAGACAAGCCCCGACGAAGGATTCAAACAGCGGATGGGGATCCATCGGCCGCGAGCGAAACTCCGGGTGAAACTGACACGCCAGAAACCAGCGATGCTGCGGCAATTCAATAATCTCGACCAGATTTTTTTTCGGATTCACACCGGAAACAACCAATCCCGCCTGCTCCAAAGTTTTGCGATACGCATTGTTGAACTCGTAGCGGTGGCGGTGACGTTCATAAATGGTTTTCTGCCCATAGATGCGATGTGCCAGACTCCCCTCCACCATTTCACACTGATATGCCCCCAGACGCATGGTGCCCCCTACATTGTCGAGGCCTTTCTGTTCATCCATGATATCAATTACCGGGTTTTTAGCTTCCGCCCTGAATTCAGCGGAGTAGGCATCCTCGAGGTTGCTGACATTGCGCGCGAATTCAACTACAGCCATCTGCAAACCCAGGCAGATTCCGAAAAATGGAATGTTATTTTCCCGCGCATAGCGCACCGCGGCGATTTTCCCCTCACTGCCGCGCTCCCCAAAACCACCAGGCACCAGAATTCCATCTACATCGGTAAAAGAGTCGCCGATGCCATGGCGCTCTAAGGCCTCAGCGTCAACATATTTAAGATTTACGCGGCAATCGTTGCCTATACCCCCGTGAATAAGCGCCTCCGAAAGTGATTTATAGCTCTCGGTTAATTCTACATATTTGCCCACAATAGCGATGCAGGTTTTCGTTGCCGGCTCCTTGATGCGGCGCACAATATTCTTCCATACCGACAGATCCGGGGCCTTGGTCCAAATCCCCAATCCATCGACAATGCGCTCATCCAACCCCTGATCGTGATAGACCACCGGCACCTCATAGATGGAGTCCACATCTCTGGCGGTTATAACTGCCTCTTCCTTCACATTACAGAACAGGGCAATCTTGCTTTTCATATCGCGCGGAATTTCACGGTCGCAGCGACACAGAAGGATGTCGGGTTGAATCCCGATTTCACGTAATTCCTTAACGCTGTGCTGGGTAGGCTTGGTTTTCAGCTCTCCAGCAGACTTCAGGTATGGAACCAGCGTTAAGTGGATATACAAAACATTCTCATGCCCCAAATCTGTGCGAAACTGGCGGATCGCTTCGAGGAAGGGCAGAGATTCGATATCACCAACAGTGCCCCCTACTTCCACTATGGCCAGGTCAGCTCCACGCGCGTTATCAATAATCTTATGCTTGATCTCATTGGTAATATGGGGAATTACCTGCACCGTCCCCCCCAGATAGTCCCCGCGGCGCTCCTTACGTATAACGCTGTCATATACCTGCCCGGTGGTAAAATTGGACTTGCGCGACAGGCGTGCTGAGGTGTAACGCTCATAGTGGCCCAGATCCAGATCGGTTTCAGCACCATCATCGGTGACGAAAACCTCACCATGCTGAAAGGGGCTCATAGTACCGGGATCTACGTTAATATACGGGTCAAGCTTCTGCATGGACACGCGTAAGCCACGGGCCTCCATCAATGCTCCAATTGAAGCAGCAGCTAAGCCCTTACCCAGGGACGAAACCACCCCCCCGGTTACAAACAGAAACTTGGTCTTCATCTAGTGATCTCCTGCGTTTTAAACAAAATATTCAAGGGACAAGCGAAGTATTTGAAGCTACAGCAAAAGGGCATAGTATTACACTTTATGGAATGAAAAGTAAAAAGCAAAAAACCGATGCCACGCAAAAGTCGCACCGGTTCAAACCTGAAAAAAACACGGGCCGGACAGGCACGCATTTTACAGACAACATTAAAGATTTCAGCATTGCCCCCACAGCGCAGCTTTTACCTTCTCCAGATCATCTGGGGTATCGACCCCCATACTTTGATGCTCGGTCAGAGCCACATGGATGCGGTACCCATGTTCCAGAACACGGAGCTGCTCAAGCTTTTCAGCCCGCTCCAACGCAGTAGATTGCAGGCGCGGATAACGCAGGAGGAAATCACGTCTGTACACGTAAAGACCGATATGCCTGAACCCATACACCCTCTTCTGCCCGACCTCAGAGTCGCGCGTATAAGGGATGGGCGCACGGGAGAAATACAGCGCAGACCCACACTTATCGGTGACCACCTTGACTATGTTGGGGTTGGCAAAATCCGCCGGATTGTCGATTACCGCCATCAAAGTACCCATGCTGATATCCGCCTGAGCCCGCAACGGCGCAACCGCAGCATCGATCATGGCCGGCTCTATCATGGGTTCATCCCCCTGCACATTTACTATCAGCTCTGCACCATTCAGAGTTTCAGCCACCTCAGCCAACCTGTCGGTACCGGTTTCATGCGCCGTGGAAGTCATCACCACCTCGGCCCCAAAAGCGCGCGCAGCGTTAAAAATTCGCTCATCATCGGTAGCTACAATTACGGCGTCGACCAATCTGGCTTTCAGGCTGCGCTCATACACATGCTGCAACATGGGCTTGCCGTGAATATCGGCCAGGGGCTTGGCGGGGAAACGGGTTGAAGCATAACGCGCCGGGATTATAGCGACAACCTTGGCGGTAACCTGCATGGGATCTCCAGAATTGCTGATGAAGTCGAAGAGTATGTTTATCTAGCGTTGCAGCTGTTTTTCCTGACACTCGGGGCACTGCCCGTAAATTTCCAGGCGCCGATGAGACAACGTGTAAGCATGTGCCGAGGCGGCTTTCTGCAACAAAAAGTCGATCTGCGTATCTTCAAATTCGACGATGTGCCCACACTGTTCGCAGATCAGGTGATAATGGTGATCTTCACCAGTATTGGCTTCATATCTGGTCTGACGATCCCCAAAGTGCCTTTCCGCCGCGATACCGCTCTCAGCCAGCAGCTTCATGGTTCGATATACCGTGGCGTAACCAATCTTCGGATGCGTTTTACGCAACCTTATATACAGCTCTTCAGCAGACAGATGCGAAGGGGAAGACAGAAAGGCATCCAATATAATTTTCCTCTGGCGGGTAACCTTCAGATTATGTTTAGCCAGATATGCGCGAAACTGCTCCTGCACTGAATGCATTCAATCTCCTGCATCTTGTAAAGTGAAAATCAGCGCTGCCAACCTGGTGGCCCGGCGGCCACGGGTAAAATCTGCCCGGATAGCTTTCGCCACTCTACAGGCTACGCAGATAATTCACAACATCCGGCTGCATCCAGTCAATAGCACCGACTACA
This sequence comes from uncultured Desulfuromonas sp., assembly GCA_964444945.1. Classification (GTDB taxonomy): domain Bacteria; phylum Desulfobacterota; class Desulfuromonadia; order Desulfuromonadales; family Desulfuromonadaceae; genus JAIVHC01. Next base: position 83,440 of record CAYUJC010000001.1, read on the forward strand.
TGTTCAGCAATATTGCCATTGCGATCAACGATAAAGGTCTCGGGGAATCTGGACACATGGTAAAGGCGCTGCACCTGCGCCTTCTGGTCAAACAGGATTGGGAAGCTATGTGACCTGTCCGTAAGGAAGTCCGCTACCACCTTGGGACCGTTTGCTTCTATGTTAATCGCGAGCAACTCTACCCCGTGAGGCTTAAGCTCCTGATACAACTCCTCCATGGAAGGCATCTCCTGCCGACACGGCGGACACCAGGTCGCCCAGAAATTTACCAGCACCACCTGCCCGCGCAAGGCGGAAAGGGTAATCTCCTTACCCTCCATATCGGTCAGGGTAAAATCAGGCGCCACCTTCCCGGGGGTGAGGGTATCGTGGGACTTAGGCTGGGGAGTGTCTGCCCGGTCGCACGCGGCTACACTGCCAAAGACAAGACACAGTACTACAATACAACCGAAAGCCTTAAAAATGCTGTTGAACATTCTAGAATTCCTTGTAGATAAAAAATAAGTGAAATGCTGCATGACAGATAAAATCGCCACGCATGAACTACCCTGAGTGATCGCCCTATACCTAACACAACAGACGATTTTTTTCACTTGATAAATATCCTGTTTCCTCTGCCTCCAGTGGCTGCCTGTTCGTCCCTTGCTCGAACTAACAGATGCAGGCGAGCCTCTGGCAACAGAAGACTTAATCCGGTTGACTGCAGCGCAAAGGGTGTGGAACAATTACGCAATTGTGCCTAATCTCCCCTAATCTCCCTGTAGCGTCTAGAGTTTCTGTCTCTCTGGATTTATCTGCACGGGGGGCAGCTGGGAATCCACGGGGGAAACCCCATGGGGCAACCTTCATATTGGAGCCAAAATAGATGCACACAGACATTATATGCGCAGAGTTGGCACAGGAGTAGATGTGGGACGTTTATTCACAGCTTTTCCTGTCGGTGAGCGCTTAAGTATCGTACCGGAACAGGATACAACTGCACCAGAACTGAATCCAAACACCGCGCAGACGCGCTTAAACCTCATCATGTCGGCGGGTGCGTTTGGCTCAGGCGAACATGAAACCAGCGCAAGCTGCCTGGAAGAACTGGAACAGCTGGAGAATCTGCACGGCAAAAAGGTCCTTGATTTAGGGAGCGGGACCGGCATTCTGGCGATCGCTGCGCTAAAACTCGGAGCCGCGTCTGCTTTGTGCGTTGACATCGAATCCAGCGCGGTGGAAACCTGCAAGTACAATTGCAAACTTAATCAGGTCGAACATCAGGTGCAACATTGCTGCGGCACCATCGCAGATATCGGCGCCGCAGCGTTCGATTTGATCATTGCCAACATCTACGGCGATATCCTCATCGAGGTGGCGGCAGAGTTGGTGCCATACGCAAAGCCTGGCAGCACGATTCTCCTTTCCGGCATCCTATATGAGTACAATTTCGACGTGCGCCAACGCTACCAGCGGCTGGGCTGCACCGTACTTAAAAACCGGATGCTCGACGAGTTCAGCACCGTATTACTTCAGCGCCCACAGGTTGAGGGTTAAGCGCATCGTTAACACGGCGGCTACGAAAGAGACGGTACTGGCCGCGCTTTCTTACACGCTTCACCGGGATCAACCGGATTTTTCTTTGCTATAAACTCATCGAACATAGCCCGATCGATGGTTTCCTCAGCCAGCAGCAGTTCCGAGAGTTCCCGCAGAATCTCTCGATTGACTGCAATGACTGCGGCAGCGCACTTTTCCGCCTGCTCCACTAGAGATCTGATCTCCTGATCGATAATCCATGCGGTTCTATCGCTGAAATTTTTCTCTGATGCCAGCTTGCGCCCCAGGAAAGGATGCTCCTCCCCTCGGGGGTAACTCAAGGCTCCAAGGGCGTCACTCATCCCCCACTGACACACCATTTTTTCCGCCAGATCCATCACCTGCTTCAGATCATTCTGAGCCCCGGTGGAATATTCTCCAAACATCTCTTTTTCTGCCATACGTCCACCAAGCATGACACACATCCGCCCCAGCAGATAGCTGCGCGGGTAATAGTAGACATCATCATCCGGCAGCTGCTGGGTCAAACCCAGCGCCTGACCGTGGGGGATTATGGTTATCTTGTGCACCGGATCAGCTCCGGGCAGCAGGCGCGCCACCAGGGCATGCCCCGACTCATGTACCGCGGTGATACGTTGTTCAAGCTCAGATAAAATCAACTTCCGCTCCATCCCCATGAGCTGTCGATCCTTGGCGCGCTCAAAATGCACATTACCCACCCGCTCTGCATTTTCGCGTCCAGCTATCAGGGCTGCTTCGTTGCATAAACTCTCCAGGTCTGCAGCAACCATCCCCGGGGTTCCCTTGGCGATAGCTTCAAAATCCACATCATCTCCAGTCGGTATATTGCGGGTGTGGATGCGCAATATCTTCTCCCGGTCGCGCCAGTCAGGCCGCCCGATAACCACCTGACGATCAAAACGCCCAGCGCGCAGGAGTGCCGTATCCAATACATCGGGCCGATTGGTCGCCGCCATGACAATAACTTCATCGTTTGGGGTAAAGCCGTCGAGTTCCTACAGGAGCTGGTTGAGGGTCTGCTCACGTTCGTCATTTCCACCTCCAAGCCCTGTGCCACGCGCGCGCCCGACGGCATCAAGCTCATCGACAAAGATGATACTCGGCGCATCTTTTTTCGCAGTTTTAAACAAGTCGCGTACCCGGCTCGCCCCGACACCGACAAACATTTCAATAAACTGCGACGCCGAAATACTGTAAAAAGGCACTCCCGCCTCTCCCGCGACGGCACGCGCCAGGAACGTCTTCCCTGTTCCCGGAGAACCGGCAAGGAGAATTCCGCGCGGAACCCTGCCCCCAAGGCGGGTGAAGCGCTGCGGATCGCGCAGATAGCTGATGATGTCACCTAATTCCTGCTTTTCCTCCTCAAGGCCAGCGACATCCGCAAAGGTAACCCCTGTCTTATCATCCAGATATAACTGCGCCCCGGATTTTCCCACCTTCCCCATCAAGTTGCCGCCAATCCCACCCTGACGTCGCATCCTGGCAATAAAAAACCACCACACCCCGATAATCAAAACCCAGGGGAGCAGGCTCAGAACCAGCTTAGCCCACACAGGCGTATCCTCAGCGGTTTTGGCTTCAATGACGACCCCGTGCTCTTCGAGCAGCGGAAGCAAACTCGGATCATCTACCGGTGGCAATGTGGTTTTAAAGCGGACATACTCTTGAGCTTGTGGCCCGGTCGGTGTCTGTTCTTCCTGAGGGCGACGCTTAAGTGTTCCATCTGGCGCATCTTGTTGTTCAAGGGCGATGGGGTGCTTAAAGCGCCCACTTAGCGTCTCACCTTCCAGCAAAACCTCTGCCACCTGCCCATCCTTAAGGATCTGCTTAAAACGGCTATAGGATATAGTTGCCTGCGGATCCTGCGGCTGCGAAGGGAAAAAATAGGCAAACGCTCCGTTGAGAACAATAATTGCGAGCATGAACAGCACCACTCTGTTCCAGCTTGATTTCATAGACACATCTCTCCATCATCAAGTATCGGGGGTAAGACTTGCTGCGTTGATTCTAGCAGAGCTTAACTGCAAGCCAAAGCGCGATTGCACACATAGTTGCCTCATCACAGCAACCAATGGTGCAACCAAGCTCCATTTGGACTTGCACCTGCACCACATTAGAGGGTAGCTCTTTGTTAACATGGAATGTCATTAATCCCCGACTAGCCGCATACTGGGGGTTCATGTCATATATCACGGCCTATAGCCATGTTTTACCCCTGCATCTTGTTGGAGCAGAGCCCCTAACTAAAGAGCAAAACTTAAAAGCCTTTAGCAGCGCAAAACCATCAAGAAAGCAGCTTGAAGTGGGAAAATAGTTGATGAATGGTGAAATAAAAAGTCTTATTGAGCTGGAACCTCATCCCGAGGAGGGATACCGTTCCCGGCGGTGGTGAGGGTAAATATCTTTGCTGTTCTTATCCTACCTATTTAAGAGGTGCGTTTATGGATCAAACATTGCTGGCGCTGGCTCAAAAACTACCCAAGGCTGAACTACATCTGCATATTGAAGGGAGTATGGAGCCCGAGATGGTGTTCGCCCTGGCGCAGCGCAACGGCGTTGAGCTTGACTACCCCAATGTGGGGACGCTGCGCGCGGCGTATGCGTTCCACAACCTGCAGGAGTTTCTCGATGTGTATTATGCGGGGATGGCGGTGCTGCAGCAGGAACAGGATTTTTATGATCTGACGTGGGCGTATCTGGAGCGCGTCCATGCGGATAATGTGGTGCATGTGGAGATATTCTTTGATCCCCAGGCTCATCTGGAGCGCGGCGTTGCCCTTGAGGTTCAGATGAACGGAATTCTGCGCGCCCTGGAACATGGGGAAGCGGAGCTTGGCATCAGCTACCGCCTGATTCTCGCGTTTTTGCGTCATTTGTCGGAACAGAGTGCCTTCGAAACCCTGGAGCTGGCGCAGCCCTTCTATGCACGTATTGACGGTTTTGGCCTCGATTCTTCCGAACTGGGACATCCACCGCAGAAGTTTGCCCGCGTGTTTGCCCGGTGCCGCGCCCTGGGTTTCAAGATCACCGTCCACGCTGGCGAAGAAGGGCCGCCGGAGTATGTGCATCAGGCCCTTGATCTGCTGCAAGCAGACCGCATCGACCACGGGAACCGCGCCCTCGAAGATGAGAAGCTGGTGCAACGCCTCGCGCAGGAACAGATCCCTTTAACCGTGTGTCCACTGTCGAACCTGAAGCTACGCGTAGTTAAGGAGTTGGCGCACCATCCGCTCCTTACCATGCTGGAAAAGAATCTGCTGGTTTCGGTCAATTCCGATGACCCTGCCTACTTCGGCGGTTATATCAACGCCAACTTCCGCGTGCTACTGGAAAACCTCCCCTTGACGCGTGCGCACCTGCAGCAGTTGGTGTGCAATAGTTTCTCCGGCTCATGGCTGAGTGCCACAGACAAACAGCGCCATATCGAGGTCGTGCGCAGGATGTGCGCCTGAGCAGAGAAAAATGTTCTGCCAAAATTATGCGCGCGGGTTCTCCAGTTCAAGAAACAGCAAAGCAGCTTGCCCAAAGGGAAATTGAAAGGGAGGCACCGCCCCTGCCGCAATTACCGAAGACAGTCGACATCTTGCGCAACGGGTTGAGAAGGATGAAGGAGTGGCAAAGGGGGTTGAGTGAGCAAAGGATAAGCTAGAAATTTGAATTCTGTAGACCTGACCCTGCGACTTGGGGCAGAAAAGGAGCACACAAGAGGCTAACGTGTTTTGTTGAGGGCTGCGGCAACCTGGTGGGCATCTACTGCAGATGTGATCCTAATACAATGCTTTATCTCTGCATCCCCCAACTCTTCAGCTGTTAACATCTGCTCATCAAGCACTTCCTCGCCGGCTTCCGACACTGCGGAGTTCTGGCTCTGGCGCAGCCGAATGCGGCGGCGCAGTTCGGTTTCGGGTACACAGAAATCCAGCAGGGTCAAGCGCAGCTTGTGGCGCTGAGCCAGAGTCGAGAACAAACAGCGGTCCTGTTGTTTGAGGAAGGTCGCATCGACAATGGTGGTGATGCCAACATTCAGCAGGTTTTCGGCCAGATCATGCAGGCAGGCGTAGGTTTTACGGCTCGCGGCAGCAGAATAGATGCCGCCGCGCACCGACGAGCGGCTACCCTGTTCAGGGCTAAGTCCGAACAGGCGCTTGCGCTCATGATCTGAATGCACGCAGATCGCACCCAACAGCGGCGCCAGCTCATCGATAAAGGAGGTCTTTCCCGACCCGGAGAATCCGTGGGTGATAATCAGCTGTGCGCGCCGCGGGTGGGTATAACGCCGGGCAAGTTCCAGATAGCTGCGGACCAGATCAATGTCCGCACGGCGCTCCTTCAGGCTCAGGCCGGTCTGGGCCAGACGCATACAGGTCACCTTGGCTCGCACCAGTGCACGATAGACTTTATAAAAATCCAGCACCTGCAACCCTGAATAGTCGCCGTTGTACTCCAGATAACGGT
>CAYUJC010000002.1:0-48723 GCA_964444945.1 uncultured Desulfuromonas sp.
TCCCTGTTCTACATGGTGCTGCCGCTGGGATTGCTCACCTATCTCCTCACCCGCACCAGAATCCGGCACGACTGGGCCGAGGCACAGGGAGAACCCTTCGATTTAAGCGGAGCCATAATTTACGCGGTGTCCGTGCTGCTCCTGTTTTCCGGGGTGGTGAATGTCAATAGAGGGTGGTGGGCCTGGAGTCTGATTGGGGTGGGTAATGCGGGACTGGGCGCCTTTTTGTGGTTTGAGGCGCGGATTAAGTTCCCTTTGCTCAATGTCGAATTGTTTACCCGCAACCGGGTTTTTGCCTTCAGCAATCTCGCCGCTCTGTTCAACTATGCTGCAACCTTCGGGATTACCTTTTTTATGAGTCTGTATCTGCAGTACGCCAAGGGGATGGGGGCGCAACAGGCTGGACTGGTGCTGATAACCTCGCCGGTGGTGCAGGCCCTGTTTTCACCGCTGTGTGGGCGCCTGGCTGACCGGGTTCCGGCGGCGTGGGTTGCCACCGCGGGGATGTTTTTCTGTGCTATGGCTATCGGCGTGGCATCTATGCTGAACGAAGGCTCAAGCATGGCGTTGATCTATGCACTTCTGGTGCTGCTCGGCCTTGGCTTCGCCCTGTTTTCCTCTCCGAATATCAGCACCATCATGGGCAGCGTATCTTCCAAACATCTGGGGGTTGCATCGGGGTTGAATGCGAGTATGCGCACTTTTGGCATGCTCACCAGTATGATGATCATTACTTTAGTGTTAACCCGCATAATGCCGGGAGTCGCCGTGTCAGAAGAGACTCTGGGTGCGTTTTTACGCAGTATGCATATAACGCTGCTGATATTCAGTGCGCTGTGCACCCTCGGAATCGGCTTTTCCCTGGTACGCCTGAAAGCAGCAGGGCGCCCATAACCGAGACCAACAGCCTAAGACTTACGGTCTGGAGGATCCTCCGTCCTGAGAGGAGGAATCAAAATGCTCCGGCCCTTCCAAGATGGGAGCTTTGGTTGATTTTGCAATCCCCCTGAGCATCCCGTTGAAGATATAGTGGTGAAACGGCATGACCGCATACCAGTATGCCAAGCCGAGCAGCCCTTTGGGCAAAAAGCGCGCTATCTGCTGTACTTCGGTGCGCTGAGCGTCAATGGGTTTGAGCTGAAAGACCAGGACGGCCTCGCCAGGCAGCTTCATCTCCGCCGACAACACCAGGGCTTGGTGGCGCCGCACTTTGATGACGCGCCAGAAATCAATGGCATCGCCCGGATACAGCGCTTTTGAGCTGCGTCGCCCCCGGCGCAGGCCAAACCCGCCGACGAGTTGATCCATAAAGCCACGTATTTTCCACAGCCAATTGGCGTAGTAGTAGCCCACTTCTCCCCCGAGGAAAGTGATCGACGGCCATATCTGTTCGGGGGTGGCACGCAGCACCACGCGGCGCGCATCTTCGAACATACTCCCCCCCGCCCAATCCGGGTCTCCTGCTGTGCTCCATTCCACCGGCGGGAGTTCCCCCGAGTCGCTCCATGAAGTCTCCACTTCGTGTTGTCTGGTGCGCATCAAGGCGCGGCGGATAGAGGTTCTGGCGTCAAAAAGTTCCTGCGGGATAAGTTCGGTGATGCGGTGTTCTCGACATATCACCGGGTTACTCAATCCTTCCACCAGGGGGCGCGCCAGAGCTATGGAGACGGGGGTTACGAGGTGAATCCAGTAGGCACTCAGGCGGGTGGTGAGAAAAGGCAACTGAATGAGCAGACGCCGGGGCAGGCCCGCCTCTTCGGCGTAGATGCGCATCAGTTCACTGTAGCTGGTAACCTCGGGCTGGCCGATATCGAAGGTCTGGCCTATCACCGCCGGGGTCTCCAGACAGCCGATAAGATAGCGCATCACATTCCGCACCCCAATGGGCTGGCACGGGGTATCGATTTTGGGGGGGGCGATGATAACGGGCAGGCGGTCTACCAGATAGCGCAACATTTCAAACGATGCGCTGCCGGAGCCTATGATCATAGCCGCGCGCAGGATGGTGACCGGCACGCTCCCGCGGCGCAGAGTCTGCCCCACTTCGGCGCGGGAGCGCAGGTGGGTGCTTAACTCGGGGTGTTCTTCACCCAGCCCGCCCAGATAAATAATCTGCTCCAGCCCGACTTCATCCGCCGCCATAGCCATATTCTGTGCGGCAATGCGATCAGTGTAGCGAAAATCGCTTACCCCCGGACTCATTGAGTGAACCAGGTAGTAGCCCGCCCGGCATCCTCGCAGGGCGGTTGTCAGGGTGGTGCGATCGAGCATATCGCCTTTAAAAGCACGGAAGTTGGGATGTGTCGCCCATGGGCGCCCCTCAAGTCTTTCCGGGGCTCTGGTCAGGGCGCGGACTCGGTACCCCTGTTCGAGCAGGCGTGGCACCAGACGCCCCCCGACATAGCCGGTGGCTCCTGCAACAAATATCGGTTTTTGTGTATTTTCCTCGCCCATCTTTTCTCCGTTTGGCATGGCACTATGTTTAAGTGCTGAGTGTACCATGTTTGGGGCGGGGTATTCCTCCGTTTTTGGCTGTTTTGCGGCGTTGTAAATATTGGCTGAAGCGGAGACGGTAAAAGATCTGGGACGGAATTTGGTCTGCTGTGTGCTGCTGGGCATATTTTATTGCCCACACCTTGAAAAACGTTGCTTTGGGGTTAGTATTGAGCTGTGAGTGTCCTTTGCAACGGTGCGTTGCGTCTGTTGTCAGGGAGCAACCACGGGCCTGTACCGAACAACACCGCCACGGCAGAGCCTATGGAAGAGTTGGTGGCGGTGCGAACAGTTGTTCGGATATTGTTACCAAAAGGAGGAACGTTATGTCACTGGTACGTTGGGACCCATGGCGGGAAATGGAAAGCTTTGTTGATCGCTACAACCGCGCTCTTGGCGAACGGCAGGAGGGGGGACAGGATGTGATCCGCAAAGGGGATTGGTCACCCAGGGTTGATATTACCGAAACCGAGGATGAGTTCACTATCAAGGCGGAGATCCCTGAAGTAAACAAGGAAGATGTAAAGGTAACGGTCGAAAACGGGATTTTGATGTTGCACGGTGAGCGCAAACAGGAAAAAGAGGAGAAAGGTAAGACATATCACCGCATAGAGCGGCACTACGGTGCCTTTAACCGCAGCTTTACCTTGCCTGAAACAGTGGATCAGGAAAAGGTAAAAGCCAGCTTTAAGGACGGAGTGCTGAGCATCAAATTGCGGAAGACCCAGGGGGCGAAGCCCAAAGCTATAGATGTAAAGATTGAAGAGTAGTTTGTCCCCTTGCTCCTGACGCAGCGCACCATTTTACCCTGCAGCAGGGACAGGCCAAGGGCAATGCCATGCAGTAGATGATGTACAGGGGCGGTGGTTGATGATACCATCGCCCCTGCTTTACTTTCCTCCAAGTGCTTTTTCAATGTCTGCTGATAATTGTAGCTACTAAACAATATCCATATGTCAGGTAAGTATCTATGCCCACACTAGAAGCAGGCGCGCTTGAAGTATTCAGCCAGGTTCTGAATGCCGATAGTCCGCATTGTTCCATCCCCATGTTTGCCGACCACGTAGAAGCGGGTTTCCCCAGTCCGGCGCAGGACTATGTCGACCAGAAGATGGATCTGAATGAATTGTGTATCCGGCATCCGGCGGCAACGTTTTTTGTCCGGGTCAGCGGGGATTCCATGCTCGAGGGGGGGATCCATGACGGCGACGTGCTCATTGTGGATGGAGCCCTGCAGGCGCGACATGGGGATATTGTCATTGCCTGCCTGGATGATTCCCTTACCGTCAAACGGCTTGAACTGCAGCCGGAGACCAGGCTGGTGCCCATGAATAAGGCGTATCAGCCGATTCCTATCCATCCTGATGTCGGCACTACTATTGTGGGGGTAGTTACCAACGTCATCCATTCATTGCGTTAAAGGGATGCTTGAGAACCCCCGCGGAGAGCCCTTTCGATGTATGCTCTGGTAGACTGCAATAATTTTTATGTCAGTTGTGAGCGTCTGTTCCGGCCGGATCTGCGCCACCGTCCAGTGGTGGTGCTGTCGAACAATGACGGCTGCGTAGTAGCGCGCAGTCCGGAAGCCAAGGCGCTTGGAATTGGGATGGCGGTGCCTCACTTTCAGGTGCGCGGAATTATCGAACGCAACAACGTAGTGGTGTTTTCTTCCAATTATACCCTGTATGCGGATATTTCCGCGCGGGTGATGACTATTCTCGATGCTATGACCCCAGCCATGGAGGTCTATTCCATTGACGAGGCGTTTTTGCACCTTCCCGATGAACATGCGCAGCTGCAGCAGCGTCTGCAGTTTGGGCACAAGGTGCGGGAGCGGCTACTGCAATGGCTCAGGATCCCTGTCTGTGTCGGCATCGCCCCGACTAAGACCCTGGCTAAACTGGCCAATGGTGCGGCCAAGCGCGATGTGGCCTGCGGGGGTGTGGTTGACTTATGTGACCCTCTCCAGCGCCAGCAGTTGTTCAGGCAAACCCCGGTAGGAGAGGTGTGGGGGGTAGGGCGGCGTACGCAGGCCAAACTGCAGGTCATGGGGATCTGCAGCGTAGCGGATCTGGCGGGGAGCTCGCCGGAGAAAATACGCCGCCGTTTTTCGGTAAATCTGCAGCGCACCGTGTATGAACTCAATGGGCAGCCATGTTTTACGTTGGAGTCCTCTCCGGTCAATAAACAGCAGATTATGTGTTCGCGCTCCTTTGCGCAGCGGATTACCGCCTTTGAAGATTTGCGCGAAGCCGTCTGTACCTATACTGCCAGGGCGGCGGAAAAATTGCGTGAGCAGGGGCAGAGCGCGCACCAGGTTACTGTGTTTATTCGCACCGGAACCCATAACGCAACCGAGCGCCACTATTCCAACTCGGGGCAACGGCGGCTTGATTTCCCCAGCAACGACACCCTGGCGCTGGTGCACGCGGCCACCAGTGCATTGCAGAGCATCTGGCGCTCCGGCTATCGCTACGCCAAGGCCGGAGTGATGCTGACCGACCTTTGTTCTGAAGGGGAGGTGCAACGGGGGTTGTTTGACGCTACTTCAGCGCAGCAGCACAGGCCGGCGTTGATGCAGGCTGTCGATGCTATCAATAACAGCGGCAAGGGGAGGGTGTGGTTCGGTGGGCAGGGGATCAAAGAGGACTGGCGCATGAAGCGCGCCCACATGTCACCGGCCTACACCACCCGCTGGGAAGATATCCCCACCGTGACTTAGCCTGCCGGAAGAGCCGAACCCCATGAAGCAGGCGGGCGCTGTAAATAGCATTTGACATCGGCCCGACAATCCTGATTTAATCGCCAATTGTGTTTTGTTCCGATCAAAGTGGTCGGCTCCTTACAATACTTGAGAGAGAAGGCAATAATCATGAATCCACTGGCTCAAGAACTGAATGATGTATTGGCACAGAATAACCCTCATGTCCTGGAGATGCTTTCAGATCTGGGGAAAAACCTGTTTTTCCCCAAAGGGATTCTCACCCAGTCGGCGGAAGCAAAAGACAAGGCCCACAAATACAATGCTACCATCGGCATAGCTACCGAGGGTGATGGCCCCATGTACCTGCAGTGTATTCACGATAAGCTCTCTGCGTATGATCCAAAGGATATTTTCACCTATGCACCCCCGGCCGGAAAGCCCGAACTGCGCGCACTCTGGCGCGAAAAAATGCTGCGGGAAAATCCGAGCATGCAGGGGAAGAAATTTGGGGTTCCCATCGTAACCAGTGCCCTGACCCACGGGCTATCTATTGTGGCGGATATGTTTCTCGATGCTGGCGATCATATGGTGATGCCTGACATGATGTGGGGTAACTATAACCTCACCTTCACCACCCGCCGAGGCGCAGTGATCAAAAAGTTCCCCACCTTTACCGTCAAGGGTGGGTTTAACGTTCCGGCTTTCAAGGCCGTACTGGAGAATGTTGCGGCGGAAAAAAGCAAGGCCGTGGTACTGTTAAATTTCCCTAATAATCCAAGCGGTTACACCCCTACAGTTGAGGAAGGGGATGAGATTGTCAAGGTGCTTAAGGAAGTGGCTGAAGATGGCTGTAATCTGGTTGTGGTCACCGATGACGCCTATTTCGGGCTGTTTTACGAGGATTCCATGCTGGAATCTCTGTACGGTAAACTGGCTAATCTGGATCCGCGTATCCTTGCCGTCAAACTCGATGGGGCCACCAAAGAGGAGTATGTGTGGGGTTTCCGCACCGGATTCATCACCTACGCCGACGAGAGCGATGCGGTGCTGACCGCGCTGGAAAAGAAAACCCTTGGCTGCATTCGTGCCACCATCTCCAACTGCTCCCACCCGGGGCAGACCTTTGTCCTCGATGCCCTGCGCTCAGATAAGTTTTTGGCGCAGAAGCAGGAAAAGTTTGCCATCATGAAAGGGCGGGCGCTGAAGGTTAAAGAGGTCCTCGCGGATGCTAAATTTGCCCAGGTGTGGGAATACTATCCGTTCAACTCCGGTTACTTTATGTGTTTGAAACTGAAGGATATTGACGCAGAGAAGCTCCGCATCCATCTGCTGGATAAATACGGTGTTGGAACCATTTCAGTGAACAAGACAGACCTGCGTATAGCGTTCTCCTGCATTGCCGAAGAAAATGTTGCGGAACTGTTCGAGCTTATCTACCAGGCGGCGAAAGACCTGGCCTGATTGTAACGGGATCAGCACAAAAAAACCCGCCAGGCCTGGCGGGTTTTTTTGTGACTTGGCGGTAAAGATCCTGTTCATAGAAATGGTAAAGAATTAAGAGGATGAAGTTTTTTCTGACCGTAATCGGCATAGTGCTGGTGGTGGAAGGGGTGCCCTGGTTTCTCTCGCCACGGGGGGTTAAACGGATGTTGTTGCAGATATTGCCCCTACCGGAAGCAATCATGCGTGGCTTGGGGCTGTTTTTGATGCTCTCCGGCCTTCTGATTGTCTATATTGCCTCTAATTATTTTTTCTGATTTGTATTATGCTGCTCCGTGATTTTAACTATACCCTCCCGCCCGAATTGATTGCCCAGCAGCCTGCTACCCGGCGTGAAGATTCACGCCTGATGGTGTTAAAACGCGCTGGGGAGCAGATACACAATAAGCTGTTCAGAAATATTGAAGACCATTTCTGCAGTGGCGATGTTCTGGTTATCAATGATACCCGTGTCATCCCAGCGCGTCTGCATGGCTATAAGGCCAGCGGCGGTAAGATCGAAGTTTTTCTGGTCCGGCGTCTGCACGAGCGTGCGGGCCAATGTTGGATCTGTTTGACCCGCAGTTCAAAAGCCCCGCACCCAGGAACCCGGCTGACTCTGGCCCAGGAGCTTGATGCCGAAGTACTTGAGGGTGGTGAGGATGGGTATAGATGTATCCGTTTTAATTACTCCGGCCCTGATTTTTTAGCCTGGCTCGACCGCAAAGGGAGCATCCCTTTGCCGCCGTACATTGAGCGCGAGCCGCGGCACCAGGATCTGGAACGCTACCAGACCACATTCTCCAGTGTCCCAGGTGCAGTTGCCGCCCCCACCGCCGGGTTGCACTTTACTCCACAGATTCTACGCAATCTGCACCAAAAAGGGGTTATTGTCTCTCCGCTGACCCTGCATGTCGGATTGGGAACATTCTTGCCGGTGCGGGTGGATAATATCCTCGAGCATCGTATGCATGCCGAGGCTTACAGCATCCCTGCGCAGACCGCGATTGCGGTAAACCAGGCCAAGACAGAGGGGCGCAGGGTTGTCGCCCTTGGCACCACGGTGACCCGCACCCTTGAGTACGCCGCCATGGACAAACAGGGAAGGCAGGAGGGGGAGTGGATTCACCCTGGCAGCGGCATGACCGACATGTTTATCTATCCCGGTTATGAGTTTAAGATCATTGACGCATTGCTGACCAACTTTCATCTGCCCGAATCAACGCTGCTGATGCTGGTAAGTGCCTTTGCCGGCACCGATTTTACCCTGCGTTCCTATGCCCAGGCGGTGCTAGAGCGCTATCGTTTTTTCAGTTATGGCGACTGCATGCTCATATTGTAGTTTTTTGCTAAAGGAACCGCTCGACTATGGCGTTTGGATTTAAACTGCTCCACACCGATACCACCTCAGCTGCACGCAGAGGGCGCATAACCACTTCTCATGGCACCATTGAGACCCCGGTGTTTATGCCGGTGGGCACCCAGGGGACAGTCAAGGCCGTGCTCCCGGAAACCCTGCATGCCATCGGGGCGCAGATTATCCTCGGCAACACCTATCATCTGTTTTTGCGCCCTGGGCACGAGCTGATTCAGCGTCTGGGGGGATTGCATGCTTTCATGAACTGGTCCGGCCCTATCCTCACCGACAGTGGCGGCTTTCAGGTGTTCAGTCTGGGGAAGCTGCGTAAGATAGATGAAGAGGGAGTCAGGTTTCAGTCCCACCTGGATGGTTCCAGCAAAGTTCTTACCCCGGAATCATCCATACAGATTCAACAGGCCCTGGGGGCCGATATTGTGATGGTTTTCGACGAGTGTATCCCGTATCCTTCCACGCGCACCTATACCGCCGACTCAACCGCGCGTTCCATGCGCTGGGCTCAGCGTTGTCGTAAGACCCATGATCGCCATGATGGCAGCGCTCTGTTTGGCATTGTGCAGGGGGGGATGTACGAAGATCTGCGCCGTGAGAGTGCACAGAGTCTCATAGAAACAGGGTTCGATGGCTATGCCCTTGGCGGCCTTTCAGTCGGGGAGGGGGCAGAAGAGATGTATGCCGTTATGGATTACACCCTGCCGCTGCTACCACAGCAGCAGCCACGCTATGTGATGGGGGTGGGCACCCCCGAAAATCTGGTGGAAGGGGTACGGCGCGGGGTGGATATGTTTGACTGTGTCATGCCGACGCGCAACGCCAGGAATGGGGTGTTGTTTACCCATACGGGCAAAATCAGCATCAAGCAGGCGCAGTATGAAGATGACGCTGCGCCTATAGATCCACGCTGCGATTGTTATGTGTGCCGCCACTACAGCCGCGCTTATCTGCGCCATCTGTATAAAAGCAATGAAATTCTTGCATCTATGCTCAACACCCAGCACAATCTGCATTATTATCTGCATTTGATGCAACAGATGCGCAGCGCGATTGAGCAGGGCTGTTTTGCCCGCTTTTACGCCGATTTTTATTCGATGCGCGCATGAGGTAAAATATCTGACCAATTTCATACGATAGTGGTCTTATGCTTGAAAGTTACTGCATAACAGGTTATAACCGGAGCTTAAATTTTTTACACAACCAAACTGAACAGAGGAGGGATAATTATTATGGTTTCAACAGCTTATGCATTAGGTGGTAGTGGAGCGCAGGGTGGTCAGCAGGGTTACGAGGGGATCATCATGCTGGTCCTGATGTTTGCGATCTTCTACTTTCTTCTTATCCGCCCGCAGCAGAAACGTGCCAAACAGCACCGCAAGTTGATTGAAGCACTCAAGGCTGGTGACAATGTGATCACCGCCGGGGGTATTCATGGCAAAATTGTGACCGTACAGGACGATGTAATCACCCTGGAGATCGACAAGGGGGTTAAGGTGAAGCTCAACCGCGGTTCTGTCTCCGCAGCTCCCGCGCAGAGCGAGTAGGTTCTGTTAGTCGTTCCTTTTATGCGTTTAATCGCATAAAGGTGCGGTCCCATTTTGCCCGGGGCGATACCCGCCCCACAGTCTTCCTGAAGGGAGTGGAGTTGAGATATGACGAACAGCATTAAATTGCGTGGGGTGCTGGTTCTGTTTTGCCTGCTGGTGGCCCTCGCCTCGCTGGCACCTACTGTGATGAAGGATCGTCTGCCCATGTGGTGGCAAAGTCTCTTTGATCCGATCCATCTAGGGCTGGACCTTCAGGGAGGAATGCATCTGGTATTGGGGGTAGAGGTAGAGGAGGCGGTAGCGAGTCGCCTTGATAGTATTGTCGAGGAGACAGAGACCCTTCTCAATGAGCGGGACATAATTTTCAAGGCGGTAGATCGTTTTGACGCTGAGCGCCTGAAGGTTACGGTCTACGATGCCGAGGCAGGTAAAGAGGTGGATGCGCTCATGCGCGAATACTTCCCCTCCCTTGAGCCTATGACTATTGCGGCGGCTTCGGGCTATATTGAGAAGAATTATCGCTTCGGGGATAAAGAGATCGCCCAGATAGAAGATTTCGCGGTGCGTCAGGCCCTTGAAACCATGCGCAACCGCGTGGATCAGTTCGGGGTGAGTGAGCCGGTTATTCAACGTCAGTCCGACAATCGTATCCTCATCCAGCTCCCCGGAGTCAAGGATCCGCAGCGGGCTATCGATCTCCTCGGAAAGACGGCGCAGTTGCAGTTCAAGATGGTCGTTGAAGATGCCGATGTAGAAGCGGCTAAAGCGGGCGTGTTAAAGCCGGGCACCTCTTTGCTGTATGAGCGCAATGTGGATGCACGCACCGGCCAGGTGACCGAGCGTCCCATTGTGGTATCAGACCGGGCATCTCTGACTGGAGATCTGCTTGCCGACGCGCAGGTGCGTATCGATACCCGTTACAACGAACCTTATGTAGCTATCGACTTCAACGCCGCCGGAGCACAGCGTTTCGACCAGATAACCGCAGCAAACGTGGGCAAACGCATGGCCATCGTGCTGGATGGTACGGTGTATTCCGCCCCCGTTATACGGGAGCGGATCTCCGGCGGGAGTGCACAGATAAGTGGCTCTTTTTCCGAACAGGAGGCTACCGATCTCGCCATTGTTTTACGGGCTGGGTCGCTGCCGGCCCCGGTCAATATTCTGGAAAACAGAACTGTTGGACCATCCCTCGGGCATGACTCCATCGAGCAGGGGATCAATTCGGTGCTGATCGGGGCGGTGCTGGTGGTGGTGATGATGCTGGTATACTACCGTGGCGCCGGAGTGGTGGCCAACATCGCCTTGATCCTTAACATGGTTTTCATTATGGCGCTGCTGGGGATGTTCAAAGCCACCCTGACATTGCCGGGGATCGCAGGGATTGTCCTTACGGTAGGGATGGCGATTGATGCCAATGTCCTCATTTTTGAGCGCATTCGCGAGGAATTACGCAACGGAAAATCTGCGCGTATCGCCATCGACTCCGGCTATGCCAAGGCCTTTATCACTATTGTGGATGCGAACGTAACCACATTGATTGCAGCGCTGGTGCTGTTTCAGTTTGGAACCGGACCGGTTAAAGGGTTTGCCGTGACCCTGTCAGTAGGGATTCTGGCTTCCATGTTTACCGCCATATTTGTTTCACGTCTGATTTTCGATTTCTTCCTGGATGTACGCGGTGTCCGGAAGATCAGCATATAAAAGGAGCAACTGATGGAGTTGATCAAACCCGATGTAAATATTGACTTTATAGGTAAACGTCGGTATGCGGCTGTGGTGTCGGTTGTCCTTATTCTGGTTGGGCTTGCTGCTCTGATTGTGCGGGGAGGTCCCAACTATGGGGTTGATTTTGCCGGGGGAACGGTAGTTCAGGTCCGCTTTGACGTCCCCACCGACGCCGCCGCGATAAAAGAGATCCTGGTGCCCGAGGTGCTAGCATCTGCCATGGTGCAGCGTTTTGGGGATGAACAGAGTGAGTTCCTGATCCGGGCGGAGGAGACGGATGATGGTCTGCAGGGGCTGCGCACGGTGCTGATGCAGAAGCTGGAAGAGAAATATGGCGCCGGCAGTGTTGAGCTGCGTCGGATCGAGATGGTTGGCCCTCAGGTGGGCAAAGACCTGCGCAAAAAGGGGCTGCTGGCCGTCGTATATGCCATGATTGGCATTCTTGCATACATTAGTTGGCGCTTTGAGCTACGCTTTGCCGTGGGTGCCATAATAGCGTTGATCCACGATGTGCTTATCACCTTCGGGGCCTTTTCTCTGTTTGACAAAGAGATTGGCCTGCCGGTGGTGGCCGCATTTCTGGCCATAGTCGGCTACTCGCTGAACGACACCATTATCATCTATGACCGCATTCGCGAGAATCGGGGACGTTACCACGATAAAGGTTTGCCTTTCCTCATCAATCGCAGTATCAACGACACCCTGTCGCGCACCATTCTCACCTCTACCACAACCCTGCTGGTGGTGCTGGCCCTGTTTATCTTCGGTGGCGGAGTGATCCACGATTTTGCCTTTGCCCTGCTTATCGGCATTATAGTGGGGACCTATTCGTCTATATTTATCGCCAGTTCGGTATTGCTGCTATGGGACAAGGTTTCCGTAAAGAAGGCTTAGTCAGCAGTTAGTCGCATCGGTAACTTGATGCTGGCATAGGTTGAGTTTTGTCCAGGGCCGTGATTTATATGCGGCCCTGTTTCTATGTGCAGGAGCGGTCCGTGGCGTCAGAGTCAGAAGTGTCCCAATTTATTCCCATGCGTATTCATACCGAGCGTCACTGGCACCAGCGTACGGTGGTTTCAGCGGCTGGCATGAAGCAGACCGCGCAGGCAAACCAGATAAATCAAGCTGATCAGAGAGGTGCCGCGCCCGGAGTCAGCGCGCTGCAGACAAAGTTGCTGGCGCTGCGGGGTGTAGTGGCGCTGGAGCAGGCCCAGGCGTTCTTACATGCGCGCCTGAAGGATATCCCTGATCCGCTGCTGTTACCCGACATGCCCAAAGCGGTGGAGCGGCTGCTGCGTGCTATTGATGCCGGCGAATCTATCTCCATCCATGGAGATTACGATGTGGATGGTATCAGTGCGACAGCTCTTTTGTACACTGCGCTGGAGCATTTTGGCGCCAGAGTCACCTATAATATCCCTTTACGCCTGCGTGATGGTTACGGCTTGAACGCCGCCGCGTTGGAGCGGGATGCCGCGGCGGGGGCGAGCCTGGTTATTTCTGTCGACTGCGGCATATCCGCGCTTACAGAAGCGCGTCTGGCACGCAATCTAGGCATTGATCTTATTATTACCGATCATCATCAACCAGGCACGCAGCTGCCGCCAGCCTATGCCTGCATAAATCCATGGCTCCCCGCTTCAGCATATCCATACGCCCCCTTGTGTGGCGCCGGGGTCGCATTCATGCTGGTTGTCGGGTTGTGTAGTGCGTTGCGGCGGCAGCAGAAGCTCACCACCTCTACATTCGATATTCGGATGCTGCTCGACCTGGTTACCCTGGCTACAATCGCGGATATTGTGCCGTTGACCGGGGTAAATCGTATTCTGGTCAGAGCCGGGTTGCCGCTGCTGGAGGGAGATTATCGCCCCGGAATAACCAGACTGCGCGAGGTGGCAGGGGTGAAAGAGGTTACCGCCGGGGTGGTAGGGTTTCGTCTCGCTCCGCGTCTGAACGCTGCCGGTCGCCTCGAAGATGCCGCCGCCGGGGTTGAACTGCTGTTGAGCTCTGATCTGCATCACGCCCAGGCCATTGCCGCCGAACTTGAGCGCTGTAATACCGAACGCCGCGAGATTGAAGCGACGACGCTGCGTCACGCGCAACAACGGGTCAGTGCTGAACTGTGTAATTCCCGCCGCATCATTGTGTTGGCCGATTCAAGCTGGCACGCCGGGGTGATAGGTATCGTGGCCAGTCGCCTGGTCGAGTTGTTTCACCGTCCGGTGATCCTGATCGCCATTGATGCCGAGACCGGGATCGGCAAAGGCTCCGGACGTTCGATCCGGGGCTTCAATCTCCACCTGGCCCTGAAACACAGCGACATGTGGTTGCAAGGATATGGCGGCCACGAGATGGCGGCGGGGCTGAGTATTGACCCGACCCAGATCGATGCCTTCGCACATGCGCTTGAAGACTATGCGCAGGAGCATTTGGCGCCTGAATTTCTGCAGCCGCGCCTTTGTTTTGATTTGCCCTTGGCGCTGGATGAAATAACCCCCCAGCTCCATGAAGAGATTCAGCTCCTTGCCCCGTTCGGGATGGGGAACCCGGAGCCCGTATTTATGAGCACAGCGGTGAACGTGCAGCAGGCGAGTGTGGTTGGTGGAGGACATTTGCGGTTTCGGGTTCAGAGCGGCGGGTGCAGCCTGCCTTGTATCGGCTTCGGGCTGGCGCACAAGTTAGATATTTTACAGGGGCAGATCGATATTCTGTACCAGGTGGATACCAATATCTGGCAGGGACGCACAGCGCTGCAGCTTAAAGTAAAAGATGTGCGCCCCTGCTTGAATTAAACGTAACCTCCTGGTTTAATGCACCTGACCATAGCTCTCAGGCGGCTTTGCCCCAGCGTGCTACATAGGGAAAATCTGATAGAGCCAGGAAGAGATCTTCCCAAACTGGTTGGTAAAGAGAAGGACACCGACGGTAAGCATCAGAACCCCCGTCAAAATCTCCATCAGGCGGATATAGGCTTTAAAGCGGTTGAAAAATTCAAGAAATTTGTGAAATAACAGGCCCGCCAGCATGAACGGAATCCCCAGCCCGGCAGAGTAGGTAGCCAACAGGGCGATGCCGTGCAGCGTGTCGGAGGAGGTGCCCGCAGCCAGAGCGAGGATGGCACCGAGGATCGGGCCGATGCATGGTGTCCAGCCGGCGGCGAAGGCCAATCCTACCAGAAAACTACCCAGATAGCCGCTCGGTTTGCTTTTGATGTTGATGCGTTTGTCCTGCATCAACATACTTACGCGAAAAATTCCAGTCATGTGCAGACCGAAGACAAACACCAGCACCCCACCGACACGCTGCAGCCAGAGCAACCCTTCATTCAGGGCGCCCTGCACTGAGCCCGAGAGGAGTCCGGCCGCGGCCCCCAGCAGAATAAATACGGTAGAAAATCCACACACAAAGGCCAGTGAATGACTCAATACGCGCCAGCGAACTTGAGAACTCTGGTGCTCCTGCTTCAGATCTGCAAACGATACCCCGGTGATATAGGCCATAAAGGATGGGATAAGGGGCAGAACACAGGGGGAGAAAAACGACAGCAGTCCGGCGCTGAAGGCGATCCAGTGGGTTATGTCTGCGCTAGGGGTAAACATAGATATCTTAAAAATCTCCTGAACAGGTTAAAGGTTGGAGGGAGACTGTTTTCGACCCAGGGCGTGTTTGGCTACATAATCTTTGATAGCGGCGGTATCGGCGGCAATGCGTTCACAGCGTTTTGGGCGCTGCTCGATGTCACGCAGAGACTCCGGGCGCGGCGGATCTATCCCAATGGCGCGGCGCACAGCGTCTGCAAATTTAGCCGGGTGTGCAGTAGCCAAGCATACCATGGGTCTGGTTTCACACCGCAGCTTCTGCGCGGCGGCGACCCCGACCGCGGTGTGCGGATCCAGAATGTAGCCGGTTTTGGTGTAGAAACTTTCCATGGTTTGCAGGGTGGTCTCGGTGTCGACGGTCATGGTACTGAAATCTGCCTGCACCTGTTTTTGCTGCGCGGCACTAAAGCTCAGGGCGTGCTCTGTTTTGAAGGTATCCATCGCTTTGACCAGAGCGGCGCTGTCGGACCCGAGCAGGTAGTAGAGGTAGCGCTCAAAGTTGCTCGCCACCTGGATATCCATGGAGGGGGACAGGGTTTCAACCACGGTACCGATGGAGTAATCGCCAGTGGCGACAAAGCGCGACAGAATATTGTTTTCGTTGGTGGCCAGCACTAATTGCCCTGCAGGCAGTCCCATCTGTCTGGCCACATAGCCGGCAAAAATATCTCCGAAGTTCCCGGTGGGGACAGAAAAATCCACCCGGGTTTTCTCATCTGAGGCAGTTCGACTCCAGGCGTAGAAGTAATATACGATTTGCGCCAATACCCGGGCCCAATTTATGGAGTTGACCGCTCCCAGGGCGTAGCGCTGTTTAAATTCAAGATCGCCGAATATCTCTTTGATAATGCACTGTCCATCATCGAAGTTACCGTCAATCGCCAGGTTAAACACATTGGCATCGGTGACCGTCGTCATTTGCAGTTCTTGTATTGCAGAGACTCTGCCGTGGGGATGGAGGATAAAGATATTAATATTCTTCTTGCCCTTCACTCCATAGATTGCGGCGCTGCCGGTGTCGCCGGAGGTGGCGCCGATGATATTCATGCGGGCGTGGCGCTGCTCAAGCAGATATTCAAACAGATTGCCCAGAAACTGCAGCGCAACATCCTTGAACGCCAGGGTGGGGCCGTGGAAGAGTTCCAGAATGTGGATCGCGTCACGATGCTGCAGCGGCGTGATCTGTGGATGAGTGAACGCACTGTATGAGCGCTCGATGATCTTCTGCAAGTCGGCGGCAGGGATATCATCACCCACAAACCTGGATATGATCTTATAGGCGATCTGGCCATATTCCATGGAGCGAAAACTCTGTAGTTCCTGTGGTGCTATGGACGGAATTTGTTCAGGCAACAGCAAGCCGCCATCCGTGGCGAGACCCATCATTACCGCGTCTGAAAAAGTTATACCGTCAACGCCCCCGCGGGTGCTTTTATAGCGCATGCCAGAACCTCCTGATAAGGGTACCTGTTTAAATGAATATATATATATCCGCATGAATCACGTGATGTGAGCTGTGCAGAGCATGAAAAAGTTGCCGGATTGTAACAGGGATGTGTTTAATTTGAAAGGGGGTCAAGGGTGGAATTGAAGGGATGCAGTTGCGCCGGGGGTGTTGTGGTTTAACGCAGAGGGTCCCTTTCCACATCCGCCTGGAAAGGGACCCTCTGCCAATTAGCTGACTCTTGCTTACTCGTGGTTTTTATTTACTTCGTGGACGAGCGATTGCTGCGCATCAACAACGGCTACGGCAGCAAGGTTAACGATGTCATTGACGTCGTCACCGCGCTGGAGAACATGCACCGGTTTTTTGACCCCCATGAGGATCGGGCCGACAGCTTCAGCGCCGCCTAGTTTGTTCAGCAGTTTATATGCGATGTTGCCTGCATCCAGATCGGGAAAGATCAGAACATTAGCGTCACCCTTGATGGCGGAGAATGGATATTGCCGTTCGGTCAGCTCCGAGTCAAAGGCTACGTTGGCCTGCATTTCACCTTCAACCACCAGTTCCGGCGCCCACTCCTTAACCAGCTGTGTCGCCTTGCGGATTTTGTTGGTGAACGGATGATTCACGCTGCCGAAATTGGAGAAAGAGAGCATGGCGATACGCGGCTCAACGTCGAAATGCCGCGCCTTATTGGCGGCCAGAATCGCGGTTTCCGCCAGTTCTTCCGCCGTAGGATCGATGGAGACGGTGGTGTCGGCGCAGAAGACTACGCGGTTTTTGAACGCGAGCATATACAGGCCGTGTACCCCCATAATATCCTGCTGCTTACCGATGATCTCCAGGGTTGGGCGAATGGTTTCGGGATAGTGGTGATTGATCCCCGAAAGCATGGCATCCGCGTCACCCAAGTGGACCATCATGGCGCCGAAATAGTTGCGCTCGTGCCCCATGATGCGCCCGGCCTCTGCCAGGGTTACCCCTTTGCGCTGGCGCAGGCGGAAAAATTCATCCGCATATTTTCGGGTATTGGGGTTGTCGTGCGGATCGATAATCTGCACTCCGTGCAGGTCCAGCCCCAAGCGCTGGATGCTGTTGATGATTTCCCTCTCCTGTCCGAGCAGGATGGGGATAGCAATGCGTTCATCCACAAGTATTTGCGCCGCGCGCAGAATTCTGTCGTTGTCCCCTTCAGGGAATACAATCCGCTTGCGGCAGGCCTTCGCCTTATTGATTATGGTGCGCATGATCTCTTTAGAACGCCCCTGCAGCGCTTCGAGCGACTCGGTGTACTTGACCATATCTTCGATGGGGGTCTGTGCCACGCCGCTATCAATTGCCGCCTGAGCCACCGCTGGTGCCACACGGAGCAAAACCCGCGGATCAAACGGCTTGGGAATAAGGTAGTTTCGCCCGAAGGAAAACTTGGTGTTGCCATAGGCTTTAATGACCGAGTCGGGCACATCCTCTTTCGCCAGGTTGGCCAGAGCTTTGACCGCGGCCATTTTCATTTCATCGTTAATGGCAGTCGCATGGGTGTCGAGCGCGCCACGAAACAGGAATGGAAAACACAGGACGTTATTCACCTGGTTCGGGAAATCGCTCCGCCCGGTCCCCATGATGACGTCATCGCGCACCTTGAACGCTTCACTCGGAAGAATTTCCGGATCGGGGTTGGCCATGGCAAAGATGATGGGGTTGGCGGCCATGTCGGCGACCATTGCCGGGGTGACCACATCTTTAGCTGAAACGCCGAAGAACACGTCCGCTTCGTGCATGGCTTCTTCAAGGGTGCGCACCTTCGCTTCTGTAGCCAGACGCTCTTTGTAGGGGTTCATCCCTTCGGTGCGTCCCTTGTAGATAACCCCCTTGCTGTCACACAGGATCATATTTTCGGGGTTGGCTCCGAGGGTTATGGCCATATTGGCACAGGCAATACCCGCGGCACCGGCACCATTGACAACGATACGCACATCTTTAATGTCTTTGCCGATAATTTCAAGGGCGTTGATCAAGCCGGCGTTGGCGATAATAGCGGTGCCATGCTGGTCATCGTGAAATACCGGAATGTTCATCTGCGCTTTGAGCTGCTCTTCAATGTAGAAACACTCCGGCGCCTTGAAATCTTCGAGATTGATACCGCCAAAGGTGGGCTCAAGTAATTTGACGGTGCGGACAATCTCCTCCTGGTCGGTTGAGTCCAGTTCGATGTCAAATACGTCAATGTCGGCAAACCGTTTGAACAGAACGCCTTTTCCTTCCATGACCGGCTTGCTGGCGAGGGCGCCGATGTTGCCCAGCCCAAGCACCGCGGTGCCGTTGGAAATAACTCCAACCAGATTGCCTTTAGCGGTGTACTCGTATGCACTTTTGGGGTTTTTTTCAATTTCAAGGCAGGGGATCGCTACCCCCGGACTGTAGGCAAGAGACAAGTCGCGGCTGGTCATACATGGCTTGGTGGCAATAACCTCAATTTTGCCCTTGCGCCCAGAGCAGTGATATTCGAGAGCTTCATGTTTTTTTGGCATTATGCATTCCCTTTCAATTTTAGTCTGAGTAAAAAAAGTCTGAGGTGCGCTGCGGGAGCCTGAAGGTTGTGGTTAGTGGTACATTGTTACAGTGAGGGGCAATTGCGTACGGTATCTTCCTCCAGCGCACGAACACATGCATTTTTAGGCTTGTTGAAAAAATAACATAGGCTTGTGCTGGCAGAATTGTCAAGAATAATTCGTCTGTACCAGGGTAAATATAGAACACTGTTTAGTAAAAGTGAAGTCGGGATTATTAAGTACAGGCAGGGTGATAGCAGCAGCGTTGTCGTTTGCGTCTGGATGACAGGCAGTGCTAATATCCAGCAGGGGAGCAATTTGGTTCCGGGTAAATTTGCTGCATGAATTTCCAGGTGCAGACGATTGCGAACACTGATCGATATCAATAGTGGATGTTTGTGGAGTGGTTGTAGCCATAACCTTAAATATGGGAGTAGACAGGCGATGATAGTTGTAACTGGTGGAGCCGGTTTTATCGGCAGTGCCCTGGTGTGGCGTTTGAACCAGCTGGGTTACGATAATATTGTGATTGTAGATTCACTCGGGACTTCGGAGAAATGGCGCAATCTTGTGCCGTTACGGTATGCCGATTACGTGGAGAAGGACGATTTTCTGCGGCTTGCGCAAGGGGAAACGTTACGGCAGATAGCCGATTTTGGTCCTGCGGGCATCGAAGCTATTTTCCATATGGGGGCCTGTTCTGCCACGACCGAGACTGATTCGCGTTATTTGGTGCAGAACAACTTCGAATATACCAAACAGATGGCGCTGCTGGCGCGCCACAGTAATGCCCGCTTTATCTATGCTTCGAGTGCGGCTACCTACGGCGATGGCGCCCAGGGTTTCGTGGACGCAGCAGATGAACTGGAGCATCTGCGTCCGCTGAACATGTATGGCTACTCAAAACAGATGTTTGATCTGTGGGCGCGGCATGAAGGGCTGCTCGACAGCATAGTTGGGCTGAAGTTTTTCAATGTGTTTGGCCCCAATGAATATCATAAAGGGGCGATGCGTTCGCTGGTGATTAAAGCCTATGAGCAGATCATGCACAGCGGTAAAATAAGTCTGTTCAAATCCTATCGCCCGGAGTATGCCGATGGAGAGCAGCAGCGCGACTTCGTATATATCAAGGATGTGGTGGACATGACCCTGTTTTTCTTCAAGCATCCTGAGGTAAACGGAATTTTCAACATTGGCAGCTCAAGTGCGCATACCTGGAACGAGCTGGCTGGAGCCATTTTTTCTGCCCTCGGGCGCGAAACTGAGATTGAGTACATCGACATGCCTGATGATTTGCGCACCCGTTATCAATACTATACCTGCTCAGATATAACTAAATTGCGTGGCGCCGGTTATGCCGGAAAACAACATACGTTAAGCAGTGCGGTATATGATTATGTAGTCAATTATCTGCAAAAAGCTCAGCATCTGGGGCAGGAACAAGACCGGAACAGATAGATGAAAGCTGTATTTTCCTTTCTGGCTTGTTTTGCCCTGCTGTGGGGTGCAGTGCTGCTGATCTTAGGGCTCAGTAGATATGGGTTAGACAACCCGCTGTTATTGTTTATCGCCATGCTGGGGCTCGGGTCTGCCCTGGCCCTGATCGGGAAACACTGGGGCCGAGGGGCGCTGCTGCTGGCGGCGCCGGTGGCGGTGCTGCTCGCCGCTGCCGGGGCGCAGCGCCTGTTGCCCCCGGCACCTTCTCCTCACACGTTTGCCCGGGTGTACTGCCTCAACCCCGAAAAAGCGAAGCGGCAGCGTCAGCAAGAACATCTGCGCCTTGGTGTGCACACCCAAGCTGTGACGCTGGTCTGCCCCGATGGTTCTGAACTTGTGCCCCGGTTTGTCCTTCTGTCTGGCATAAAACTTGAGCCGATAGCGTGTGGACTTAAGGGTGTTGCGGGCCTGGTTTTCGGTGCCGATAAGGTCCTCTATGTCTCCACTCCTGCTTCCGGTCTTATATATCGCCTCGAACCGCCTGAACCTACCGCCGCAGAAGCGCGCCCCTACGCAACCGATGCTTCAAGACTGTGGCGCAAGACCATCATCAACGCCACCCTCGACAGCCCCATGGGTTTGGCGTGGCACGCTGATTCTCTGTATGTAGCTACCCGCACAGCCGTGGTCAGCCTCACTCCAGGGACAGCGCCTACCACCGTCACTGCAGTCCGAACTATCGCAGACCATCTCCCGCCCGCAACGCCATCTGAACGCAGGGCGGTTCTGGTGGATGAAGGCGGGAGTGCATATCTGTCTGTTGGTGCGGTGGGTTCCGACCCTCTGAACCTGGAATGGCAACGCGGCGCAATTCTCAAAATATCTCCCCGCGGGGAGGTCGAGCTGTTCGCCACCGGGATCCATCATGCTCGCGCTATGGCCTGGCATCCAGAAACGGAAGCGCTGTGGCTGGGGGAAGATTCACCCCAGACCCTTGATTTTTCACCTCCGGTAGATGAGATCAACGGCATAAGTGCCGGACACGACTACGGTTGGCCCTTTTGTTATGGCTTCCAGACTCCGGATCGCCAGTTAGGCACCACTACCATATGTGCCGATACCACCGCGCCACTATTGACGCTGCCACCGCACAGTGTTCCGGCCGGCCTCGCCTTCGGGGCGCTGCTTGATGCCCCTGCATTTTATCGCTCTATGGTGTACGTGGCCCTGGCAGGGCGAGAAGACGATATGAACCGCCAGGGGTTCAGGGTTCTGGGGCTGCCCCTGGATGCACTGGGAGACGTTACCGGGTGGGGGATCGAGGTGGCGCTGGGGTGGGCGCCGGCGGAACAGATCGATGGGGAACATCCAGACAGGGAATATATATATGGGCAACCAGGGGCGCTTGCGGTTGGCCCGGATGGAAATCTGTATCTTGCCGATCCGTACGCGGGGATGGTGTACCGCTTCGTGTTTGCTGCAGTGACAGAGGCTGATTCTGTTTCTGCCCAGATGCAGTTGCCGCCGGAGTAGAAGAGGTAGATGTTGCGATGTTATATAGTGTAGATGAGATATGCGCTGCGGCGCAGCGCAATGCCCTGATTCTTACGGTGAATCAGCGCCTGGCGCGCACCCTGGTGCACGAGTACAGCCAATGGCAGCTCGGGCGCGGCAACAGCGTGTGGGCAAGGCCGTCTGTTTTTACCCCTGCCGCGTGGTGGCAGCGCTGCCTGCTTCAGCACGCTGGCAGCGCTAATTTGCTCAACCACGCCCAGCAGCAAGCGATATGGCGGCGTATTATCCGCACCGATTTGAAGCAGCGCGAATATGTGTTGTTGCAGGTGGATGCCACGGTCAAGCAGGCGCTGAAGGCCTACACCTTATTATGTGATCACCTTCTTGCGCCTGACGATTCCTCCTCTGCCTGTCGCTACAACGCAGCAACCCCCGAAGAGCAGGCATTCAAACGCTGGTACGGCACCTATATGGAATACTGTACCGCGCACAACTACATGGATCCCCAGCGCTTGGGGGCATATGTGCAAGAGCAGTTTTCTCAAGGTATTTTTACCCCGCCAGCGGAGTTATGGCTGGTCGGTTTTGATGAGGTTTCCCCGCAGTTGCAGGCTTTCACCCATACATTGATGCAGTTGGGAACCCAGATTGTAGAGCCGGAGATAGAGGAGAAAAACAGTATCTCTGAGGTTTATGCCTGTGCAGATCCCATTGCGGAGCTGGAGTTGGTGGCTCACTGGGCCTATACCCATATCACGCGCGGCCACAGTGTTGGAGTGATAGTGCCGGAACTTGAGCGTTATCAAAGCAGTATCGAGCGGGTGTTCAGACAGTATGCAACAACCTTCGGCGCCGAAAATATAGAACTCAATCTTTCGGTGGGGCAACCTTTGCGCCAGTACGGGGCAATTCAGGCGGCGCTGCGCCTGGTGCAGATCGAAGAGCCCCTTGGTCTGGATGAGTTCGGGTATCTGCTCCGTTCCCCGTGGTTTCGCGGCGGGCAGCAGCAGATGGATGAACACGCACAGGCGGAGGCCTTTCTACGTACATGTGGAAGACCCAGAGCCAGTATCGAGACCTATGCACGGCTGTTACGGCAGAAAGGTTATTTTCACTCCGGTATCGCAGCTATGTGCGCAACCCTCAACCATCTGGTGCAGATAAAAGAGCGTAACGCCCCCGCCCTCTGGCTGGAGATTTTCAACGCGGCACTGCAGAAGGTGGGGTGGCCCGGTGATTATCCGCCCGATTCGCAGACGTACCAGGTGCTGCGCGCGTGGGAGGAGCAGATATTGCCTCTGTTTACCTCCCTTACCTCTGTTGAGCCGAAGATGAGCCGAATGGAGGCGGCCCGCCAGCTCCAACGCTTGTGTACCGATAGTGTATTTCAGGCCGCCGCCAGAGATAACCGCCTGCATATAGTCGGGCTTCTTGAAGGGGTGGCGCTGGCATGCGATGCGGTCTGGGTTACGGGGCTGCACGATCAGGTACTCCCCAGTGCGCTGAACTACAACACCTTCATCCCGGTGACGCTCCAGAAGAGTTACGCGATGCCGCGCGCGAGCATGGAACGGGAGATAGAGTTCTGCACCCGCTTGCTGCACCAGCTGCACGCTTTGGCCCCGGAGGTCCATTTCAGTTATGCCCGTTGCGCTGAAGATGGCAGTGTGCGCGGCGCAAGCCCTTTTTTACCAGCAGCGCAACCCGGCAGGGATGAATGGCGCCAAAGTGCGCTCCGACTTGCGGCAGAGTCCCCGGATGTAGAACAGAAGGATCTGGAGCTGATTCAGGACAGCGGTGGGTTATCCCTGGCGGCGGACTATGGTGGCGCAGCGGCTGACTCCGGGGGGGGAAAGCTGGCACCCGCGCCGCCTTATGCGGTTAAAGGTGGAACCTATCTGCTGAAAGAGCAGGCGATGTGCCCCTTTCGTGCATATGCGCACTTTCGTATGGATGTGCGCGGGTTAGAAACCCCTGCCGAAGGGGTCGATATGCGCGTGCGCGGCAGTCTGCTCCACCTTCTGCTGCAGCACTTCTGGGAAGAGATCAAGACGCAGGAACAGCTCCTGCAGCTGAGCACAGAACAGTGCCGAGCGGTGCTCACCAGGCATTGTCAAGAGATAATGGAGCATAATAAACATGCGTATGTGCCGCAAAATCTACACGCACTGGAGCTGAATCGGCTGGTAAAGTTGGCGCTGGAGTGGCTTGAAATAGATAAGGATCGCCCCCCCTTCAAGGTGCTGAGTGTGGAGGAGCGTGAAGTTCTTCAGGTAGGCCCGCTGCATATCAAGGCCGTCGCGGATCGGGTGGATCAGATTCTGCCACATGCCGGGATGGTCCTGCTTGACTATAAAACCGGAATGGTGGCGCTCAAGGATATCATGGGAGAACACCTGCTGGAGCCGCAGCTGCCGGTGTATGCCCTCTATGGGCAACAGCAGCCCGTAGTGGGATTTGCGGTCGCACAGGTGCGCACGGGAGCGTGTGCTTTGAAAGGGAGCTGTGTGAGCATCACTGGCGGAGAAGAAGAGACATTCAGCCCACTGCCGCTCAAAAGTATGGCTGCCGCAGAGTGGGATGCTGCGTGTGCGCAGTGGCGCGCGCAGCTGGAAGCGCTGGCGCAGGATATTGCCGCCGGGCGCGCTGACGTGGCTCCGGTACAGGATAACGTGTGTCAGTTTTGTGATCTGGCCCCCTTGTGTCGGATTAAACAGCAGGAACCTACGGCTGAAACAGACGTGACGGGGGAGGTGGACAGCGATGCTTGAGCTCAGTGATGCGTCCTCGCGGCGGCGGGCCCTTGATCCAGAGATCTCGTGCATTGTGCGCGCGCCGGCCGGTTCAGGCAAAACTGAACTGTTGATTCAGCGCTTCCTGGTGGTGTTGGCGCGGGTACAGAACCCCGCAGAGGTGCTGGCCATAACCTTTACGCGCAAGGCTGCCGCTGAGATGCGCGAACGCATCCTGGGTGCGTTAACTGCGGCGGCAACCCCCCTGGCCCCGGATCTATCGGCGCACCAACGTAAAACCCACGCTCTGGCGCGCGCGGTCTTACAGCGGGATACCGAACTCAACTGGAATCTGATTTCTGCCCCTGCGCAGCTGCGCGTTCAGACCATCGACAGCCTGAATGCTGAATTGGTCCGCCGCATGCCATGGTTATCGCGTCTTGGAGCGTTGCCCAAGGTCAGTGAGTTTCCGCAGCAGCACTACCTTAATGCGGTGAACAGCTTTTTGTTTAAGCAGCGCCCTGCGGCTGAGATTTCAGCCGCGCTGCATACCATCCTGGCCCACCTGGATAACCGCGCCGATATTCTGGCGGGGATGCTGGTTGACCTGCTGTGGCGCCGGGATCAGTGGATGCGCCATCTCCTGACTGATCCGGAACAGATGCGTACCACCCTGGAGCAAAGCCTGCGGGAGAAGGTTGAAGATGTGCTGCAGCAGGCACATAGCAGTTTGAACGCTGCCACCGCTGCACGTATCCACACGCTGACTTCATTTGCCGCGTCACATTGTGCCAAGCCCCAAAGCCGCATATGTGCTTACACCACCACCGCGTTTCCAGTGCCGGTAGCGGAAGAGTTGGCGCAATGGCAGGCAATCGCCACCATGGTGCTTACCGCCCAGGGGCAATGGCGCAAAAAGGTGGACAAGAATTGTGGCTTCCCTGCGGATAAGGAGCCGCACGCCCAACAGATGAAGGGTGAAGCCCTCGAAGTCCTGGAAGAGCTGCGCGCCTCTGTCGATCCGGAGCTGTGGAGTGAGGTGGATTTACTCCCGGAGCCGCACTATGGTGCTGAGGCGTGGGAGGTGCTGCGCGCGATAGTGACCGTGCTGCCACGGCTGGTGGCGCAACTTTGGCTGGAGTTTCGCACCAGCGCAGAAGCGGATTTCAGCGAGATAGCCTTAAGTGCGCGGCAGGCCCTGGTGGACTGTGGCAACCCGACCGATTTGCTCCTGCAGATCGACCAGCAGATTGAACATATTCTGGTAGATGAATTTCAGGATACCTCCTGGCTGCAGTTCAGCCTGCTTGAGACCCTCGTCACCGGTTGGGATCAGAGCAGGGGGCGCACGTTGTTTATTGTCGGAGACCCCATGCAGTCTATCTACCGCTTTCGCGAGGCGCAGGTGGGGTTATTTTTGCGCGCCGGCGATGAAGGGATCGGGCAGGTTCCCCTGGTGCCGTTGCAATTGACGGCCAATTTTCGTTCGCAGGGGAATCTGGTTGCCCTGGCGAATCAATGGTTTGCCCGCATCTTCCCCGCACACGAACACGCCGCTAGTGGCGCGGTTGGGTTTTCCTGTGGGGCGGCGGTCAAGCCTGAGGATGGAGAAGCCCTGTGTTTTGTCCCTATGCCCCAGCCTGATCTGCGCACCGAAGCGGATACGGTTATCTGTCAGATTAAAAAACTGCTTGCAGCAAATGCAGAGGACACCATTGCCATCCTGGTACGTTCCCGTTCGCACCTGCCTGAAATCACCGCTCTGTTACAGCGAGATGCGATAGCGTATCAGGCGCAGGATATAGATCCGCTCGGGGATAAAATGGCAGTGCAGGATGGAGTCTCGCTTCTGAAGGCGCTGCTCCATCCGGCGGACAAACTGAGCTGGCTAAGTGTGCTGCGGGCACCCTGGTGTGGCCTGTCTCTGGCGGAAGTGAGCCATATAGCCAGATTTGCCACCATTGGTGTGGCCCTTGCGAGCGCCGAACTTGCCACTGCACTTAGTGACGCGGCCCGGCGCCGCTTTTACCACGTGGGCGCTATCCTCCTGCGCGGGCAACAGCAGCGCGGGCAGATTTCGGTGCGCCAGCTGTGGGAAGAGGGCCTGGCTGCACTTAAGGTACAAAACTGCTGGAGCAGTTCAGAGCTGGAATCCCTGACGCAACTGGGGACAGTGCTGGAGCGCTGCGACAGTGGCGGGGATATTGACAACATTGCTCAGCTGGAATATCAAATTCAGCTGTTGTTCGCACGCAATCAAATGGATCCAGCTGCCAGAGTACATGTAATGACCATCCATAAAGCCAAGGGACTTGAGTTTGATCATGTAATTCTCCCCGGGCTGGGGCGCAGGGCGCGCAGAAGTCCAAAGGCATTACTGCGCTGGGAAGAAGATGCCCAGCTGGGATTGTTGCTGGCACCCCTGGCACAGCGCGGTGCCAACGAGGCAGACCCGGTCTACGCCATGCTTGAGCGCATGGACAAACGCAAGGAAGTATATGAAACAGCGCGGCTGCTGTACGTGGCCGTGACCAGGGCGCGCAAAAAACTGTATTGCTATGCATATGCAGCTCCCGGTGCCGAGGGGGAATGTACACCTGCCTCTGGCTCTTTGCTGGAGCTGTTGTGGCCGGTGTGCCACACTTATTTTTCCGCAGGGGTACAGGAAACCAACTCCACGGAGAAACCAGAGCGCCGGGAGGAGGCAAAAGGGGCTCTCCAGCGGTTACCGTTGAAATATTTTCCACCGCTGCCACCTGCAGTGAAGGTGGGGCAGTATTATCCATCTGCCCAGACTTCACCTTCAGGGTACACCCCAGTATCTCCTGCGCTCCAGCGTAGCGCCATTGTCGGCACCGTTACCCATGAATACCTGGCCTTTCTCGGAGAAGAGCCAGGGCGGCAGAGTCCGGAATATATAGAAACGCTGCGCGTCGGGATGGAAAAACGGTTTGAGCTGGCAGGATATGGCGCCACTGCGCAGACCCTGGCGCAGGAGTGCCTTTCCATGTTGAATAACACCCTCGCAAGTTCACCCGGACGCTGGATCCTGGCGCAACATAGCGCGCGCGCGGCAGAGTTTGAGCTGTGTGGCCTATGTGACGGCGACCTGCTGACCGCAGTGGTTGACTTGACCTTTATTGACGCCCAGACCCGGGAACGCTGGATAGTTGACTACAAAACAGCCGCACCCCAGGAGGGGGAAACCCCGGCGCGATTTTACCAACGTCAAGCAGAGCAGCACGCACCCCAACTGGAGCGCTATCGTACTTTACTGCAGCAGCTCGATGCGGAGCATCATTGTCGTGCCGGGTTGTTTTTCCCGGCGTTTGGGGGTTGGTGTGAAGTTTGAGATTTGTCTTGATGTTGGCTCCATTTGCACAAGCGAGCTGTGCGCAAATGGGGCAGAACCTGGAGCCAGGCATCTAAAGATCAGGGCAGGGAGAGTTGAGTGATGGAACCACAGGTGAAGGATTTTAATACAGCAGCGGCGACCTGGGACGAAAAGCCGCGTCGGGTTCAGCTTGCGGCAGCTGTAGCGCAAGCGATCCGGCAGCACGTTCCCATTCCGCCCGGGGGGAAGGCCATGGAGTTTGGTTGCGGCACTGGTCTGCTCACCTTTAATCTCATCGATATGGTTGCGCAGGTTGTTGCAGTTGATCGCGCGGAAGAGATGCTTGCCATTGTAGAAAAGAAGGCGGCAGCCCGCGGAGCCACGCAGGTGAGCACCAAACTGATTGTGGAGGACCTCGGCGTGCTTGGAACTGGGGAGTATGACTTTATCTACAGTAACATGGTGTTACATCACCTACCCGCCATAGAGCCGGTCCTGGAACGTCTTGTCGCCGCACTTAAGCCTGGCGGGGTGCTTGCTCTGAGTGATCTTGAGGATGACGATGGCACCTTTCATGACCAGCCAGAAGGGGTTGTGCAGTCCGGTATTAAAAGTAGCTGGCTTATGCAGACCCTTGAGCGTCTGGGGCTTGTCGATTCAGGCAGCACCCTGGCCCATACCATTGTCAAGCAGCGGGGCGGAGAGGAAACGGTCTATCCGGTATTTCTTGTCTGGGGTGTGCGCCTGTAGGAGCCGCAGCGTCGACTATTCTTTATGAATGTATATGTTTCGGGTTTGAATATGGCGCCTGAAATAGCGCTTGAACCAGCCTTTGAGCCAAGGGCGGGTTGTGGGCAGCAGAAGAGCAAAGCCAAGAAGATCGGTGCAGAATCCGGGGGTGAGCAGGGTTATGCCGCCGCAGAATATCATGGCTGCGTCTATGAGGTCTTCGGTGGGGAGTTCTCCCTGGCTCAAAGAGGCATTTATCTTGGTGAGAATATCGGCACCCTGAGTGCGGAGCAGGTAGGCACCAGCAATTCCGGTTAAAACAATGAGCCCGATGGTGGGCCATAGGCCGATAATTTTTCCTGCCGAAATTAATACATAGATTTCTAGAATTGGCACGATAATTAAAACAGTAAACAGTGTTGTTAACATATCTGCTGCTCCGACTGGTGGGTTGAATACGGTATTTGGGGTTTTAACAGTCAGGGGGGTAAATATCCACTACTTTCTTACTTATTGAACCTAAGTATTTGAAATTGCAGAAATAAAACTTCTGCTTAAATAATAGGCAAAGCGTCAAAAGTTGTTTTTATTACTGCGTGATGCCAGTCTTTAACAGCCTTGTCCACACCTTATCCACAGGTTGTGTTGGAGATGATGTTAGCCTGTTGAAATGGCAGAGCTTTTTACTTGTCAAGGGTTTGTTTCGGTGTTGAAGAAGGTTGATGTGGAAGAGGGCTGGGGTATGGAAGATTGCATAACCTTCATTTGGCATATCCAGGCGATCTCCTTCTACACCTCTTTTTTTATCGATAGCAGGTTAGCAGGTGGTATGTGAACGGAGCAACTGTTGTATTGTGCCAACGCGCTGTTTGAAGAATCCTGCGGGGACAATCCAGCCCGCATTTATGCTCCGTAACGTATGGGGATTTCACCCTTGACATTGATTGAGCAGTACCTATACTGTCCGCTTCGTTTAGAATCAACTACCCTGGTCGAGCTTAGGGCAGCGGGATAGCTTGCGCGCATTGGAAATACAGAAGTTGTCTGCGGTGTTCTCTGTCGAGGCGCAGTGTGTGTTCTAAGGGTATGGTGAACGTTGTAGGCCAAATATAAGCATGGTGAAGAGTCGATGCAGGTAAAAGTAGAAGAGATAGGGGCCGCAGGTCTGGATCTGGATTTCAGTTACACGCTGGAAGATCTTCCAGTATTGGCTGAAATGCAGGGCACAGGAGAGCTGAGGTCAGGCGGGCTGAAGTTTACAACTCCGGTCGAGTGCAAAATCAGGCTGAGTAAGATCTCCCAGTTGATCGCGGTCAGCGGTAGCGCCCAGGTGACCGTGGAACAGCAGTGCTCCCGTTGTCTTGAAAATCTTAGTGCGGTGCTCCAGATTGAGTTGAATCAGACCTATGCGAAGGAACTGCCCGATATTATCGATGAAACTGGTGATGAGGTGGAGCTTTCAGCTGAAGAGATGGGGCTGATTTTGTTTGATGGTGAAAATATAGATTTGCGCGATGAAATTCAGCAGCAGATTGTGCTGGCAATCCCAGCGCGTCCCCTGTGTGCAAAAGCATGCAAAGGGCTATGTCTTACCTGCGGGGCCAACCTCAATAAAGACGGATGTAATTGCAACGGCGGTAACATCAGTGTGCACTTTGCGTCCTTGCGGGATTTTAAGGTTGATAAATAGCACTTGGATGGTTTATTTATACCCCTTTATTCGTGAAGTTTCGTAGTTTTGATTGTATGCTCGTTGCTGTTGTTCCGAATCGTTTTTTAGCCAGAGAATTTATACATAAGAATAAGGAGTAATAGAGATGGCAGTACCCAAGAAGAAAGTTTCAAAATCTAAACGTGATATGCGCCGTGCCCATGACCACCTCAGCGCCCCGGGGATCTCTGTATGCCCTCAGTGTGATGAGCCTAAGCAGCCTCACCGGGTTTGTGGCACCTGCGGATACTACAAAGACCGTGAAGTATTGGATACAACTGTTTGAAATTAGATGGTTTAAAAGTTTAGATGGCTTAGATGAAACCTGTAATTATTGCAGTTGACGCCATGGGGGGAGATAACTCTCCAAGGGTCGAAGTTGAAGGCGCGGTGCTCGCTGCGCGTACCTCCGGGGTTAGCATTATTCTGGTCGGAGATGCGCAGCGTATAGAGCAGGAGCTTGAACGCTACGATACTTCAGGCCTTACCCTGGAAGTCAGACATACCACCCAGGTCGTTGGCATGAATGATTCGGCTTCGGATGCGGTGCGCAAAAAAAAAGACTCATCTATCCGTGTTGCCTTTGACCTGATTAAAAGCGGAGACGCACAGGCAGTTGTCAGTTCCGGCAATTCCGGTGCGACTATGGCGGCCGGCATGTTTGTAGTGAAGCGGATTTCTGGCATTGAACGCCCTGCAATCGCAACGATCATGCCTGCGCGTCACGGCGAAGTGCTGATCCTTGATGCCGGTGGCAATGTTGACTGTCGCCCCTCTCACCTGGAACAATTTGCCATCATGGGTTCTGTGTACGCCCGTAATGTCATGGGTATCGCCGCCCCGCGTATCGGGCTGTTGTCCAATGGTGCCGAAGAAAAAAAAGGCAATGAACTGACCCGCACCACGCACGCTCTCCTGAAACAGCATGATTTTAACTATCTTGGCTATGTGGAGGGGCGCGATGTATACAGTGGCGCGGTTGATGTGGTCGTATGTGATGGTTTTGTGGGCAATATCGTCCTGAAAGTATCCGAGGGCCTTGCGGCCAGCATCGGCTCTATGTTACGTGAAGAACTCCAGTCCAGGTTTTGGGCGCGGATTGGCTATCTTTTGGCCCGTCCTGCCTTCAGGGCTTTTAAACGCAAAATTGACTGTGACGAATATGGGGGGGCGCCGCTGTTGGGGATTCGTGGTACCTGCATTATCTGTCACGGCAGTTCAAGCCCGAAGTCGTTAGCCACTGCAATCGGACAGGCAGCTGAAAGTGTTTTAGCTTCGGTAAATGACGACCTCATTCTGCAGCTTGATAAATTGGACGGACAGATGAATGACCCGGCAATAGAGACTGGCGCCAGTGCCAAAGATTGACGTCAGCGGTATATAAGTAAGCCTTCCAGGCCAAGTGATTTACAGCGGGTGCATTTCCACGCTTGGCCGGGTGCTTAGCCTGGAGTGATCCAGAAAATTGGAGAATTTAAAGTGGCCCAAATAAGAGCACGCATTATTGGAACAGGATCGTATCTGCCGGAGCGAATTCTCACTAATTTTGATCTGGAGCAGATGGTTGACACCAGCCACGAGTGGATATCTGCTCGTACCGGGATTCACGAGCGTCGCATCGCGGCAGATCAGGAGCAGACCTCAGATCTCGCTGCTGCGGCCGCGCGCCGCGCGATGGAAATGGCCGGAGTAACCCCGGACCAGATAGATATGGTGGTGCTGGCCACCGTGACCGGCGATTTCCCCTGGCCCTCTACAGCATGCCTGGTTCAGGATAAGATAGGCGCCAGCAACGCATCAGCGTGGGATGTTTCCGCTGCCTGCAGTGGTTTTGTGTTTGCCATGGCCAGTGCTTCCAAATTTATTGAAACGAGATCCTGCCGCCGAGCATTGGTTATTGGTGCAGAAATTTTCAGCCGCATCATCGACTGGGAGGACCGCAATACCTGTATCCTGTTTGGTGATGGCGCTGGCGCTGTAGTGCTGGAGGGGCAAGAGGGGGAGCATGGCATCCTTTCAACCCACCTCCACAGCGATGGCTCGCAGTGGGAGCTGTTGTATCAGCCTGGATTTGGCTCCCGTTATCCAGCCAGTATCTCTGGGATTGAAGCGCGCCTGCCATTTCTGAAGATGGCTGGCAATGAAGTGTTCAAGATGGCGGTACGTTCTATGCACGAGGTGGCGGAAGAGGCGCTGCAGGCTAACAATGTGCAGGCCAGCGATATTGCCAAGTTATTTCCGCATCAGGCGAATCGACGCATTCTCGATGCAGTAGCCAAACGACTCAAGCTCAAAGATGAACAGATGTATATTAACGTCGATAAGTGTGGCAATACCTCGGGAGCGTCGATCCCTCTGGCCCTTGATGAGGCCAATCGCAAGGGGCTCCTGAGTCCTGGCGATCTGGTTTTACTCGATGCCTTTGGTGGAGGGTTCACCTGGGGTTCATGTCTGCTGCGCTGGTAACCATATGAGAACGTATTGGCTGTTATTTTCCAGGAACAGGACATAAATGTTAGCATTTGTATTCCCCGGGCAGGGGTCGCAGTACGCAGGGATGGGGAAAGAGCTCTGTGCCGAATTCAGGCAGGCACGCGAGGTGTTCGAACAGGCTGATGACGCCCTGGGAGACCATTTGACGCGCATGTGCCATGAGGGGCCGGAAGATACCTTGCGCCTTACCGCCAACACTCAGCCCGCGATATTGACCACCAGCATTGCCGTTTTACGTGTGCTGTATGCCGAAAGTGACCTCACCCCGGATGTTGTCGCTGGACACTCCCTGGGAGAATATAGTGCCCTGGTTGCCGCGGATGCTCTTGATTTTGCCGCTGCAGTGCGCATTGTGCGCCAGCGCGGCACCTTCATGCAGGCGGCGGTGCCGGACGGAAAAGGGGCTATGGCGGCGGTTCTCGGCATTGACGCCGAAGCCCTGCAGCTTATCTGTTCTGAGGCGGCCCAAGGTGAGGTGGTTACCCCGGCAAACTACAATGCGCCGGGTCAGATAGTCATCGCAGGTGACACTGCTGCGGTCGAACGTGCCATTGAGCTGGCGCTGCAGCGCGGAGCTAAGCGCGCCATGCGTCTGCCGGTCAGCGCTCCCTTCCACTGTCCCTTGATGGTTCCGGCCGGAGAACGGTTGCAACACGAATTGGATCAGATCGACATTCATCCACTCAAGGTTCCGGTTGTGTCCAACGTGGAGGCGACCCAGTATACAGACTGCAACAAGACCTCTGCGTTGCTGGTGCGACAGGTTAGCGCCCCGGTGCGCTGGAATGAATCGGTCGAGGAGATGCTTGCTCAAGGGGTGGAACGCTTTATCGAAGTCGGCCCCGGCCGGGTCCTTTCCGGCTTGATAAAAAGAATTGAGCGCAAGACAGCAGTTGTGAATGTAGAAGATCTCAAATCGTTAAAAGCCCTTGTGTAGAGGGTCTCGTAGTGCTAGAACCAAGCACAGGCGGAGGTTTTATGTTTAAGGAAAGAGTCGCTGTCATTACCGGAGCATCCCGGGGCATAGGTCACTGTGTTGCTGCCTACATGGCCGAGCGCGGAGCCGCCATCGTTGCTGTAAGCCGGAATGCCGCAGATACCGCAACGCTGGTGGATCAGATTAAAAGTGTGGGCGGACAGGCCATTTCCGTCAGCGCCGACGTATCTGCTGCAACGGATGTAGATGCTGCCATTAAGGTAGCCCTCGATACCTTCGGGCGGATAGATATCCTGGTTAACAACGCTGGAATTACGCGTGATGCCCTGCTCCCGCGCCTCAAGGAAGAGCAGTGGGACGCAGTGATTAACATAAATCTTAAAGGTGCATTTTTATGCACCCGCGCGGTAGCACGCGTCATGACCAAACAGCGCTATGGGCGTATTATCAACATAACCTCCGTGGTGGGGCAGATGGGTAACGCCGGACAGGCCAATTACTGTGCCAGTAAGGCTGGATTGGTGGGGATGACGCGTTCCAATGCTTTGGAGCTTGGACGGCGCAACGTGACGGTGAATGCAGTGGCTCCTGGTTTTATTGAAACAGATATGACCGCTGGACTCCCCGACAAGGTGCGCGCAGATATGCTCACCCGGATTCCTCTGGGGGTATTTGGTCGCCCTGCAGATGTGGCAGCGGCAGTAGCATTTCTTGCTTCGGAAGAAGCTGGATATATAACCGGACATGAGCTTTCGGTCAACGGTGGTATGCATATGTAAGTACGGGTTGGTGCAAATTGAGCATTAACCAGGGTGTTCCCGCCGGTGGCAGATCTTAATTGAGGAGATCCGGAGGGGATATTCACACAGAAAGGCAGCAAAACACAGTAAAGGTAAAGCAGTATAAAAACAGAGCAACAGAAAAACAACAGGGGACAATGGAACAGCAACAGGCTGTTAACACACACTATGGAGGAAGATAATGGCTTCAATTGAAGAACGGGTACAGAAAATTGTCGCTGAGCAGTTAGGCGTTGAAGAGGAACAGGTTACCATGGAAGCATCTTTCATGGACGATCTCGGAGCTGATTCTCTGGATACTGTAGAACTGGTTATGGCGCTTGAAGAAGAGTTTGAAATCGAGATATCTGATGAGGATGCCGAAAAAATTCTGAAAGTAAGTGACGCAGTCGAGTATGTAAACGAAAACGCGGAGGCCTGATGCGTCACAGTTGGGCACCTGCTTGAACGTTCCTATGTTCAAGCAGGTGCCCACTGGAAGAGTGCCGGACACGGCCATGTCACCGCAACCGCGATTACGGAATAGCCTGCCACCGGTTTACATATGCAGTATCGATAAACAAGATTATTTATAAGGACAGAGCATGCGTAGAGTAGTTGTTACTGGCGTAGGAGTTGTATCTTCACTGGGCACCGGAGTCGAAAAAAACTGGGAGGGTCTTACACACGGACGTTCCGGGATTGATGTGATTACGCGCTTTGATGCATCAGAACTCTCCTCGCAGATAGCCGGTGAGGTTAAAGACTTCGAGCCTGCTGATTATATTGAAAAAAAAGAGATCAAAAAAATGGATCTCTTTATTCAGTATGCCCTTGGCGCAGCGGATATGGCCATGAAGGACTCCGGTTTACAGATTACAGATGAGAATGCCGAGCGTGTGGGTGTTCTGGTCGGTTCTGGTCTGGGTGGATTGCCAGCGATCGAAAAATATCACAATGTTTATTTGAAAAGTGGCTACAAGCGAATTTCTCCGTTCTTTATCCCTATGCTGATCATCAACCTTGCGCCGGGGCAGATATCAATCCGCCATGGAGCCAAAGGGCCGAATCTTTCCTCCGTTTCCGCCTGTGCCACCGGTACGCACTCCATCGGAGATGCCTATCACATGATCAAGCGTGGCGACGCGGATGCCATGATTGCCGGCGGCACTGAATCCACCATCACCCCTCTGGGGGTATCCGGGTTCTGCGTCATGAAAGCGCTGTCAACGCGGAATGATGACCCCAAGGCTGCCAGCCGCCCCTTCGACGCTGAACGCGACGGCTTTGTTATGTCCGAAGGTGCCGGGATTGTAATTCTGGAGGAATATGAGGCGGCAACAAAGCGCGGCGCTAAGATTTATGGCGAACTGGTTGGCTACGGTTTAACCGCCGATGCCTATCATCTCACCGCACCCGCCCCAGAAGGGGAAGGGGCGGCACGCTGTATGAAGATGGCCCTTAAAAATGCGCAGATGAATCCGGAAGAGGTGGACTATATCAACGCACATGGAACATCGACGCCGTTCAACGATTTGTACGAGACTCTGGCTATAAAAACTACCTTCGGCTCCCATGCGGATAAGCTTATGGTCAGTTCCACCAAGAGTATGACCGGGCATGGCCTTGGCGCTGCCGGCGCCCTGGAAGTGGTCTACTGCCTGCTGGCCATGCAGCACAGCGTCGTCCCCCCCACCATCAACCATGTAAAGCCTTCGCCAGAATGTACTCTCGACTATGTCCCGAACACCGCACGCGATGCCAGAGTCAACGTAGCCCTGACTAACTCGCTGGGCTTTGGTGGCACCAATGCGACATTGATATTCCGGAAGATTTAAGGAGAGCCAATGCTTTACATTGCCAGTGACCACGGCGGCTTCGATTTAAAAAAGCATTTGAAAGAGTGTCTGCGTGAACGCAATGTGGAGTGTGCCGACCTCGGAGTTGATTCACGTGAGTCCGTAGACTATCCCGACTATGCTGCTGCATTGGCGCGCGAAGTGCTAAACGACAAAGACAACCAGGGGATCCTTATCTGTGGAACCGGGATTGGCATGTCAATAGCTGCGAACAAGTTCCCCGGCATCCGCGCAGCGCTGGTCCATGATGAGTTTACCGCCCGCATGGCACGAGAACACAACAATGCCAATATTATTGTCCTTGGCGGGCGCGTCCTGAACCCGGGACTCGCCTGCAAAATAGTGCAGATATGGCTCGATTCTGTATATGCGGGTGGCCGCCACCAGAACCGTCTGGAAAAAATTTGCGCGCTGGAACACTTGTTGAACGAACCGGAGTGACGGCAGTGGCAGACTGATTACGTGGCAGTATATTTTCGGGCGGGCAGAAGAGTGCCCGCCTTTACTTTTTATTGCGTACAATTCTAATACCAATAGAGGGAGAGATACAAACTATGGAGACCCTGGCTCAATTTGATCCTGAAATTTTCGCTGCTATCCAAAAAGAGACCGCCCGTCAGGAGTACAGCCTGGAATTTATCGCTTCGGAGAATTTTGTAAGTGAGAGTGTTCTGGAAGCACAGGGATCTGTCTTGACCAATAAGTATGCTGAAGGGTATCCAGGCAAGCGCTATTATGGTGGTTGTGAGTTTGTGGATATTGTTGAAGATCTGGCAATTGACCGCGCAAAAGCGCTGTTCGGTGCGGAGCATGCCAATGTACAGCCTCACTCAGGTTCTCAGGCTAATATGGCGGTTTATTTTGCCACCTGTCAGCCCGGAGACACCATTCTGGGCATGAACCTGGCGCACGGTGGCCATCTTACCCACGGCTCTCCGGTCAATTTCTCCGGCCAACTCTATAATGTAGTGCCCTACGGCGTTAAAAAGGAAACCGGCATCATTGATTACGATGAGGTTGAAACGCTGGCCCTCAAACACAAGCCGAAGTTGATTATCGTTGGCGCCAGTGCCTACCCTCGGACCCTCGATTTCGCCGCTTTTCGCCAGATCGCCGACAAGGCGGGGGCTCCAGTTATGGTGGATATGGCCCATATTGCCGGGCTTGTAGCTGGCGGTGCGCACCCCAATCCAGTTCCGTATGCCGAATATGTCACCACCACAACCCACAAAACCCTGCGTGGCCCCCGTGGAGGGATGATTCTGTGTCGGGAAGAATTTGCCAAAACCGTCAATAGCAAAATTTTCCCCGGCAGCCAGGGGGGGCCACTGATGCATGTCATTGCGGCGAAGGCGGTCGCATTTCGGGAAGCGCAGGGTAAAAACTTTACTACATATGCGCATCAGGTGGTGGCCAACGCCAAAGCTCTGGCACAAGGGTTGCTGGAGCAGGGGCTCAGCCTGGTATCGGGCGGCACCGATAATCATCTGGTTCTGGTTGATCTGAGCAACACTGAGATCACCGGGAAAGTGGCGGAAAAAGCCCTGGAAGATGCCGGTATAACCGTCAATAAAAACGCCGTGCCCTTCGATACGCGCTCCCCTTTTGTCACCAGCGGATTTCGTATCGGCACCCCGGCCACAACCACCCGGGGCTTGAAAGAGGAACAGATGCAGCAGGTAGCCTGTTGGGTGCGCCGCGCGCTGGATAACATCGACAACGCAGCGGCTCTTGGTGGCATTCGGGCAGAAGTAAAGGAGTTGTGTCAGCAATATCCTCTCTATGCCCACAGATTGAAGTAGACCAGACATATGCAGAGACCGTC
Source organism: uncultured Desulfuromonas sp. (assembly GCA_964444945.1). Lineage (GTDB taxonomy): Bacteria > Desulfobacterota > Desulfuromonadia > Desulfuromonadales > Desulfuromonadaceae > JAIVHC01. The sequence continues at coordinate 38,267 of CAYUJC010000002.1, forward strand.
CTGGGAAGAATATTTTATGGATATTGCGCGCTTGGTCGCCAGCCGCTCAACCTGCTTGCGCCGCCACGTTGGTGCCGTGCTGGTTAAAGATAAAAATATTCTTGCAACCGGATACAATGGTACCCCCCGCGGTATTGCACACTGTGATACGCGCGGGTGTCTGCGGGAGAAACATCAGGTCCCCTCCGGGCAGCGCCATGAACTGTGTCTGGGGTTACATGCAGAACAAAACGCCATCATCCAGGCGGCCAAACATGGCACCAATATTTCCGGGGCGACTCTGTACTGTACCCACGCACCCTGTGTGATATGTGCTAAAATGTTGATCAACTCCGGGATAGAAGCCATCGTGTATCTGGACGGTTATCCCGATGAACTGGCCTCGAATCTACTCGAAGAATCGGGACTGCGGGTGCAATGTTTTCAAGCAGCAACAGGGGAGTAACCTATGAAGTGTCCGTTCTGCGGATCTCCAGAAACCCGGGTCATCGATTCGCGTCTGGGCAAAGAGGGCAACAATATCCGGCGCCGGCGAGAATGTAGTGCGTGCGAGCGCCGCTTCACCACCTACGAACGGGTGGAAGAGATCCTGCCGATGGTGGTAAAAAAGGATGGACGGCGTGAACCCTTTGACCGCAGCAAGATTACTGCTGGAATTCGCCGCGCCTGTGAAAAACGTCCCATCCCCATCGAAACCATCGAAAAACTGGTGGATGGCCTCGAAATGCAACTGCAGGAATCTTCGGAACGGGAAATTCAGGCTGCCGCCATTGGAGAAGCGGTGATGCAGGCGTTGCACGGATTGGATGAGATCGCTTATGTCAGGTTTGCCTCGGTCTACCGCCAGTTTAAAGATATTAATGAGTTCATGGCAGAACTTACAGATATCCTCGAGCGTCAGAGTCGAGATATGCAGACGCTGAAGTAAGCCAGATTGTGGAAAAACTTAACCCTACACATACGAATCTCGGCGCAGACCACGCGGACCATGTAAAATATATGCGCCAGGCTCTGGAGCTGGCGCGTATAGCGGAAGGTCGTACTACGCCTAACCCTGCAGTCGGGGCGGTAGTCGTTGCTGCCGGAGCTGTGGTAGGGTGCGGCTATCATCCCAAAGCGGGTGAGCCACATGCTGAAATATTTGCCCTGCGCGAAGCAGGGGCCCGGGCCCAGGGAGCAGATGCCTATGTCACTCTAGAGCCGTGTTCCCATCAGGGACGTACCGCCCCCTGTTGTGATGCCTTGATCGCAGCTGGCATTCGGCGGGTTTTTGTGGGGATCTGCGACCCCAATCCCCTGGTTAATGGCCGCGGCGTCAAGCGCCTGCGTGCAGCCGGGGTGGAGGTGGTGACCGGAATTCTGGCCGCTGAATGCCGCTATCTATGTGCTCCCTTCATCAAACATGTCACAACTGGACAGCCGCTGGTGATTTTGAAGAGCGCCACAACCCTTGACGGCAAGACCGCTACATCTACAGGCTCTTCGCAGTGGATAACCGGATCTGAAAGCAGGGCGCATGTACACCAGGTACGTGACCGTGTGGATGCCATACTGGTGGGGATAGGTACGGTGCAGGCCGACAATCCCCGTTTGACCACGCGCCTCAAAGAGAAGCCTGGGCGTGATCCTGTCCGAGTTGTGTTGGATTCGAACCTGCGCATCGAGCCATCCGCAGCGCTGGTACAGCATAATTCAACCGCCTTGACGCTGATTATGACCACCACCAGCGCAGATACCCCAAAACGCTCCCGGCTGGAATCTTATCCTCTGGTGGAAGTTGTCAGCGTCGCGCAGGATGCAACGGGGCGCGTTGATTTAAGGGCAGTTCTCGATGAGCTGGGCAGACGCCAGATTCAAAGTGTGCTGGTTGAAGGTGGCGCTCGAGTCAATCAGGCCCTGCTTCAGCAGGATCTGGTTGACAGGATTATGCTTTATATTGCACCTAAACTCCTGGGTGGAGCAGATGGCTACGGCATTTTTTCCGGCACTGGGCCAAAAGAGCTGGATGCAGCGCATAAAGTGGACATTGTCCAAGTACGCCGCTTTGGCGCAGATATCCTCATAGAGGGCGAGGTGGATAAATGTTTACCGGTTTGATTGAAGATCTCGGTCGGATTGACAGCATCCATCGACGCGGGAGCAGCTTCAGCCTCAAGGTCGCGACCAGCCTGCCACCCACAGAGATTGCTCTGGGAGACAGTATTGCGGTTAATGGTGTGTGCCTTACGGTTGTCAGGCATGGTGGAGGGGCCTTCGAGGCCGATGTTTCACCTGAAACCATGCAGAGCAGTACCTTTGGATCCTTGAGTGTCGGGAGCAGGGTGAATCTTGAACGCGCCCTGCGCTTGGGTGACCGCCTTGGCGGGCATATGGTCAGCGGCCATATTGACACTGTCGGCACCATTATCCAGCGAACCCAGGACGAGATAGCCGTCCGCTTCAGCATCGAATTACCGCGGCAGTTCATGCGCTATGTAATAGGGAAGGGCTCCATTGCGATCGATGGCATAAGTTTGACCGTCAACCAGGTGACCCAAACCACGTTTTCTGTTGCGGTTATTCCGCACAGTCTTGCCAAAACCACCCTGCAGCACTATGGTGTGGGCGCCAGAGTAAATATAGAAACAGATATGTTGGGGCGATACATAGAAAGGTTGCTTGCCCCTGACTCTGATCTCCCGGAACATGATGCGCCTGTCACGGGGTCGGGTCTGAGTATGGCCAAACTGGCGGAAAACGGTTTCTTTTGACTCGAAATTATTAACCTAGATATATACGACTTGGAGAAATACAGATGCCCATTGCCAAAGTAGAAGCAGCGCTGGAAGATATTCGCCAGGGGAAAATGGTGATTCTGGCTGACGATGAAGATCGCGAGAACGAGGGTGATCTCACCATGGCCGCAGAGATGGTTACCCCTGAAGCCATTAACTTCATGGCAAAAGAGGGGCGTGGTCTTATATGTCTTTCCCTGACAGAAGAGCGTGCAGATCAACTTGAGCTCAATCCCATGGTTACGGACAACACCTCGGCTTTTGAAACCGCCTTCACTGTTTCGATCGAAGCCAAGCGGGGAGTTACCACCGGGATTTCCGCCGCTGATCGGGCGCATACCATCAAGGTGGCTATAGATGACAGTTCTACCAGCGCCGACCTGGCGCGCCCGGGGCATGTATTCCCGCTGCGCGGGCGCAAGGGTGGCGTTATAGTGCGCACCGGGCAGACGGAAGGCTCGATCGACCTGGCGCGCTTGGCAGGCTTGAAACCAGCTGGAATTATATGCGAGATCATGAATGAGGATGGGACCATGGCGCGCATGCCCCAGCTGGAAGAGTTCGCCTGCAAGCATGATCTTAAAATTGTCACCGTGGCAGACCTTATCGCCTACCGCATGCGTACCGAGCTTATGGTGCGGCGCGCGGCAGAAACAATTTTACCCTCGTGTCATGGCGGCGAATTCAAGCTGATCGTATATGAAAACGATATCGATGACGCCAATCATCTGGTGCTGCAGAAGGGGGAAATTACGCCGGACGCTCCAGTCCTTGTGCGGATGCATTCCGAATGCCTGACTGGCGATGTATTCGGCTCCATGCGTTGTGACTGTGGCGATCAACTTCATGCCGCCATGGAGCAGATCGATAAAGTTGGCGCTGGGGTAGTGGTGTATCTGCGCCAGGAAGGACGCGGGATTGGTCTGGTGAATAAACTTAAGGCCTATGCCCTGCAGGATTGTGGGCAGGACACCGTTGAAGCCAATGAGGCCCTGGGCTTCAAAGCTGATCTGCGCGACTATGGCATTGGCGCCCAGATCCTGACTGAGCTGGGGGTGAAGAAAATTCGCCTTATGACCAATAATCCCAAGAAGATTGTCGGCCTTGAGGGATATGGATTAGAGGTGGTGGAGCGCATCCCCATAGAAATTGAAGCCACCTGTGACAATGTCCGCTATCTGGAGACTAAGAGGTGCAAACTCGGGCATTTACTCACACATCTGTAACCACAACCCCTAGCATTTATGGAGCTGTAGATGGTCAAAAATATATCAGGTAATCTCGATGCAACCGGACACAAGTATGCCATTGTCGTGAGCAGGTTTAACAGCTTCATCTGTGAACGCCTGGTTGAAGGGGCCCTTGACGCGAGTCTGCGCCACGGAGCCAAAGAGAAGGATCTCGAAATTATTCGGGTGCCCGGCGCGTTCGAGCTCCCTCTGGCAACCAAAAAAATTGCCCAGACTGGCAAATATGATGCTGTTATCTGCCTTGGTGCCGTTATCCGCGGCGCTACTCCCCACTTTGACTATGTAAGTGCCGAAGTATCCAAGGGGATTGCGTCGGTCAGCCTCGACACCGGCGTTCCGGTGGCTTTTGGGGTGCTCACCACCGATACCATTGAGCAGGCCGTGGAGCGCGCCGGTACCAAGGCGGGCAACAAAGGCTTTGAAGCTGCGGTCACCGCAATGGAAATGGTCAACCTCTTCAGAAATATTTAAATATGTCGCTTGGTAACAGAAGAAATGGGCGTGAATACGCCCTTAAGATACTGTACAGCCTCTATGACCAGGATCGTCCGATTCAGGAAGTTCTGGCGGATTTCTGGCGTAATTTCCGTTTCAGTGATGATGTTCTCGGTGAGTCGGAGGATATACAGGACAGCCAGGTACTGCCTGAAGTAAAGGAATTTGCTGAGCAAATAGTCCTGGGTGTATATGAACACCTGGAAGATATTGATGCGGTGTTGCGCCAGATTTCAAAAAACTGGAGCCTTGACCGCATGGCACGCCTTGATCTCTCCCTTATGCGCCTGGCATCTTATGAACTCATGTACATGCCCTCCACCCCCGACCGCGTAGTTATCAATGAAGCTGTTGAGATTGCAAAACGCTATGGCACCAAAGATACCTCCGCATTTCTCAACGGTGTTCTTGACAAGGTTGCACACCAGGCGAGGGCGCACAGAGAGGCAGAGGCTTGAGTTAAAATCTCCGGGCGGATTTATATACCAAAGCGCTATGTGCTATAAAAATACGAGGGGAATGCAATGAAAACAATAAAGTTAGGCCTGCTGGGGTTCGGCACTATTGGCACCGGAGTAATCAAGGTGCTCCAGAACAATGCCGCCGTGATCGAGCAACGCCTGGGACGTACCCTGGAACTTGTCCGGGTTGTGGATCGGAATATAGCCTCAGATCGTGGGATTTGTCTTGCGCCTGGAGTTCTCGGTGAAGATGCCCAGGAGCTCCTTAATGATCCGGATATCGATATAGTTATCGAGCTGATTGGCGGCTATGAGCCCGCGCGCACCTTTGTGCTGCAGGCACTTAAAAGTGGCAAACATGTGGTGACCGCGAATAAGGCACTGCTGGCCCTGCATGGGGAAGAGTTGCTGCGCGCCGCAGATGAAAATGGGGTAACTCTTTTATTTGAGGCAGCCGTTGCAGGGGGGATCCCAATCCTCTCTTCGATACGCGAAAATCTGTGCGCCAACCGCTTCAGCGGTGTATATGGTATTCTCAACGGCACCTGCAATTATATCCTCACTCGCATGACGGAAAACCAGGAAGATTTCTCTACCGTCCTTGCTGATGCCCAAAAGCTTGGCTACGCTGAATCCGACCCAACGTTTGATATCGAAGGGATCGACACCGCACATAAACTCTCTATTCTGGTTTCCATGTGTTTTGGCACCTGGGTTGACTTCGGGCAGATTTATACCGAAGGAATTACCCGTATATCTGCCTTGGACATCGAATTTGCGCAGGAGATGGGGTATCAGATAAAGCTGCTCGCTATTGGTAAACTTGAGAACGGTTCCATAGAGGCACGCGTGCATCCAACCATGGTGCCCGATGATTACCCCATGGCAGATGTACGCGGCGTGTTCAATGCCGTGCGCCTCAACGGAGACTTTGTCGGCTCGGTGCTGCTGCACGGCAGTGGTGCCGGGATGGAAGCCACGGCGAGTGCGGTTATGGGGGATGTCATGAGTATTGCGCGCGCCATTGGCAGCAGCGCCGCCACCTTCACCCCCGCGCTGGGGTATGCTCCTGCTGCGCTTGCGCGCCTGCCGGTTAAAGCGATGGACGATCTGGTGGGGCGTTACTATCTGCGTTTTATCGTGGAAGATGCCCCCGGCGTGCTCGCGAAGATCTCCACCATTCTGGGCGATTTCGGGATCAGCATCTGCTCCATGATTCAATCCGACGCGATGCCGGAAAGCAGCATCGAAGGAACACTCCCCATCGTCATGATGACCCACGACGCCAGGGAAAAAAATGTGCGCCAGGCGCTGGAGAAGATAGAGGTTCTCCCCATTGTGAAGGATAAGTGTCTGTTGATTCGCATTGAAGACAACCTCAACTAGAACCACATCAGGTTCTGTCCATATGCCATAGAAAAAGGCTGCAACGGATTCAACCGTTTGCAGCCTTTTTTGCGTATATGGGTGTCTGCCTGGGGGGTGTCTGCCTGGACTGCGGTACAATTATCCCTGTCTGGCCTGCTGCATCAGCGCCATATCTGCCAGTACCAGGGCCGCCATCCCTTCTACTATGGGGACAGCACGAGGAACAACGCAGGGGTCGTGGCGTCCTTTGGCGGCGAGGGTGGTTTCTTCTCCGGCATAGGTGGCGGTGCGTTGCGCATGGCCGATGGTGGCGGTGGGCTTGAACCCCACCCGAAAATAGATGGGTTCTCCGTTGGAGATTCCCCCCTGGACGCCACCGCTGTTGTTGCTGCTGGTACCGAGCCGATCTTGTTTACGCACAAAGGGATCGTTGTGCACCGAGCCGCGCTGGCGGGTTCCGCCGAAGCCGGAGCCGATCTCAAATGCTTTGGCCGCCGGAATCGAGAGCATGACTTGTCCCAGGGCTGCTTCCAGGCGGTTGAAGACCGGTTCGCCCCAGCCCGCAGGGACATTGCGGCAGACACAGGTGATGATGCCACCGATGGAGTCCTTAGCCTCTTTAGCCTGCTCAATTTCGTCTTCCATGGCAGCGGCGCTGACTTTATCGGGGCAACGCACGGGGTGTTGATCAACCAAGGTACGTGTAATGCTGTCCATATCTACCGCCGGAGCGTCGGTGGTGCCCACGGAGCTGACCCAGGCTACGATCTCAATCCCATATCTGCTGGTTAGAAAAATCTCGGCGATGGCACCGCCAGCGACTCTGGCAATGGTTTCGCGGGCGCTGGCGCGCCCACCCCCGCTGGAGGCGTTGATGCCGTACTTCATAGTGTAGGTGAAATCGGCATGCGAGGGGCGAGGGATGGTGCGCATGTTGCTGTAGTCGCCAGGGCGCTGGTCGGTGTTGGCGACCAGCAGGGCAATAGGGGTCCCCAAAGAGAGGTTGTTTTCCACTCCAGAGAGAATCTGAACCTGATCGGCCTCGTTGCGCTGGGTTCCAAGCTTACTCTGCCCCGGCCGGCGTCGATCCAGTTGAATCTGGAGCTGTTCAGGGGTGATACGCAGGCGAGGGGGGACCCCGTCAACCACGGCACCAACACCGGGGCAATGGGATTCGCCAAAGGTGGATATTTTAAACAAGGTGCCATAGGTGCTGGACATGATACTCCTCGATTCTGGTTATCTGCGGGTAGGGCGCTGGTATCGATTTGGCTGACGCCGATAGAGCAGGGCGGAGTCAACCTCACAACCGATGTGGTTTGCGCCCACCAGACACTTGGTTTTTAACAGAAAACAGATATTCGCGCTATGTTCGCTTAAGATTTCATAGTTACCCTGCCCTTTGGCAATGATGAGGCCGACGGCGGTGAATATATGTTTGAATCCAGGGTATTGCTGGCAAAGACGGCTTCCAGATTGTCCGCCATGGTGCATTCGTACCCTTCAATCCGGGCCAGGAGCAGCCCTGAGTCAGGCGCGATGAAGTCAATATCGGCTTGTACCCTGGAGCCACTACTGCTGTTTACCCGGCAGTTTATCTGCGTAAGTTCTTCCGTCGGGATGTTTTCTACATACTGGCGATAGTGGCGGATATAGCTGGGCAGTGAGCCACATTGCTCGCGCGCAAAACACCACAGAATCATGAGCTGAAAACTGCTGTCCAGCAACATGGGTGCGCTCAGCCAGTTTTGGCGCAGCGGGGTCTGCATCCAACTCGCCGGGGTGGCAGTGTTGCGGGCCATGGCACTGATTCCTTCAGCACCTAGCCCCAGAACCTGCTCAAGCCCTTGCAATGCAGGGCCGTGAAACAGGCGCGCGTCGGCATAGATGGATGTTTTGTCCTCCTGTTGTGCGCTGGAAAGATCCAGGGTAAACGGGGAGGGTGCGGTGGTGGGGTGGGTATCGGCCAGAACCACCTCGGCGCTACTGTATATTTTCCCTGTATCAGCATCACACACCTGCAGCGGGACTCGGTAGGTCCCGGGCTCCGCTGTGGCGGGCTGCATCGGGCCGCAGCGCAGTTCCACCTGACATGTTGCGCTTTGCTCCAGGGTGATCCCCCGGCAGATACGCAGCTGATCAAAACCGTAAAAGGTAAGTCCGGGGAAGGTGTGCATCGCCCCAAGGGCGAGCCATTCGGCGCTCAGCGCCATGGGAACTACAGCTCTGGCAGCAATCACATGGTCGCGCAGGCATGGGACATGGGTGCAGCTGACGGGCATCTGGAATACCTTTTCCGGCAGTTGCCCTAAGGGGATAAGCGCTGCGCGGGCGGGCGTTGCCGGAGTAGCTTCAGCAGAATTCTGTCCTTCCGCTGCGGAGGTGTCCCCCCCGAGGATCACCAACTCCACCTGCGTGCTCGGGCCGGCCAGTTCCTGGAGCAGATAACGTGAGCCGGCATCCAGGTCAATCACGCTGATCCCTTCGCGGGCAAACAGTTTTTTCAGCCCGGCGTTGACCATCCCCCCATCCCAGGGACCCCAGTTGAGGGATACCACCCGGCACTGTTGGCGCTGCCGCGCCAGCGCCTGTGCGGTTTTGTTCAGCACCTCGTTGGCAGCGGCGTAGTCGATCTGGCCGGTGCGCCCGAAGCGTCCGGTAGAGGAGGAGAATAAAGCGATGAAGGCCAGGTCGTCAGCTGCAGTGGCGTGTAATAAAGCCTGCAGACCTCCGATTTTAGTGGAATAGACCAACTCAAACTGTTCCGTGGTCTTCTCCGCGATCGCCTTGTCTGCCAGAACTCCGGCTCCGTGGATAATGCCGCGAATGGTTCCACTCTGGCGCGCTTCAGCTATGGCGGCGGTGACAGCCTCTTCGTCACGAATATCCACAGCTCGATAGATGACACGTGCGCCCGCCTGCTCCAGTTGTTCGATATTGCGGCGCAGTTCACGCTGGTTCAGGATACGCTCGCAGCGAGTGTTGAGCTCTTTGGGGCTCAGCTTGGCTTTGGTGTTTTTGAGCACAGCCTGTTTCACCTGTGCTGCGGTGGTCGCACTGGCGAGCCAGGATTTCTCCCCTTTAGGCATAGCGCTGCGCCCGAGCAGGAGCAGGGTGGGGCTGGCCATCTGGGCGAGCTGGAGGGCTACTTCGGCAGTTACGCCGCGCCCTCCTCCGCTGATGACCACCACATCGGTGCTGCTTAAGTCAAGTTTCGGGATTTGAGCGGGGAGGGCTTCGTGGTGCAGCTCCAAGGTGCGGACTCCGCCGCAGGCGATGCCAACCTCTGGCGGTCCGGTGTGACCGAGTTCATATATCAGGTGACCGATCTGCTCTGCGGGCGGCATCAACGGATCGAGATCGAGGGCTCTGCAGGTAATATTGGCCCATTCGTGTCCTGCGGTCTTACTCAGCCCCGCCAATCCTCCGGAAATGGGGTCCTGCAGGACTGAACCGGGGGCAAAGCCGAAGCTGCCGTCCAGGCGCGAGAGGGTAAAGAACACCGCATCAGCATCTGCAGCCGCGGCATGCAGTGCCGGGGCACAGCGTTGCAGCAGGGTGAAGGCGTCGCGGATAAAATTACTGTCGGTTCCCATCGCTGGGGCTGGTATCACCAGGCCGCCGAGGCGCGGCGGTATCCCGGTGGTGCCCGGGCTTATGCTTTTGGCAGCGTAGCCTGCTTTAAGCAGGGCATCGACGAGACCTTCGGTTAACGGCGAAGCGTCATCTACAATCCAGATGGGATCCTGGATATTTAATGCAGTGCGCTCTTGTTTGATAGGGCCGGGGCGGACTATCTGGCGCTGGACTCCGGTTCCCCCTGCGGCTGCATCTGCACGGACTTCAGGCGCAGCTTGGGCGGACTCTGTATTTTGCAGTGTGTTTGGCGGCGTGGTTGCTTCATTGGGCCCCTGCGCTTCCAGGGTTTCGACAATCTGGCGCAGGGTCTGGAGGCTCGCCAGCTGTTGCGGTTCCACGCCGGGGAGTTCCGGCAGCTGCTCCTGCACCGCCGCGAGGATCTCTACGCGCTTGATGGAGTCAATCCCCAGGTCGGCATCCAGGCTCATATCCAGCTCCAGCATTTCGGTAGGATAGCCAGTTTTCTCCGC
>CAYUJC010000002.1:48823-54876 GCA_964444945.1 uncultured Desulfuromonas sp.
CATCCAGGCTCATATCCAGCTCCAGCATTTCGGTAGGATAGCCAGTTTTCTCCGCTACGATTCGCAGCAGCTCCGCCGTGACATCGATATTGGCTGCTCCGCTATCAGCTGTAGCAGCGGTGGCAGGGCCCCCTTGGGGTGCCGAGCCTGCTGCCGCAGCAGCGCTACTCAGGGTTTCGACAATCTGACGCAGGGTCTGGAGGCTCGCCAGCTGTTGCGGCTCGACGTTGGGGAGTTCCGGCAGCTGCTCCTGCACCGCCGCGAGGATCTCTACGCGCTTGATGGAGTCAATCCCCAGGTCGGCATCCAGGCTCATATCCAGCTCCAGCATTTCGGTAGGATAGCCAGTTTTCTCCGCCACGATCAGCAGCAGTTCTGCTGCGACATCAATTGATGGCTGCGCATTTGCTGCAGGCTTTACCGTTGTGGTAGGGACTGCAGCAGTGGGTTGCGGGGCGCATGACGTGGCCGGTGGTGAGACTTGAGGCAAGATGGCAGGCGCAGATGGAGTTGGCGGCTGGCTGAGGGGCTGATGCCAGTCGGTCTGAGATTCCACCGGGGCATCTGTCGGTTGCCCCATCAGGGCGCGCATGGCTTGCAGCGCTTCGGTCTGACCGGCGAGAAACTGCTCGTGCAGACGGGCGGTGTCTTCCTGCATCTGTTGCAGCACGCTCATCTGGGAGCGCAACACCTGCAGTGAAGGGGCGCCACTGCTATCCTGCGGGTGCTGTGGGGCTGTCTCTGCCCAGGCCGGAGTTGGGGTGGTAGCTGAAGTTATTGGTGCAGTGGCGCAATTTTGCGCGGGGCTGCTCTGTATTTGCTTGTTCTGGTCTGCGGGCGCGGGAGGGCACGGCGCACAATTGCTCTCGCGGCTATCCACCAGGGTTCTGGTGCTGGGTGGAATAGGTTCACGCTCCTTGGTGAAGTTAGCGCCGCAGATTTTTATGCTCATCCGTGGTTTTTTATCTTCCACTGCAGGGCGGTTTAAATAGGTTCGGGCGTAATCTTCATCCCAGCGTTGCAGTTCCAGCGGCAATCCCAGCGCTGCAAGTTGTGCCAGAGTACGTGCAACATCGAGCATACCGGCACGTTTGCCGTTGGAGGCATCGAGGGTGACGATGTGGGTCTGGGTTGATGGCGGCAGAATTTTCTTTACCATCCCGGAGAGGCGGGCGCCGGGGCCGACCTCGATAAAGGTGGTGATACCGTCGGCGTGCATCTGTTTAATCTGGCTGACAAACTCTACCGGGCTGGCGATTTGTTGTGCCAGCAGGGTGCGGATCGCGGCGGGCTCAGATGGATAGGTCGAGCCGGTCTTGTTGGCGTAGACCTTGGCGGTTGGAGTTTGGACCTCAATGGAATCGAGCACGGCGTGAAATGGTTCGGAGGCCGCGGCAACCAGCTTGCTGTGAAAAGCGGCTGCAACATCGAGAGGGATGCAGCGCATTCCGGCGTTTTTGCAGGCAGTGGCGGCTCGTTCAATTTCCGCGCGCGCCCCTGAAAGGACCCCCTGCTGTGGGGTATTTTTATTTGCAATGATAAGATCCAGCCCTTCAGCTTCAAGCAGGGCTTCAATCTCTGCCAGCGGGGCGGAGACCGCAAGCATGGTCCCTTTGTCGCTGCCGTCACCGCGCATCAGGGAGCCGCGCAGACCGGAGAGCTGATACAACTCTGCTGCTGAGTAACTATGGGCAGCACACAGGGCGGTCAGTTCGCCATAGCTGTGTCCGGCGAAGGCTCCAGCTTTGATGCCGTAGCGCTGCAGGTACCGCCAGGCCCCAAAACTGACGCTGCCGATGGCTGGCTGTGCATGGTGTGTGGCCTGCAGCTGTTGCGCTGCGGCGACGGCAGCGTCACTGGTATAGATGCTGTGAGGGTAGATCAGATCACTGAGCTTTTGCCCCTGCTCCAGCTCGAGGGTGGCATCGGCACATTCCAGTTCTTCAAGCATTTCGGGTGCATGACACGCCAGATCGCGGAGCATGAAGGGGTACTGTGCCCCCTGGCCGGGGAATAACACCGCAACCTTGCTTGAGTCCGCCCCGACAGGCTCCATGGCGCTGTAGTATATCCCCGTCGGGGTTGAGGCCTGATCTTTGCCGCTTTCAAGCAGGGCAGATGCCTGGTCCAAGGTTACAAGTGCATGTGCGGGATCTTCGCTGCAGCACACGAGGCGATGCTTGGCGCCGGGATCAAACGCGGCGCGGCTGTGCGCAGCCAGCTGGCGGACATGCTCTGCACTGGGCACGCTGGCGGTTTTTGCGCTGGAGTTATTCTGCAACTCTGCCTGGCTCTGTTCGAGCTGGAGCTTCAGTTCCGCTAGCGTTGCGCCGCTCCATGCCAGAATCTGGGGGCTGCCATCCCAGTCGCAGAAGCGTTTTTTGTGCTGGTATTCTTCCAGAATGCAGTGGTAGTTACTCCCGCCAAAACCAAACGCGCTCACCCCTGCGCGGCGGGGCTTGTGCGCTTCTGTTACCCAGGGGCGCGTTTCAGTGTTGACATAAAACGGACTGTTGCCAGCGATAATTACATCCTGTGGCGTGGTTACATTGATGGTGGGGGGGAGAATCTTGGTATGCAGCGCCAGCACCGTTTTGATGAGGCCGGCGGCACCGGCGGCAGCCTTGGTGTGGCCAATCTGGGATTTAACCGAGCCCAGGGCGCACCAGGGGGTACCATCGCTGTCGCCGAACACTTCGCGCAGCGCCTTAATTTCAGTGGCGTCTCCAACCTTGGTGCCGGTGCCGTGCGCTTCGATGAGGGTTATGTCGCGCGGTTTGACTCCGGCGAGGTTTTGCGCGTTTAGAATGGTGCGCTTCTGCCCGTCTACGCTGGGTTCATAGATGGCGCCACCCTTGCCGTCACTGCCGCTGCCGACACTTTTGATGACAGCGTAGATGTGGTCTCCGTCGCGTTCGGCGTCTTCCAGACGTTTTAAGGTGACCAGGCCCAGTCCCTCGCCGATCATGGTGCCGTCGCTTGCTTCATCAAACGGGCGGATCTGATTGGTAGGAGACAGCGCCGGCGTTTTGCTGAAGCAGGTGTACATGAAGATATCGTTAAAGGTGTCGATACCGCCGGTGATCACCATGTCCGCATGGCCGCATGTCAGTTCCATTGCGGCCATATGCACCGCACTTAACGAACTGCCGCACGCCGCATCAACCACGCTGTTACTGCCGCCGAGGTTGAACTGTTTGCTGATACGGCCGGCTACAACATTGCCGAGCAGGCCGGGGAACGAGTTTTCCTGCCACGGGACGTAGGATGCGCTGATGCGCTTAACCACCTCATCTGCCACTTCCGACGGAATGCCGGAATCGAGCAGCGCCTTCTTCCATCTGGGATGCCCAAGTCGGGCCCCGAGGGGAATCACCATCTCCAGCGCGCCGGTTACACCAAGCAGGACAGAGACCCGTTCCCGTGCGAAATCTCCGTCCGGGTCGTAGCCGGCATCGCGCAGGGCTTCACGCGCAGCGATAAGACCCAGAAGCTGGGAGGTATCGATCGCTTCAAGAATATTGGGCTGAATATTGAATTCAAGCGGGTTGAAATCAACCGGATCGAGGAATCCACCCCGGTTGCCATAGGTGTGATCCGCGCGTTTTGGGTCCGGGTCGTAGTAGTCCGAAACCCGCCAATGGGTCTCTGGAATTTCACTGATAGCGTCCACCTTGTTTTTGATGTTGGCCCAATAGGTGGATTTGTCCGCCGCTTTGGGGAACAGGCAGCCGATACCTACAACCGCCAGAGGAATGGCCGGAGTCAAAGGGGTGGATGAGCTGATATCTTTTTTAACATCTGGTTTTGAATTCATCGTTTGGTTCCTGTATTAAATCCATAGTTTCAGCCAGCGCTTAACCACCTGCCGAGCCCACAGACGGACGTGCAAAATCAAAGGCTTCTTTTATAAAAGCAGGGGATTGATTTTGTAGGTTGATTTTAGGTGCCATGCTTTAAAACTGTATTTTTTGGCGTACTTTTCAGCTTACAGCGTTAAAAAGTTCGCGGAAGGGGCTTCATCACCAATCTTGTTAGACACGCAGGCACTGCTCAATCTCTGCACGGGTTAGTGGTTGCAGCGTCAGTGCTTCCTGCGGATGGGCGCACTCATAGAGCTCGCGTGCCTGGCCGAGCATCCCGGCTCTGAGCCAGACCGCCGCGCCAAGCAGCAGGTTGAGATTGACATCAACTACGTTGCGCTGCTTCGGCTGTTCCAGGTATGTCCCCTTGGTCCAGGCGTTAAAAGCAGGCATGGCCGGGCCACACCAGATCTGATAGTCGATGCGGCGTTGCGGATTGCCCTCGATGGCCCAATAGGTTGCCTGCCCCAGATAGGAGCGGAACATGAGAGCCATTTTGTGTTTTGGGTTGTTGTCGGCACGCTCTATTTCGCGCGGGTCACGGAGTGCAAAGAAACTTCTGGTGCTGTCCCACACCTCGTCCAGGCTGGCCTTGAAGATGGTTTTTTCCAGTTTGGCGCGCTCTGGCGGGGAGATTTGTTCGATGCTTTCATGGTTGCGGTACAACTCATACAGTGAGGCGGCGCGCATGGAGAACATGGTGCCCCGTTTGAGCACCTGCACATCCACACCCATTTCAAACATATCTGCGGCTGGAGCCATGGCGATATCGGCCTGCTGCGCTTCAGCGAGCATCTGTTTGACCTGCGGGCAGGTGCCCGCCTCAACACAGGCCTGATTGACGCTGCCGGTCACTAGGTAGGCGGCGCCCATGGCAAACGCGGCCGCGGCCGCATACGGGGTGGCTATCCCTCCGCCCAGGCCAATGTGGGGACGTTTGGCGTACTGATAGCGCTGCTGCAGTGTATCGCGTACGGCAACAATAGTGGGGAACAGTGCCAGGGCGGGACGATTGTCCGTGTGTCCGCCGGAATCCGCTTCTGCGGTTACCGCATCGGCCATCGGGATCTGTTTGGCCAGCTCAGCCTGTGCGGCACTTATCTTCCCCTGCGCTTGCAGTTGGGCTACAATCGCCGCCGGTGCCGGAGACAGAAAGTGGGTCGCGATCTCCTCGCGTGATACCTTGGCGATGATCTTGTTGGGAATGACGATGGCGCCAGCGGCGTCGCGGTGAATGGCGTGGAGGCGGTATTCAACCAAAGGGGCGGTGATCTGCAGAAAGGCGGAAGCTTCGATGAGCTTCAGCTCCAACTGCAGATACATATCTACCAGTTTTTGCTCCAGTTCCGGTTCGTTCGGGCTATGGATGAGATTGCAACCATAGGCATATCCACCGGGGTCAAGTTCACTCTGCAGCGAGCGCATCTGAGTTTCCACATCGGGAACATCCAGCCCCGCACTGCCAAAAAACCCCAGCATGCCTGCCTTGCCCAGAGCTTTGACCATAGCTGCGGAACTTATCCCCTTGGCCATGGAGCCGCCGATTACAGGGTAACGCAGACCGTGAGAGCGCAGAAAATCCAAGTCACCACACTGGTGCGGTGCCAGTGGGGTGGCATATCCCAACAGTGTTTGCGCCTGGGCTGAAGCCTCTGCCGAATCTTTATGTGTCCCAGGCAGCGTGCCCATCAGCGCCTGTCCATCCGTATAAACCTGGCAGACACCGTGCTCATCTCGGCATAAAAATACCGGGCGGTGCATCTGCATGAGGGCGGTGTTCAGCGAAGTGGGGGAGGCTTTACCGCCTGACGGTGGAGTCCAGGTTCCTATTGGATTGCAATGCGCAAAACTCAGGGCAGGCGCGCTGCTGTCCCCCTTAAGCGCAGAGGTAGACGATGTGTGCTTCATAACCCCTCGATATCTAAAGATTATAATTTAGAAATAGTGTCATTTTGAAAAAAGCTTATGCAACTGTGCCGTGTTGTGAGGTTTGGGTGGAGCTGCTGCAGTGACTTTAGGGGCAGACCTCTTTGGGCATCTCTCTTTTGCCCTTTTGCGGTTATCCTTGAGGATGTTTGCTTTGGGTTATTCAGTGCATCCCGTTCAGTGCCTCACGCAAAAGCGTAATTATGCCACTTTTACTACATTAAGGCAAAACAAAACACCGCGGTGGCAACTGCTGAAGCTGAC
>CAYUJC010000003.1:0-53275 GCA_964444945.1 uncultured Desulfuromonas sp.
CCACCATCTTGCTCAATGAAACCAAAACCTTTTGCGTCATTGAACCACTTTACTGAACCTTGTGCCATTGTTTCTAACTCCTTTTGTTGCCGATCGTATCGGTCTGTTACTTCATTTCCAGCCGGATATCTGTGGAACGTTACGTACCATAAGTCAAAAGATCTCCGCACTAAACTGAAAATATAAGGCAACCTAACATGGGGAGAACCATCATTGCAAGCATATTTTATTTTCCGGTGGAGTTTTTTGTGATTATGTCGTGGCGGCGGGCGCAACAGGTAATTTATTCATGGGCGGAAATCAGTACTTCGCGCCCTTTGCTGGTTCCATCGGAGGGGCCGACGATACCCTCTTTTTCCATTTGTTCAATTATGCGCGCGGCGCGATTATAGCCAATCCGCAGGCGACGCTGAACCATAGAGATGGAGGCCTGTTGCGCTTGAGACACCAGGGTGACTGCTTCATCCCAGCGCTCGTCATACTCTGCATCAATACTGTCAGCGTCTGGGCCGTTTTCCGGCGGAGGGGTGAGGATGGCACTGTCGTATTCGGGCTTGGCTTGCCGGGCAAGAAATTCCACCACCCGCTGTACTTCCAGCTCAGAGACAAATGCACCATGGACACGCTGCAGACTTCCGGTTCCCGGGGGTAAAAACAGCATGTCTCCCATTCCCAGGAGGGTCTCTGCCCCCATGCTGTCGAGGATTGTTCTGGAGTCGATGCGCGAAAAAACCTTGAAGGAGATGCGCGTGGGGAAGTTGGCCTTGATGAGGCCGGTGATAACATCGACACTGGGGCGCTGGGTCGCAAGAATCAGATGTATCCCCGCAGCTCGCGCCATCTGCGCCAGACGGGCAATATGCTCTTCGATTTCGCGCCCGGCAACCATCATGAGGTCTGCAAGCTCGTCCACAATCACCACCAGGAAGGGGAGGTGCTCATGTTCTAGCTCTTCGGCGGGATTGGATGAGAGGTTGAATTCCGCATCGAAGGTTGTCGCGGCAGGATCCACCCCCATGGCATCGAGTGAATCCGCCTCATCTTCCTGTGCCGCTGTTGCCGCTTCGAGTCGGGCCAGACGTTCTTTGTCTTTCTGCTCTCTGGCCAGCTTTTTGTTGTAGCCGTCAATATTGCGCACCCCTTTATCCGCCATGAGTTTATAGCGTCGCTCCATTTCGCGCACCGCCCATCCCAGCGCCAGGGAAGCCTTTTTTGGATCGGTGACCACCGGCAGCAACAGGTGGGGTACCCCTTCATATATCGAGAGTTCCAGCATCTTGGGATCCACCAGGATAAGGCGCACATCCTCGGGGTTGGCCTTGTAGAGTAATGAGAGGATCATGGTGTTGATAGAAACCGATTTGCCGCTGCCGGTAGAGCCGGCCACCAGCAGATGCGGCATTTTAGTCAGATCGGTGACAACTGGCTGGCCAAATATATCTTTGCCCAGAGCCAGCGGTAATCTGCCTCCGTGTCTGAGGAATTGATCCGAGGCTATTACATCTTTGAGGTACAACGTTTCGCGGGATTTGTTGGGAATTTCTATCCCCACCACGCCCCGTCCCGGAATAGGGGCGACAATGCGGATGGAGGTAGCCCGCAGCGCCATGGAGAGGTCGTCAGACAGGCCGGCAATCCTGTTGACCTTTATGCCCGGTGCCGGCGCGAATTCGAACATGGTAACCACCGGACCGGGCTTGACTTCCACCACCTCGCCGTTGACGTTGAAGTCCTTAAGTTTGTTTTCGAGGATACGCGCCATCGCCATCAGTGCCTCCCGGTCCACCGGTGGCGCGGCTTCACCGTCGTGATCCAGCAGTGACAGGGAGGGCATCCGGTAGGTGCCAGAGCTTTCAATGAAATCAAACGAGGCCTGAATTTCCTGTTCTGCTGCAAGTTTCGCGGCCTTATTTTTTTTCTTCGCGGTGTTTTTTCCCCTTGGTGCAGGGGGATTGATAACCAGTTCTGCACTTTTATCTTTTTCTTTTTCAGCACGGCGCAGCGCTTTTTTGTTCTGGCGCTGTTCAAGCCTGTGCGCCATCTGTTCACTGATGCCGGCAAAAAACAGGGTAAGGGAAAACCTGGTCATGATCATGGCCGAGACGATACACCCTGCGAGGAGGATCAGAGCAGACCCGGCGGTGTTGAGATATCCCGCCAGAAAATTGTGCAGCAGGCGGCCGACAGCGCCACCAGCTTCGGCAATTTTTTCTCCACCCAGATAGATGCTCTGCAGGCGGATGGCTAACAAACCGTCGCAGCACAGCAAAAAGACAGCAAAGGATCCAATTTTGTATGCGCGCAGCTTTATCGCGCGCGCGCGCAGCAGGCGCCACCCCAAAAAAAAGCACATCAGGGGCAGGAGCAGCGCGGGGATGCCGATAAATTGATAAAGGATGTCGGCGAGATGAGCTCCAACAATACCGCCGTAGTTGTAGATATGCTCTGGGGCCAGATTGTTGTTAAAGGAGGGATCGGAGTTCTTGAATGAAGCCAGGCACAAGAGCAGATAGATACCGACGGTCAGCCAGGCCAGCGCGGTGATTTCACGCTGCAGGCGGTGCAATCGAGAAGTGTCAGGGGTCTTTTCCATGGGTATGTAACTCAAAAAAAGGATAGATGTGCTACTGAATCAGGCACCTACGATAGCATAAATACTGCGCTTGCAACAGCCCAGCAATACAGGGCAAAGACCCGCAGGCGCTGGCGTGCCAGAATTCCCAGCAGCATGCGGATAGCGCCCATCCCACTTAAAAATGCCATGGCGCCGCCAGCCAGATAGGTCGGAAGTTGCGCCGAGGACAGACTCTGCATGTCACCCAGAGATAACAGGGTGGCTCCGAAGATGGTCGGGAGCGACAGCAGGAAGGAAAACCGCGCGGCGCTGGCGGCGTCAACGCCGCGAAACAGCAGAACCGCGATGGTAGAGCCTGAGCGCGAGATCCCCGGAATGATGGCAAATGCCTGCACCAGACCGGTAAGAAAGGCATCTGTGAAGGTGAGCTTCTCTAGTGAGCGCTTGCCGTTGCGCCAGTGTTGCGCGACAAACAACAGGGCACCGGTTATCAGCAGCATCAATCCCACCAGCTGAATATTGTGGAACATCGCGGCAAACGTATCTTTAAAGGTCAGGCCGATAATTGCCGTTGGGATGGAACCGAAAATGATAAGGAGGAGCAGTTTGCGATATTCACCGGCTTGTGGCGCACTACTCCAGGGGGCCCGGAGCAGATTTTTAATATCGTTGTTGAAATAAAGGATTACGGCCACGAGGGTGCCAAAGTGGAGAATAATGTCAAAAAGGAGACCGGGCTGTTCAAAGCCGGTGATAAAGTACTGCGCAATTGCCAGGTGACCAGAGGAGGAGACCGGGAGAAATTCGGTCAGCCCCTGCAGCAGACCGAGAAAGACCGCTTGCATCATATCCATGAAAGAATATCCTTAGTTTGGTTTAATGGTAGTGTATTGCCGGAACGATCAGGGGGCGATACCCCAGCGTTTGTTTACATGCTCTGGCGCTGGCGTCCTGAATTGTTGTGTGTAACGGCGTATGCTCTGCGTCTGCCGGCGCAGAGGAGAAATCCGTCAGCTCCTCTGTCGTCATCTCTGCCAGGATCTTTCTTATGCGGGCGCTGATTTCGGTACGAAGAAGGGAGTGCACCGCAGCGCTGTTGATGCCGCAGAAGTGGATTGTTGGTTCAGAGCTTAGCCGCCTTAATTCGCTGTTTACACACAGAAATACCAGCACGCAGCCGCCTGTCCCCATGCGTTTGCGCTCCTGCAGCTGTGCTGGCGCGATTGAAGTCAGGGTGTGCATCTCAATGGGGCGAGGGGTGCAGTGGATCGGCTGTTCTCGCCTGAATCCGTTGCATGAGAGTACCACCCCTGTGCCATCCTGGAGAATCAGGGTGTTTTGCGCCTTGACGCCACATTCCTGCGCGAGTTTTGCGTGTTGCCCCAGGTGGCGCGTTTCACCGTGAAGCGGGATGAAAAACTGTGGCCTGACCAGGGAAATTATTTGGCGCAATTCTTCCGCACAGGCGTGTCCGCTGACATGAACGTGCGCAGTGGCACCGCTGTAGGTCTGCGCGCCAAGGTGTTCCAGTTGGTTCATGAGGGTGTTGACCTGAACCTCGTTGCCGGGGATGGTGCGCGCGGAGATGACTACAGCATCATCGGGACGGACAGCAAAATTCGGGTGCGTTCCCAGAGAAATTCTGCGCATGGCGCTGCCGGGTTCGCCCTGACATCCGGAAGCTATTATGCACAGCCTGTCTCTGTCAAGATGTTCCGCTGCGTGGCTGTCAATAATAGCGTCAGGACTGACACGCAGATGTCCGGCTCTGCGCGCAGCATTGACGTTACTGATTAAGCCCCGTCCGAGCAGGACAAGCTTGCGCCCCGCCTGCTGTGCGGTTGCCATCACCAACTGAAGGCGGTGGATGCTGGAGGAAAAGGTGGAGATGTATACGGCGCCACGACATGTGTGCATGATGTGCTCAAACGTGGGGCGCAGCGAACGCTCCGAGCCGCTGAATCCGGGCTGTGCGGCATTGGTGGAGTCGGCTATAAGGGCAAGTACACCGGTATCGGCATAGCGTGCCAGGGTGGCTACGTCAGTGGGTACTCCATCAAGGGGGGTGCTGTCCAGTTTGAAATCACCACTGTGGATGATGCACCCGGCAGCGGTTGTCAGGGCCAGTCCCACCCCTGCGGGTATTGAGTGGGCTGCGCTGAAGGGCTCAATCTGAAACGGGCCACACCTGAATTTCTGGCGGGGATATATTGCCTGCAGCGGGCAGGAGCCGGAAAATCCACGTTCATCCAGACGTGCGCGAATCAGTTCAAGGGTAAAGGGGGTAGCGAAGACCACAGGGGTGCCCAAGTCGTTGAGTACGAAGGGGAGCGCGCCGATGTGGTCTTCGTGGCCATGGGTGATAACTATGCCACATATCCTGCTGCGATGTTGTTGCAGCCAGGAGATGTCCGGCACCGAAAAGTCCACCCCCCAGGCTTCAGGTCCGCTGAACTTCAGGCCACAGTCGATAATCAAGATGCTTTCCATGTGTTCCACCACCAGCAGGTTCATCCCGATTTCGCCCGCACCACCGAGGGGAAGAATGCGGACAAGATCATCTCTTTCGTTGATAACGGTGTGGCTTTGGCTGTGCATATGGAAGTTTGCCTATGAAGTTTAGCTGTGGCCGCAACGCCACTATGGAATATTGTGGTGGGGGTGTTTTTTCTTCATGTTAACGCTTATGCGGTACAATATGCGAAACTCTACACTTTCAGGGCTGATTTTACAATATTTCAATCCACAGACAATTAAGCTGTAACGGGCGAAAAATACCCCCGATAGCATTGTTTTAGTTGACAGTTTCTGCTGGCTCCGGTAACTTGCCCAACCCGCGCTGTGAAAAAAAGCGGAGTATGACGGAAGCGAGGTGAAGAGTATTGGAAATACAGGTAATGGATAATAACGTGGAAAAAGCTATCCGCGTGCTGAAGCGAAAGCTGCAGCAAGAGGGGCTTTTCCGCGAGATGAAACGGCGGAAGTTTTACGAGAAGCCGAGTGTCAAACGGAAGCGTAAAGAAAAAGAGGCTCAGCGGCGTCTGCGGAAGAAGATGCGGCAGATGCAGAGTTATTAATGTAGCGTTGCTGCACCCATTACCGCTGTACCAATATATCTGGCAGCGGTAAAGTCAGGCTCGCATCCGTCACGCAAGTGCCATGTATCCATGCCCATGCATCCATGCATCCATGCATCCATGCATATAATGGAGCTTGTGTAGGCAGCTTGTTCAGCCTTAACAAAAAAGGGAGGTCATATATGACCTCCCTTTTTTGTTGTCAAACACCCGATTGTTGATACTGTAATACTCTTGCAGCTGGCCCTGTTCAGGTTTAGGGAGGAAAACCATGGAGCTTGCATGGCCTTAACACTTTTTTTTATCAGTTGTGTCGGGGGATTTGTCTCCGGCCTGCTGGGGGTAGGGGGAGCAGTGATTCTTATCCCGCTGCTTCTCTCTGTTCCCCCTTTGGTCGGGGTCGGAGCCTTGAGTATCCACAGCGTCAGTGCGATCACCATGCTCCAGGTGCTGGTGACGTCGGCGCTGGGAACATTCATTCACCGCCGCGCCGGGAATGTCCATGCCCCCAGTATTATGCTGATCGGGATACCGCTGGGGCTGTGCGCCCTGCTGGGTGCCGTGCTTTCCAGGTATGTAGTTGCGGATGTGCTGTTGCTTGTGTTCGGGATTCTGGTGCTGATCCCGTTTTTCATTTTTCCTCCGAAGGAAAAGGTCGCCTCGCGCGGCAGAGATGATCTCTTCCGTCCGCACCCGGGCGGGGGTGTGGCAGTAGGCGCAGCCGTTGGGCTTGTCTCTGGCTTGGTTGGCGCAGGCGGGGGCTTTGTTCTGGTGCCGTTGCTGGTCACACTGTTAAAGTTTCCCCTTAAGCTGGCAGTAGGTTCGAGCCTTGGCATCGTGCTTATCGGGGCGCTGCTGGGCTCCGCGGGAAAAATTGCCACGCTGCAGGTGCAGTGGGGCTACGCGGTGCCGGTTCTGCTTGGCTCTGTGCCCATGGTTCATCTCGGTTCAAGCTTGTGTCGCCATCTTCCCTCCCGTTATCTCCGCCTTCTGTTCCTGACCCTGCTGGTCCTGGTCGCGCTGGATACCTGGGGAAATATCTTATGGCGTTCAGGCTGGATGTAGATATCTTTAACATGCCGGACGTTGCCTTGTTTTTTGCGTTCTGCATCGTTTCTTCTGGTTGAAATGCAGAAGATGTTCGGCGTATGAGATGCTCGGCCCAGGGGATATCCAGTTATGGAAGCGCTCAGCTCTGATCAGGTAACGATCATGTTTTTCTCTCTGGCCGTGCTTTTGTGCGTGGCTCGAGGGTTGGGTGAGCTTGCGCAGCGTCTGCGGCAGCCCTCTGTTTTAGGGGAGCTTCTGGCCGGAGTTCTTCTCGGGCCCACCATCCTTGGGCGGATAGCGCCGCATATCAACGCGACGTTGTTTCCCCTCCATGGAGTCAATGCCATTGCGCTTGAGAGCATCTCCACCCTGGCCATCGGCTTGTTTCTTCTGGTGGCGGGGATGGAAGTGGATTTGTCCACAGCGTGGAAGCAGGGGAAAACCGGCGGGAAAATAGGGTTGAGCAGCATCGTTTTTCCCTTTGTGGTTGCAGTTATGGCGGCGTTTCTTATCCCCGAAACTCTGGGACGCAAACCAGACTCAGATCCGCTGGTGTTCGCCCTGTTCTTTGCCATTGCGATCTCCATCTCCGCGCTGCCCATTATCGCCAGAACCCTGATCGATATGGGGTTGTACCGCAGTGATCTCGGGATGGTGGTGATGAGTGCCGCAATTCTCAATGATATTATCGGCTGGGTGGTGTTCGCGGTTATCCTCGGTTTTTTGAGTGGGGCGAGCGGTGCCGGGGCAGATATCGCCGTGACTCTGGCGCTGACCCTGCTCTTTATTACCGGGATGCTCACGTTCGGACGCTATTTGATTCATCGAGTGCTCCCTTTTGTGCAGGCCTATACGCGTTGGCCCGGCGGTGAACTCAGCTTTGCCCTGATATTGGGGCTGCTGGGGGCGGCTTTTACCGAGTTGATCGGTATTCACGCCATTCTGGGGGCGTTTATCGTCGGAGTCGCCATTGGCGACTCGTCCCATTTGCGCGAGCGCAGCCGCGCCATCATCGGCGATTTTGTCTCCTTTATTTTTGCGCCCGTGTTTTTCGCCAGTATCGGTCTTAAGGTGGATTTTTTCGCCCATTTCGATCCGGTTCTGGTCATGGTGGTGCTGCTGCTGGCATGCACCTGCAAACTTATCGGCGGAACCCTGGGAGCCCGCTGGGGAGGGATGGCGCGGCAGGAATCTCTGGCAGTGGGGTTTGCCATGGTTTCTGTTGGGGCCATGGGGATTATTGTGGGCATCATTGCGCTCAATGCCGGAATTATTGACGAACGGTTGTTTATCGCCTTGGTCATTATGGCTATGGTGACCTCCATGATCAGTGGCCCTTCGATGCGCCTGGTGCTGCACACAGAGAAAAAGATCATGCTGCGTGAGGTGTTGTCGGCAAAGCTGTTTCTGCGCGATTTGACCGCAGTAACGCGGCGGCAGGTGATTCATGAGCTGACTGCAGCGGTGAGTGAAGTGGGCGCCCTTGATCCTGCGCCGCTGGAGGCCGCCGTATGGGCGCGGGAAGAGGCGATGAGCACCGGGGTAGGCAACCGGGTGGCGCTGCCCCATGCCCGGATTGCCGGACTCAAGCAGGTGTGGGTGGCTGTGGGGCTCTCCTCCCGGGGGATTGACTTTGACGCCCCCGATGGCAAGCCGGCCAACCTTATTTTTCTAGTGCTGACTCCTGCAGATGACCCCGGCACTCAGCTGGATATCGTCGCCCAGATCACTCGGCTCTTCCGCTCTCAAAAGTGTGTCGATGCAGCGTTGCGCACCGCGACCTTTACCGATTTTCTCGCCCTGCTGCATACGGAGCCGCAGTGACTGCGCACAAAAAAGTGCGGCCCCAATGGATGGAGGCCGCACGTGAGTTTCCAAAAAACAGCAAGGTTTATCAGGGGAGGGTGGGAAGCTTCAGCCCCGCCAGCTCTTCCAACAGGCCGACCACTTGGCAACTGTAGCCATATTCGTTGTCGTACCATACATACAGCACGCAACGGTCACCTTCAACAATGGTAGCCAGGGAGTCAAGGACCCCGGCATAGCTCGAACCAACGAAGTCGCTCGACACCACTTCGGGCGAATTGGTGTAGTCGAGCTGATCCTGCAGTTCTGAATTCAGGGAGACATCACGCAGGTGTGCGTTCAGCTGCGCAACGGTGGTTTTGGTGTGAAGGCTCAGGTTCAAGATCGCCATGGAGACATTCGGCGTCGGAACCCGTATTGCGTTACCGGTAAGCTTGCCCTGGAGTTCCGGCAGGGCTTTTGCCACCGCTTTAGCCGCACCAGTTTCGGTCAGAACCATATTCAGCGGCGCACTGCGTCCCCGCCGCGGCTTGGGGTGGTAGTTGTCGATCAGGTTCTGATCGTTGGTGTATGAGTGACAGGTTTCCACATGCCCGCTTTCAATGCCGAAACGGTCATGGACCGTCTTCAGTACCGGGACAATAGCGTTGGTAGTGCAACTGGCAGCGGAGTAGAGGTTTTCCTCTGCCCGGATCAGTTCATTGTTAATACCGTAAACGATATTGGGGATATCGCCTTTGCCCGGAGCGGTGAGGATAACCTTCGACACCCCTTTTGCCTGTAAGTGGCGCCCCAGTCCGGCGCGGTCGCGCCACTTGCCGGTGTTGTCAACCACGATGGCATCTTCAATGCCATAGGCGGTGTAGTCAATATTTTCCGGCGCGTCAGAATAGATGATCTTGATCATATTGCCATTGGCGATAATGGCGTTTTCTTCTACGTCTATCTGAATTACGCCGTTAAAGCGCCCGTGCACCGAGTCACGGCGCAGAAGGCTGGCACGCTTGACCAGGTCATCTTCACTCCCTTTGCGCACCACTGCGGCGCGCAGGCGCAGCTTGTCGCCGCCGCCGGTCTGTTCTATAAGGATACGCGCCAGCAGCCGCCCGATGCGGCCAAAGCCATAGAGAACCACATCGCGGGGCTTGCTCAATAGCGGGGCAGAACCGGTATTCATCGAATCCAGTTGCGCTTTGACATAGGCGTCGACATCTGTTTTTCCAGCCTTCTGCTTGAAGGCGAGGGTCAGCTTGCCCAGATCTATCTTACATGCAGCCAGATCTAGTTTGCTCAGGGCTTTGAGGACTGGAAAGCTGTCGCGCACTGAAATTTCACTCTCGACAACCTGACGGGCAAAGCGATGCGCACGCAAAATGCCGATAGGCTGGCGGTTGTGCAGTTTATGGCTGTAGATGGTGATGATAACCCCACGGTTACGGTACAGATCTCCGATGATGGGCACCATCGCCTCAGCAATTTCCGCCCGTTGTGACCAGTCTGTGAAGTACTCTTGCGCTTTTGTCTTCATGTGTGAAACCCTTTGTAGAGGTAGATAGAAACGTCTTTGAATAAATAGCTCCGCTGGCGCCAGGTTCGCCGGGAAGAAGCCAGCGTATCCTAATGCAGCGGCAAAATATTTTCAAGCCTTACGCTTGGCGCCCGGATCCTTCTCACTTGTGGGCAAAAGATCAAGCATGCTTCGAGTGGAGGTTATGGTGCAGTGCCTCCTGCAGGCGGGGATAGGTGAAGCTAAAGCCGCTGTCGAGTAGTTTCTGCGGCACCGCACGGGTGCTGGAGAGCAGCAGCGCATCGGCCTTTTCACCCAAAAGAAGGCGCAGCGCCAGGGCGGGTGCCGGGAGCACTGCGGGGCGGTGCAAGGTTTTGCCCAGGGTCTGGCTGAACTCTTTGTTGCGCACCGGCTGCGGCGATGCCAAGTTGACCGGGCCATGCAGGGACCTATTCTCTATGATGTGAGCAACCGCTCCACATAGATCCTCGATGTCGATCCAACTCATGAATTGGCGCCCATTGCCTGCAGGGCCTCCCAGTCCCAACCGGAAGGGGAGCAACATTTTGGCCAGGGCGCCACCGTTGGGACTCAGAACCATACCAAAGCGTGTATTGACTGTCCTTATGCCGGCGTCGACAGCTGGAGCGCAAGCCGCTTCCCATTCCTGACAAACCTGGGATAGAAATCCAGTACCGGCTGGGCTCTGTTCCGTCAGTTCTTCATCTCCTCGGTCTCCGTAAAAACCGACGGCAGAGCAACAGATAAACAGTTCAGGCTTTATCTCTTTCTCGCGCATACTCTGCGCCAACAGGGTGGTGCCGCTCACACGGCTCATGCGGATCCGCTCTTTTTTTGCCGCGGTCCAGCGCCCGGACATAATGCTTTCTCCCGCAAGGTGGATCACTGCCTCGAAGTGCGGTTCTGCACCCCAGTCAAGCGTTCCTGCCCCTATATCCCACCAGGGCTGATCGTTGCGGCGGGTGCGCACCAGGGGAACCACGCGGTGTCCACATCCTTGCAGATATGCGGATAAGGCGGTTCCAACCAGTCCAGATGCTCCTGTGATAAGAATACGCATGGTTCTCTCCTTCTCGATAGGCAATTGCCCCATGTTTTGCCTCATAATCGCAGGTATAGAGGCATTGTTGGGGGAGGGTATCGTCCGGGGGATGTGCGCTGTTGTGCCATGCATGGCTGCTGCTGGCGCTTGCGGTGGTTGCACAAGTTCCTTGTATCCATTAGACTCTTGAGGGGGCAGAGTCACCATTTTGATCTTGTATATAAGCGGCAGTGAGCGAGAACTCTAAAACGACTATAACTGCGTTTTTATTACCAACATGCGGAGGTACATAGAACTATGGCAGAACCTATCCACTACAGCAAGCTTGGCTTGGTAAATACCAGAGAAATGTTTGCACGCGCTTTTGCGGGCGGTTACGCCATCCCGGCGTATAATTTTAACAATATGGAGCAACTGCAGGCCATCATAACGGCATGTGTCGAGGGGCGCTCGCCGGTGATTATCCAGGTCAGCAAAGGGGCGCGTGAATATGCCAATGCCACTATGCTGAGCCACATGGCCAGGGGGGCAGTGGAGATGAGCCGCCAGATGGGGGTTGAGTTGCCAATCTCTCTCCACCTTGATCATGGGGATTCGTTTGAACTGTGCAAATCCTGCATCGACTCAGGTTTTTCCTCCGTCATGATTGACGGCTCCCAGCTGGAGTATGCTGATAACGTGGCTTTGACCCGCCGGGTAGTTGAATATGCGCACCAGTTTGAGGTTACGGTCGAAGGGGAACTTGGGGTGCTGGCCGGCATTGAGGATGATGTGGTAGCGGAGGAATCAACCTACACTCAGCCGGAAGAGGTGGAGGATTTTGTGGCCAGAACCGGGGTAGATTCCCTGGCTATCTCCATCGGCACCAGTCACGGAGCGTACAAGTTCAAACTCAAAGAGGGACAGGAGGTGCCACCGCTGCGTTTCGACATTCTGGCCGCGGTGGAAAAGCGCATCCCCGGTTTTCCCATTGTGCTGCATGGAGCTTCAAGTGTGGTGCAGGAGTACGTGAGTCTGATCAATCAGTACGGCGGCAGCCTTGACGGTGCGGTGGGCGTGCCGGAAGAGCAGCTGCGCAAGGCGGCCAGGAGTGCAGTGTGTAAGATAAATATTGACTCCGATGGGCGGCTGGCGATGACTGCCAAGATCAGAGAGTTTCTGGCGAACAACCCTGCAGAGTTCGACCCGCGTAAATACCTGGGGGCCGCGCGTGCAGAACTGATTAAGTTGATGAAACATAAGAATGCAGCGGTCCTCGGCAGCGCTGGGCGCGTTTAGGCCTTTAGTGCCCGATGCGGCGGTTATAATAAAAACAGGGCGCCTCAATCTGGCGCCCTGTTTTTATTAGATGTGATAGGGATTAAGACCGCGCCACCAGGGTTGTGACGTTAACGGACAGGCTCTGGGGCGGCAGGTTCCAGGGACGGTGAAATCAAAAGATGTTTTTAGAGTAAAAAATCTCTGTCATCTCCCGGCGCAGCAGTTCCTTGACCCGTTTTTTCTCGCTGGCCGAAAACACCTGCATTGCGGTGCCAAACAGATAGTTTTCCAGATTGAGCTCCTTAACCAGCATCTTGGTGTGAAACAGATTCTCCTGGTAAATGTTGATATCTACACATTCATACAGTTCCAGAGTGCGTTTGTTAATATACTGCTGAATTGAATGGATGCGATGGTCGATGTAGTGTTTTTTCCCTTTGACGTCGCGGGTAAAACCACGCACCTTGTAATCCATCAGCACAATATCAGACTCAAATGACTTAATCAGATGGTTCAGTGCCTTCAGCGGACTTATGCGGCCACAGGTGGAGATATCGACATCGACCCTGAAGGTGGAGATCCCGAGCTTCGAGTCGGTTTCCGGATAGGTGTGGATACACAGGTGGCTCTTGTCCAGATGGGCCAGAACCTGGTCCGGTTTAGCCTCCACCGGTTCTTCCGCGATCAGGATGGTGACGCTGGCCCCCATGGGGTCATAGTCCTGACTGGAGATGTTCAGGATATTGGCCCCGATGATGCCAGAGACCTCCTGCAGAATGGTCACCAGGCGTTGGGCATTGTACTCTTCATCAATATATTCCAGATACTCTTTACGGTTGGCCGGGGCCTTGGCATAGCAGATATCGTAAATATTGAAGGAGAGCGTTTTTGTGAGGTTGTTGAATCCGCGCAGCTTTATGCGCCGCGGGCGTTTGTTGGGGTGGTTTTTTTTAACGCGCATATACGGCCCCCTTCAGGTGGTGAGGAGCAGCGTTTTCTCCATAAGTCTCTGGCACTGCCCGCATGCTGGCACATGTTTGTGTTACTGGTGTTACTGCTGTAGCAAAGCTACGGGCGAAAAATGGAGATTAAGCACAAATCTGTGGATATTGACAAGCAAATAAATACCCGCGGTGGCGAGGGTGAGACTGCGCCCTTGGTTCCACCGTTGTTTCCGGGGAGGGCCACAACAAGATACGGGTCAAGCGCGGGTGGGGTCATTCAACGGCCATGCGTGATTTCTTTGCGCACGATCCTGCGCAGACGCAGCCCCAGCAGCAGCGCAGCGCTACTCAGCCCACATATAAGCCCTATCCAGAAACCCCGTGCGGCCATCCCCAGATAAATACCTAAAAAATATCCGCATGGCATTCCGATGCCCCAGTAGGAAACGATCTGCAGCAGCATCGGCTTGCGGGTGTCCTTGAAGCCGCGCAGAGCACCGGCACAGCCGACTTGGATGGCGTCTGGGATCTGAAACAGGGCAGCGAGGAGCAACAGCGTGGTGGCGGCTGCGGCAAGCTCAACATCTGGGGTATACATGGCAGTAAGCCAGGGAGCGCTTGCGGCCATCATGGCGCAGCTCAGCACCGCTATTACAGCAGTTGTGGCCAAACCGACATCTATGCTGCGCCTTGTGTTCTGGGGGTGATTGCGCCCGTTATTGTAGCTGACTCGCACCGAAATAGCTGTGGAGATACTCAAGGGTATCATGAAAACCATACCGGTGAAGCTCATGGCGATCTGATGTGCTGCTACGGTTTGGGCTCCGAAGCGTGACAACATCAGCGCGATGACGGCAAAGATGCTGCACTCAATGAACATTCCGGTGCCTATGGGAACGCCAAGCCACAGGATGTCGGCGAGAATTTGGGGGCTTGGCCGCGCAAAAGAGGAGAACAGCTGCAAGTGGCGGAAAAACTGTGCACGCCAGAAAACCAGCACCATCCCCACCATCATGACCCACATGGTTATCGCGGTGGCAACTCCACAACCAACGCCGCCTAAGGGGGGAAACCCAAGTTTGCCAAATACCAGGATATAGTTTACCACGATATTGATCCCCAGCCCGGCAAAGCTGATCAACATACTTGGGCGGGTAAGAGACAGCCCTTCGCTGCAGTAGCGCAGGGCAAAACATACCCCGATGGCGGGGAATCCCCATGAAACGGCCTTTAGATAGGCCGTTATTAATGGTATAATGGACTCTTCCACTTTAAGGACATGCAGAAGCGGGGTGCATTGGTACAGCACCATGGCGCCCGCACAGCCCAGAGTGAAGCCCAGGTACAACCCTTGCGGGACCAGGGTGCGGATAGTGGCGTGATCCTTGTGGCCGTATGCATATGAAACACTCGGAGTCAAAGCGTTTAACGTCCCCAGCAGGAGGATGAAAACCGGAAACCAGATGCTCGAGCCCACAGCAACACCAGCCAGATCGGTAGCCCCAACCCTGCCTGCCATAAGGGTATCGACAAACCCCATGCTCGACTGTGCCAGCTGCGCCAAGATGAGGGGCAGGCTTAAGCGCATGAGAATTTTAAATTCTACCCACTGAAGGTGGAATTTGCGATGGTGGCGGAGCATACGCTGGTCTTTCGGCGCGCTTGAGCACGACAGTTGGTTATAGGATCCGGCAGGGGAGGGGTCGCTGCGCTTATTAGCAGATCGTCCCCTTTTTGTACAGTAGGTATGCACAGTGCAGCAGGTGCGGTAAACTTCAAGCAGGAGCGTTGATGCAGAAATTTCTCGTTGTCAGTGGCGTGATTCTAATTGTTGTGGGAGTCTTGTGGCCCTGGGTGGGGAAAATTCCCTTTGGCCAGCTCCCCGGTGATATTGTTATAGACAGGCCGGGAATGAAGATATATTTCCCCGTTATAACCATGCTTATCGTCAGCCTGGTGCTATCACTGTTATTCCGCCTGTTCAAATAGCCAGTTGTTTTTAAATAGAGGTAAAACAGATGTTACTCATGGAGAACATAAAATAGATGCACACCTTTACCGTAAAAGAGTACGAAGCAGGCTTGCCATTGCTGCAATTTCTGCAGGAACAGATACCCGCGGCCGGTCTGGGATATGTACGCCAATTGATAAAGAAGGGACGCATCAGTAGCGCAGGGCAGGTCTGCACCGAAAACACTTTATTGACCTGCGGGCAGACGATACAGGTGCGTGACAGTGCGCGCCTGCGCGAGTTGTGTGCGGAGGTCTCTGTGTCTGCCGCTGCCCTGAACATCTTGTACGAAAGTGCGCAGATGTTGGTGGTGGATAAACCCGCCGGGCTCGCGGTCCATACCGGCAGTGGCCATGAGGGTGATAACCTCACCGCCAGAGTACAGGCATATCTGCAGGGCAAACCGTTTCAGGTTTCCCCCATTCACCGCCTCGATGCAGGCACGTCCGGGCCGGTGCTGTTCGGCAAAGGGAAAAAGAGCTGCGCCGCGCTCGGGGCCCTGTTTATGCGGCACGAGGTGGAAAAAGTCTATGTAGCGCTGGTGCGGGGGAATATGCAGGGGAGCGGCGTTCTCGCGCACACGTTATCCGCGAAGGGCAAGCGTAAGCCGTGCTTCACTGGGTTTGTAACCCGGAAGCGCTGCGCGAAGGCCAGCCTGGTGGAGTTGACCCTCGTGACGGGGCGCCAGCACCAGATCCGGCGCCAGCTGGCCGAGATCGGGCACCCTATCGTTGGTGATAGTCGCTACGGGGGGGACGACCTGCCTGGGTTGCGGCACCCATTTCTGCATTGCTGCAGCATCGCATTCAATGACCCATTCAGTGGGGCCCCACTCAAGATTGAGAGTGCCTTGCCGCACCCATTGCAGGAGGTTGCTGCTATATATTTCTAACTGATGTATGTTGATGGTTTGATGCCCGTGACGGCTTGATGCTCACGGATCTGTTTATTGGTTTATGAACCACAGAAAGGGTGTTGAGATGGAACAGTGGAAAGATTTTACCGACATTTCAAGGATCGCCTATTTTTCCATGGAGATAGGGCTGGCGCAGGAGATTCCAACCTACAGTGGTGGTCTGGGGGTCCTCGCTGGAGACACCATCAAGAGTTCGGCGGATCTCAATATTCCCCTGGTGGCAATTACCCTTGCCAGCCGGAAGGGATACTTCAAACAGAGTTTGGATGAGTCCGGAGCCCAGCATGAGGAGCCGGTAGAGTGGGATATCTCCGCGCGCATGGAGCAGCTGCCGGCGCGAATTACCGTCCCAATCGAGGGGCGGGCGGTAACCGTAAGGGCGTGGCTGCATCAAACCAAAAGCCCCGCAGGGGGGGTGGTTCCGGTTCTGTTTCTCGATACCGCTCTGAGTGAAAACAGCCCCGAAGACCAGAGCATCACTGATTCGCTCTACGGCGGTGACCAGCGCTATCGCTTAAAGCAGGAGATTGTCCTTGGGATCGGGGGGGTGCGTATTCTGCAAGCTCTCGGATTCAGAGTATTTCAATATCATATGAACGAGGGGCACGCTGCCCTCCTGACCGTGGAACTGCTCAGCCAGACCCGCAATACAAATGCCGGCAGCTGGATGAACACCCTGGAGATAAACCGCAAAGCGGTAGCGCAGCGCTGCGTATTCACCACGCATACGCCGGTACCGGCCGGACACGACCGCTTCAGCTATGAGCTGGTCCACCAGGTGCTCGGAGATGATGTGATCCCGCCGCAGCAATTACGCGAACTGGGGGGAGATAAAGAGCTGAATATGACCACCCTGGCTCTGCAACTCAGTCGCTTTGTCAACGGGGTGGCTAAAAAGCACGGACAGGTATCGCAGGAGATGTTTCCCGGCTACGAGATTCATGCCATCACCAACGGGGTCCATCCGCTGACCTGGGCATCAGCGTATATGGTGGCGCTGTTTAACCGCTACATCAGTGGGTGGGCGCTCCAGCCTGAGTTGCTGGTACGGGTCGACATTATCCCCGATGAAGAGCTCTGGGATGCGCATCAGGGGGCCAAGGCCTTCCTTGCCCAGTACATTAAGGAAGTGACTGGACAGCAGCTGTTTCTGGATGTGTTTACCATAGGGTTCGCGCGCCGGTTTGCGGCATATAAGCGTAACGACCTCATCTTTCACGATGTCGAGCGTCTTCTTGCCATGGGCAAGGGGCGTATTCAGCTGGTGTTTGCGGGTAAAGCCCATCCCCACGATAACGACGGCAAGGCGATGATTCAAAACATCTACGCGGCGGCGCGCCGCCTCAAGGGCGAAATCTCCATCATATATCTGCCCAACTATTCTATCGATGTCGCCTACCACCTGATTCCGGGCGTTGATGTATGGCTCAATACGCCGACCCGGCCCCTCGAAGCTTCTGGCACCAGCGGGATGAAGGCTGCCCTCAACGGGGTGCCTAACTTCAGTATCTTGGACGGCTGGTGGATCGAAGGACACATAGAGGGTGTCACCGGCTGGTCCATTGGGGAAGAAACCAAGGAAGGGAGCAGCGTTGGTGCCACCAATGCCGCTGATGCCGCCGACATGTACGCTAAGTTGGAGAAGAAAATTCTCCCTCTGTACTATGAGGATAGAACCGGCTGGATACGGATGATGAAAAGTGCCATAGGGAAAAATGCCTACTACTTCAACACCCACGTAATGATGCGCCGGTATGTCACCGAGGCGTATCTGCAGCGCTAAGGGGGTAACGCTAAAGAGGGTGCTCAAGGATGCTATCCGCCCCGCGCACGCTGTTCATTCTGGGAGCAAAAGCAGGCATAATCCAGGACACCCTCACCGCTGCACCCCTGATTCGTACCCCCCCCGCCCCTTTAAAGAAGCGGGCGTATCCCCTTGCAGGGCACCTGATCGAGGTGACTGCACAGAGCCATCCTCTGGCGCAGGATACGCAGCTGCGTGGACGTTTCTGTAGCAATGCCTTAGGCGGGAGGGCGGTTTCCCTCTGCCAGTGCGGGGGGAGATATCTTGTTCTCCCTTTTTGTTGCGGGGCTGGACTTGACATAAGGGCTGACCATGTCACGCTAACCGAAGCATGCTGGTCAGATGCTGAAGTGAACGCAACTGCAGCGTCCCAGCTTGGCAGAAGAAGCTGCACCAGAGGCTATGCTTGAAAGTTAATCGATTTCCGCAGGAACCTGGTTTCTGTAGAGGAACGGATGTGAGGGGCTATGCTGCTGCTTGCCGGAGATATTGGTGGAACAACTGCACGTTTTCAGATTATGGACACCGCAGATGAACGGCGCAGTAAGGAAGTGGTTTCCTATCCGAGCGCTGCTTTCCCCAGCTTCAACGCTCTGTTGCACCACCTGTTGCGCGCCAAGAATATTTCAGCGCTGGATGGAGCCTGCTTTGGCGTGCCTGGCCCGGTCACCGAGCAGCAGGTGGAATTGACCAACCTGCCCTGGCACATTTCTGTTCAGGAGCTAAAACGGCAACTGCCCGTGGGGCAGGTCAGGCTTATCAACGATTTCTACGCAGCGGCACTCGGCATAGATCTGCTTGCAGATCAGGATCGATGCTGCCTGCATGCGGGGGAATTTGATCCGGGAGGGAACCGCCTGGTTGTCGGAGCCGGAACCGGCCTGGGGGTGGCGCCGGTATATCAGTTTGGCGAGCGTTTTTATCCCCAGGCTTCCGAAGGGGGACACATGGATTTTGCCCCCCTGAATCAAGAGCAGGAGTCGTTGCTGAAATGGCTCCGGTCGCGCCTGGATCACGTTCCCTATGAAAAAATTCTCTCCGGGTCGGGGCTGGAAACCCTGTACCGATTTTGTCTGGAGCGAAATAACCCCAACGCACGCAGCGCTGAAGTCCCGGCCCGCGTTCCGGCTGCAGAGGTTCACCGTCTGGCCTGTGCAGGAGAGAAGGTGGCCGCTGATGCTATGCGTTTATTTGTCAATATTTATGGCGGGTTCATTGGCAACGCGGCGCTTCTATGGCCGGCGCGCGCAGGGATCTATATCGCCGGGGGGATTGGGGCTAAGATAGCCGACTGGATGAAGAGCCGGGAATTTGTGAGTTGCTTTTTAAATAAGGGAACTATGCGTCCGCTGGTGGAAACAATGCCGGTGTACCTTGTTATGGATGAAATGATAGGGCTCAAGGGCGCCATGTTGATGGCCAGAAGACTTGTTTACAAGGAGGAGAGATGAAGAATTATCCACGCAACATCAGGCCGATTCATAACACCCTTGCTCTGGTTCTTGCTGGGGGACAGGGCAGCCGCCTCCACGATCTCACCCAGTGGCGTGCCAAACCCTCAGTGCCGTTCGGGGCTAAATATCGGATTATCGATTTTGTCCTCTCCAACTGCGTAAATTCCGACATTCGCCATATCGGTATTCTGGTGCAATATAAATCTCATTCTCTTATCCGCCATGTGCAGCGGGCGTGGAACTTCATGCGCTATGAGATTGGTGAGTTTGTTGAACTCCTGCCAGCCCAGCAACGGCTGGACAAGGAGTGGTATCAGGGGACGGCCAACGCGCTGTATCAGAACCTGGATATCATCCGGCGCCACAACCCACGTTATGTGTTGGTGCTCGGGGGTGATCATGTATATGCCATGGACTATCGTGACATGATCGACACCCATGCGAAATCCGGCGCCGATGTCACGGTGGGG
The DNA here is from genome assembly GCA_964444945.1 of uncultured Desulfuromonas sp. Classification (GTDB taxonomy): domain Bacteria; phylum Desulfobacterota; class Desulfuromonadia; order Desulfuromonadales; family Desulfuromonadaceae; genus JAIVHC01. The sequence goes on from CAYUJC010000003.1 coordinate 19,938, forward strand.
TGTGTGGAGGTGCCGCGTGAAGAGGCCACCGGGTTCGGGGTGATGTCAGTGGATCAGCATATGAAGATCACCAAGTTCACCGAGAAACCAGCGAATCCGGAAGCTATGCCGGGCAAGCCCGATAAGGCTCTGGCGTCTATGGGGATCTACATTTTTTCTCCCGACTTTCTGTTTGAAAAACTCATAGAAGACCACGATGACCCCAACTCATCGAAGGATTTTGGCAAAGATATCATCCCCTCCATTATCGGACGCGCAGATGTCTTGGCGTATCCCTTTGAGGGCAGGGACGGGAGCCCTGGATACTGGCGTGATGTCGGCACAGTGGAGTCGTACTGGAGCGCCAATATGGACCTGTGTCATATAACGCCGGAGCTCAATCTGTATAATCCCGATTGGCCGATCTGGACCTACCAGGCGCAGTTGCCCCCGGCTAAGTTCGCCTTTGACGATGAGGGGCGGCGCGGGGTCGCGATCGACTCTTTAGTCTCGGCGGGGTGTATTTTATCCGGTGCCAGGGTCAAGCGCTCCATAATCTCCAGCGACACCTTTATCCACAGCTACTCCTTTGTTAAAGACAGTGTGGTTCTCCCTTCGGTTGATATAGGGCGCAACAGCCGCATCAGCAGGGCCATAATCGACAAAGCATGCATCATCCCTCCGGGTACGGTTATCGGGGAGGATCTGGAAGAGGATCGGAAGCGTTTTTATGTGGATGAACACGGCATTGTCCTGGTAACTCCAGACATGCTCGGACAACACCTGCACACAGTGCGCTAAAGTAGAGGATTTATGACAGATAAAATCAACGTAGTTTTGTGCTGGCATATGCATCAGCCCCATTATCGCGACGCCCTTGATGGCACCTATCATTTGCCCTGGGTGTATCTGCATGCCATTAAAGATTATTCCGACATGGCATATCATCTGGAAACCTGCCCGGATGCGCGGGTGGTTGTGAATTTCGCCCCGGTACTACTGGAGCAGCTCAATGATTACGCCGCCCAGATGCGCAAGTGGCTGCGTGATGGTGCCGCCACCTGCGATCCGTTGCTTAACATGGTCGCTGGCGCCACGGCGATCTCCGCTGTGCCAGCGGAGCGCGCGGATATTATCACCGCGTGCCAGCGTGCCCATGCTCCGACCATGATCGAGCCCTATCCAGCATTTCGCACCCTGACGAATATCGCCAAGGGGCTGTACGTCAAAGGTGACCTTGACGTGGTGCGGGTCGGTTATCTGAGCAGTCAGTTCTTTACCGACCTGCTGGTGTGGTATCACCTGGCCTGGCTGGGGAGCAGCATCAAGAAAAAAGACTTCCGGGTTACACGCCTGATGGCGCGCAAGAGCAATTTTACTCCGGTGGATCAGGCGCTGTTGATAGAGGTGCTGGCCGAAGTCGTGGAGTCGATTATCCCCCGTTACCGGATCCTGATGGAGGCAGGGCGGATTGAGCTCTCCATGTCTCCGTATGGGCATCCTATCGTACCGCTGCTGCTTGATTTTTCCAGCATGCATGAATCTCTGCCCGACGCACCCATGCCATTACATCGTGAATATCCGGGTGGGGAGGAGCGGGTAGACTGGCATATGGAACGCGGATTTGCGCTGTTTGAAGAACATTTCGGTATTCGGCCCGCCGGAGTGTGGCTGTCGGAGGGCGCGATCAGCAGCGCCGCTATAGCTATGCTGGATAAATGGAACGTGCGCTGGACCGCTTCGGGTGAAGGGGTGTGGCGTAACTCCTGTAACGCTTCGACGGGAGGGAAAAAGCTGCTGGAGCACAAGAACGGACTTTACGCGCCGGTGCACCATACGGGGAATAATTGCGCCATATTTTTCCGCGATGACGGGCTTTCAGATCTGATCGGCTTCGAGTACAAAAACTGGCGCCCTGAAGACGCCGCTGCAGACTTTTGCGGCCATCTGCACAATATCGCCAAGGAGTTCGGTGCCAAAGCCTCCGAGCGGGTGATCAGCATAGTGCTCGATGGGGAAAACGCGTGGGAATACTATCCCGATAATGGCTACCCCTTTCTGCAGACTCTGTACCAGAAACTCAGTACAGACCCGAAGCTGAATATGACCACCTTCAGCGCTGTGCTTAGTGGGGACAAGCCGTGCGCCAGCGTAGAGCTGGACACCATCCGGGCCGGCAGCTGGGTTTTTGGCACCTTTTCCACCTGGATAGGGGAAGGGGATAAAAATGCCGCCTGGGACATGTTGGCCGAAGCAAAGAATTGCTTTGACCGCTCGGTTGCAACTGCGGAGCTTTCCGAAGAGAAGATGCATGAAGTCAAAGATCAGCTGGCGGTTTGTGAGGGCTCTGACTGGTTCTGGTGGTTTGGGGGGTTGAATCCCGCCGCGAGTGTGCGCGATTTTGATCAGCTGTTTCGGCGCCATCTTATCCGCCTGTATCAACTGCTGGAAAAAGTTCCGCCAAATACACTTAAAAATCCGGTGTCTCGCGGGGGTGGCAAGGCCGAACATGGTGGCACCATGCGGCGCAACTGAAGTTGCCTGCCTTGGGGCAATCCAGTTCATCCCCGTGATAATCTGGTTCATTTATTCCTTGTATTGTAATGCGGATCTCCCTGGCTTTGGCAAGTTGTGGCCTTGGAGCTTATTATTTATTGAGAAATTGAGGTGTCAATATGCGCAGAGCCGGAGTATTGCTTCATCCAACGTCGCTCCCATCAGGGGTGCTTGATGATCAGGTGGAGCGCTTTCTGGACTGGATGGAAAAGACCGGGTTATCCGTGTGGCAGATGCTCCCCCTGGCGCCGCCCCACGCTGATCGTTCGCCATATAATGCCTATTCATCCCATGGCATCGATCCGGCACTGCTCCCGGCGCAATTGAGGTTTCGCAGTGCGGACACCGAGGAGTTTGAAACATTCAAGCGCACGCACGCTGCCTGGCTGACCAACTACTCCATGTTTGTCGCGCTGCGCAACCATTTTGAAGATCGGCCCTGGTACGAGTGGCCCGCGGAGTTCAAACACCACGAACAGGCGGCGCTGGATCAGTTTGCCGCCACACATCTTGCGGCCATAGAACGCCTGGAACAACAGCAGTTTCTGCTGTGGCGCCGCTGGGAGCAGATCCACCGTGATGCCAACCGACGCGGCATTCGCCTTTTGGGTGATGTCCCCATCGCCGTAGCCTACGACAGCGCCAATGTGTGGGCCAACCTGGACCTGTTCAAGCTCGATGAGGAGTTGCGCCCCACGGTTGTAGCTGGCGTCCCCCCCGATTATTTCTGCGCAGAAGGGCAGCGTTGGGGCAATCCCCATTACAACTGGGAGGTGATGCAGCGCAATAATTTTGCCTGGTGGCGCCGCCGCATGGCGACGGCACTGCACCTGTTCGACACGGTGCGCATCGATCATTTTCGGGGGCTTGTGGCTCTGTGGGAGATCCCGGCGGATGCGCCGGATGGTAGGACGGGGCAGTGGGTTCCAACCCCCGGGCGTGAGCTGCTCACGGTTCTGCGCGAAGACTTTCCGACCATGCCGTTTGTGGCGGAAGATCTCGGGGTTATCACCCCCGAAGTGACGGCATTACGTGATGAGTTCAAGCTGCCGGGGATGTCGGTGCTTCAATTCGGATTTGCTGGCAACGCCGACAATCCTCACAGCGTTGACAACCAGAAACGCAACACCATCGTGTATACTGGTACCCACGACAACGATACCTCCCTGGGGTGGTTTGAGTCCCTCGATTCTGACCTGCAGGCCCGGGTGATCCAGGAGCTGCCTGTCCATGTCGGCCCTATGCCCTGGCCCCTCATTGCCGCAGCCCTTGAGTCGCCGGCGCAAACAGCAATTATCCCCATGCAGGATTGGCTTGCGCTCGATTCGCGCAGCCGCACTAATGTGCCCGGAACTACCGAGGGGAACTGGTGCTGGCGGTTTGGGTGGGAGCAACTGGCGCAAGGACTGGATGAGAGGATATCTTCTTTGCTGCAATTGAGCGGCAGAACCCTGAAGCGGAGAGAATAAAACAAAGGTGATAAGCAGATGATGAAGCAACTTGAACAATATACCAGTGCCACCGAAGATTTTAAGCGGCTGAGCCAGGGACGCCATCACGACCCTTTCAGTTTTCTCGGGATCCATCCGATAAACGCTAAAACCTGGATTATCCGCGCGTGGATGCCTACAGCCGCTTCCGTGCGCATTGAGTCCGGCCCTGAGCTTGAACCCATCGGGGCGGGGTTGTTCGCGCTGTTGCTGGATAAACAGACAAAAGAGAAGATCCCGCAGCATTATACCCTGGAGTGGAGTGAAGGAGATGGAAACACCTACCGGGTAATATCTCCCTACACCTTTGCTGCTCAGATCGGTGATGTCGACCTGCACCTGCTCGGAGAGGGGCGCCACTGGCACATGTATGAAATCCTTGGCGCCAATCTCTGCAACGTGGATGGGGTCGAAGGGGTGCTGTTCGGGGTTTGGGCTCCGTCAGCGGAACGGGTCTCTGTGGTGGGCAACTTCAACGTCTGGAACGGAAACCGCCATCCCATGCGCTGTCGCGGCAACTCCGGCGTGTGGGAACTGTTCATCCCCGGTATCGGCCAGACCGAACGCTATAAATTTGAGATCCGCAACAAGTATACCGGTGAGTATTTTGTAAAGGCTGATCCCTGCGCGCGCGCTATGGAGATGCGTCCGCGCACCGCTTCCATCGTCCACGTAAGTGCATATACTTGGAATGATGCGGATTGGATGCAGGCGCGCCGGGTATTTGACTGGCAGCATAAGCCCGTCAACATTTACGAGGTGCATCTGGGTTCCTGGCAGAAGACAGACGATGGCCGCTTTCTCAACTACCGCGAAATAGCTCATCGTCTGGTGGAGTATGCCTTGTGGATGGGGTACACCCATCTCAATCTCATGCCAGTCAGTGAGCACGCCCTGGATGAGTCCTGGGGTTACCAGGTTACCGCGTATTATGCCCCAACCCGCCGCTTTGGCGATCCAGATGATTTTCGTTATTTTGTGGATCATTGCCATCAGCATGGTTTGGGGGTTTTTCTCGACTGGGTGCCGGCCCATTTTCCCAAAGATCGCTTTGCCCTGGCCCGCTTTGATGGAACCGCCCTGTATGAGCACGAAGACCCACGCATTGGAGAACACCGGGAATGGGGCACCTATGTGTTCAACTATGGGCGCAATGAGGTGCGCAACTTCCTTATCGCCAATGCCTTGTACTGGTTGGAAGAATTTCATATCGACGGTCTGCGCGTAGATGCGGTTGCCTCTATGCTGTATCTGGACTATGACCGCGACGCGGGGGAATGGCTCACCAACGCCTATGGAGGCAATGAGAATATTGAAGCGATAGAGTTTCTCCGCACCTTGAATACCGAGATCCACGCCAGATATCCGGGGGCGGTGCTCATGGCGGAAGAGTCTACCTCGTGGCCCATGGTGTCGAGACCGGTGTGGATGGGCGGTCTGGGTTTTTCCATGAAATGGAATATGGGCTGGATGAACGATACCCTGAGCTATTTTGCCGAGGACCCCATCCATCGCTCCTATCACCATTCCCGCCTGACTTTCAGTCAGCTGTACGCCTATCAGGAAAACTTCATCCTGCCGCTGTCCCACGACGAGGTGGTACATCAGAAACGCTCTTTACTGGATAAGATGCCCGGCGATCGTTGGCAGAAGTTTGCCAATCTACGCCTATTGTTTGGCTACCAGATGTTGCATCCGGGGAAGAAACTTCTGTTCATGGGGGGTGAGTTCGGGCAGTGGCGTGAATGGAGCGAAAAAGGGGTGTTGGACTGGTATCTGTGCGAAGAAAAGGAGCATCGCGGAGTGCAAATGCTCCTGCGTGAGCTCAATCAGCTCTACACCAGCAGTTCCGCCCTGTATGCGCAGGATTTTGAGTCGAGCGGATTTGAATGGATTGACTGTAACGACAATCAGCAGTCGGTGCTGAGTTTTGTGCGCCGTGATTCTCATGCTCAGCCGGTGCGGCAGTTGGTGTGCCTATTTAACTTCACTCCAGTTGTTCGACATGGCTACCGCATCGGGATGCCCCTGGGCGGAACGTATCGGGAAATTGTTAATTCTGACGCCGCCGCCTACGGCGGTTCAAACATTGGCAACGGTGGTGCAGTCGACGCTGAGCCTCAGCCCTTTATGGGGCGTAGCCACAGTGCCGTTGTTACCCTGCCACCACTGGCTTTTATAGTTCTACAGCTTGAGGAGTAAACGATTATGCGGGTTCTATTTGCAACTTCGGAAATATATCCTTTGGTAAAAACCGGAGGGCTGGGAGATGTCGCCGCAGGGTTGAGTACGGCTTTGCAGCAACTGAACCATGATGTAACGGTTATCTTGCCGGCGTACCAGGATGCCCTGCGCCAGTTGGACTCGGTTCATGAGCTTGCGCACAGCCGCGTCCACTGTGGCGCTACCGAGTATCATATGCGCCTGCTGCGTGCCGATAGCGACAGCGGCGTAACCCTGCTGCTCGTGGATATCCCCGGGCTGTTTGACCGTCCTGGTAATCCATACCTGGCAGAAGATGGCGCCGACTGGGTGGACAATGGGGAACGTTTTGGTCTGTTCAGTCGCATTGTCGCAGGGGTGGCTCTGAACCAGTTCGGGCTCGACTGGCATCCGGATGTTGTCCACTGCAACGACTGGCAGACGGGCCTTGTCCCTGCATTTATGCGCCTGCTGCAGACAGAAACGGACTCCTCCGCGCACACCGATGCTGCAGAGCGTTCAGCCCTGCCCCGAACTGTTTTCACCATTCACAACCTCTCTTATGCTGGCAAGTTTTCCCGTGCGCTCTTTGCCGGACTCGGCTTGCCGGATGCCTGGTGGAACCCTGAAATGCTTGAATTCTACGGCGCATTCTCCATGCTGAAAGGGGGAATCGTGTGCGCGGATCATGTCACCACGGTGAGCCCTGCATATGCCGCGGAAATATGTACCCCGCCGTATGGGTTTGGTTTTGAAGGGCTGCTGCGGGAATGTGCCGCCCAGGGTAGATTGAGTGGAATCCTCAACGGTATTGACACCCAGGTATGGAATCCGGCCAAGGATCGGTATATCCCCTACCCCTACTCAGTACAGAAAGGGCGGGTGGCGCAGAAAATGCGCAACAAACAGCATCTGCTCCAGACCCTTGCTCCAGCAAGAGCCAAAGTGGATGAAAAAGCCCCTCTGCTGGGGTTCATCGGACGCATGGTGGAACAAAAAGGGATTGATTTGCTGATAGAAACCATCCCGATGCTGCTGGATGAAACCAGTGCCAATGTGGTGCTCCTTGGCTCCGGGCAGAAGATTTACGAACAGGAGATCGTTAACCTCGCGCGCCTGTATCCGCACCGGGTTTTTGTCCATATCGGCTACTCCGAGGAGCTGGCCCACCTTATCGAGGCGGGCGCGGATATCTTTCTCATGCCCTCGCGGTTTGAGCCCTGTGGCTTGAACCAGATGTACAGCCTCACCTATGGGACTCTGCCGATAGTGCACGCTACGGGTGGGCTCAAGGATACCGTTGTAGATGCCAGTGCCGCAAACATTGCGGCCGGCACCGCCACCGGCTTTGTGATGCAAAAAGCGTCACCAGAAGAATTACGCCGCTGCAGCATAAGGGCGCTCGAGTTGTACCGTAAACCACGCACCTGGCAGAAATTGCAGAAGACCGCCATGTCACAGGATTTTGGCTGGCAGCGCAGCGCTGCTTCCTATCTTAACCTCTACCAGGCTTAGGAGTACAATATGCCCCTTACCCACGATCAGCGTGATACCGAGGCCATGCGCAAAGCATTGCGCTGTCTTGGATGTGACGAAGAGAGTATAGAAACCAGTTTTCTCCATTATCTGTACAACGCCTTCGGGCGCAAACTCAGTTCGCAGAGATACTATTTGTACAAAGCCCTGGCGTATATGGTGCGCGACCGTCTCGTAGCGCGCTGGAAACAGACTTGGCTGGCACACTATGAGGCAGAAACCAAACGGGCATATTACCTCTCCATGGAATTTCTCATCGGACGTTCGCTGAGCAACAATCTGTTTAATATCGATATAGACCGGAATACACATGCCGCCCTGCATGGAGTTGGCCTGGCTCTTGAAGAGGTTGAGGAGGCTGAACATGACGCAGGGTTGGGTAATGGTGGGCTGGGGCGGCTGGCCGCCTGCTTCATGGAGAGCTGCGCTACATTGCAGCTACCAGTGGTGGGTTATGGCATGCGCTATCGCTACGGCATGCTGCGTCAGCACATTCAGGACGGTTATCAGATCGAAGAGCCAGATCAGTGGTTGGGGTATGGGGATTATCCGTGGGAGATAAAGCGCTCAGACTACACCTGTGTGGTCAAGTTTGGCGGCACAACCAGAACCTACCATGATCCCCACGATCATGGGAAACTGACGGTTCACTGGGACCATGCAGAAGAGGTGCTGGCGGTGCCCTATGATGTGCCGGTGCCGGGGTACAAAAACAACACAGTCAACACCCTGCGCCTGTGGTCGGCAACTTCTGCAAAGGATTTCAACCTCGACGCATTCAATACCGTTTCGTACCATGACAATGTCGCCGAAAAAGAGGCCGCCGAGAGCATAACCATGGTGTTGTATCCCAACGACGCCAGCGAATTGGGGAAGGAGCTGCGGTTGCGGCAGCAGTATTTTCTGGTCAGCGCCAGTCTTTCAGATATCGTCAAACACTGGAAACGTGCACATGGAGGTGATTTCAGGGCTTTTGCAGCCAATAATGTGTTTCAGCTCAACGATACCCACCCCAGCCTGGCAGTCGCGGAGCTGATGCGCATTCTGGTTGATGAGGAAGCCCTGCATTGGGGTGAGGCGTGGGAGATCGTCACCAAAACCATGGCATACACCAACCATACCCTGTTGCCGGAGGCGCTGGAAACCTGGCCGACACAGATGTTCCGGAAACTGCTGCCACGCCTGCTGGAGATCATTTACGAAATAAACAGCCGCTTTTTGGCCCAGGTCTCCATGAAATGGCCGCTGGATCTGGAACGTTACCGGCGCATGTCCCTTATCAGCCCCGAACAGCACGTGCGCATGGCACATCTGGCCATAGTGGGGAGCTTTTCGATCAATGGGGTAGCCGCGCTTCATTCTGAACTGTTGAAACAGGGACTGTTTCGCGATTTTTACGAACTTTGGCCGGAAAAATTCAACAACAAAACCAATGGGGTTACCCCGCGACGTTGGCTCGCTGTTGCTAACCCCGGCCTGCGCACCTTGCTCAATCGCACCCTCGGGGAGGAATGGATGACGGACCTGACCCAGCTTAAAGCGCTGGAGAAGTTTCTGTCTGATGCAACATTCATGCATGCGTGGGAAGAAGTGCATCAGCAGAACAAACAGCGCCTGGCGGATCTTATTCGGGGGCGCACCAATGTAGTGGTTGATACCAACATGCTTTTTGATGTGCAGGTCAAACGCATTCACGAGTACAAGCGCCAGCTACTCAATGTGCTGCACGTGATTCATCTGTATGCACGCCTGAAGTTCGAAGATGTTCCACTTAAAACCAGACGCTGTGTGATCTTTGCCGGGAAGGCGGCTCCGGGGTACGCCATGGCCAAAAAGATTATTAAACTTATTCATAATGTCGCTAATGTGGTGAACCGTGATCCCGATATCGGTGATGCCATGAAGATAGTGTTTATCCCCGACTACAATGTTTCCATCATGGAAACCGTGTGTCCCGGGACTGACCTGTCCGAACAGATATCAACGGCCGGCAAGGAAGCCTCCGGAACCGGAAATATGAAGTTTATGATGAACGGAGCGGTGACGATCGGGACCTTGGATGGAGCCAATGTAGAGATCCTTGAAGAGGTAGGGGAAGAAAACTTCTTTTTATTCGGGCTGAAGGCGCACGAAGTTGAGGAACGTAAAAAAAACTACGATCCTGCCGCAGTGCTAGCCACAGACTCCGACCTGCAGCGGGTTATGCAGCTGCTGGAATCGGGGCATTTCAATCGGTTTGAGCCTGGGATCTTCGATGACATCATTGCCGAACTCAAGAGCCCGGCTGACCCATGGATGACGTTGGTTGATTTCCGCAGTTATGTCCAGGCGCAAGAACGGGTCGCCGAAGCGTTTGAAGACCGCCCGCGCTGGCTGCGGATGAGTGTGATCAACAGCGCCCGGAGTGGTAAGTTTTCCACCGACCGAACCATAGCTGAATACAACCGCGATATCTGGCATCTGCAGCCGGTAGAAATTGCGCCAACGCCGGAGCCGGATGAACTGCGTTGTTGAGGATTCACTGGCGCAGATACAGGGTATACTGGACCAGCGCTTCAATCTGCTCTGCGGTATAGACCGAGGAAAAGGAGGGCATCCCTCCGTTACGCCCGGCTTTGATGGAGGTGTATATCTCTGCGGGGCTGCTGCCGTAGCGGTAGTCTGCGCGCTGCAGTGACGGGCCGCTGCGTACTCCCAGCCCATTGCCGTGCGCGCCGTGGCAGGATGCGCAGCTCTTGGCAAACAACTCTTGGCCGGTACGTAATTGCCTCTGTTCCGGCGTAAGGGCGCTGTCCTGCGCGCTGTTGCAGCCACTGCAGACCAAGGTCGCCAGCACAATGAGGGCCGCAAGGAGTATGTGTAGAGGCAAAGAGGTGGAGCGCAGTTCAATATATTTACCCATGTTATCTCCCTATTGCACTTGCTGAATATATCAGGACAGATTTTTAGTGCCGCTATCGTGAAGATAGAAGCAGTATAGCTCATTCTTGGAGGGCTGCACGCACGCGGTAGAAGAATTTGCCCGCTGCGTTTTCAAAGGGTAATGCTTAAAGAGAGGTAGAGGGACGGAAAATTAACGGGCTGTACCGGTTTCACGCGGTACAGCCCGTTTTGTCAGGCTCGTGTTTTATTCTGGTATTCGCGCCGCTCGTCCATCACCTTTACGGCGCAGAACTCCCCACACATGGTGCAGGCACCGTGTTCATCCGCAGCTTTATTTTCACTGCGCCGGGCGCGGGCACGTTCGGGGTCAAGGGCGAGGGAGAACTGCTTCTCCCAGTCCAGCTCTTTGCGCGCCTGGGCCATGGCGTGGTCTTTATCAATGGCACCGGGAACTTTTTTTACGATGTCGGCGGCATGAGCGGCGATGCGGCTGGCAATAACCCCCTCCCTCACATCATCGATATTGGGCAGGCACAGGTGCTCACTCGGGGTGACGTAACACAGAAAGTCTGCTCCGGCTGAAGCGGCAATGGCACCGCCGATGGCGCAGGCGATATGATCATAGCCTGCGGCCAGGTCGGTTACCAGTGGCCCCAGAACATAGAAGGGTGCTCCGCAACACAAGTGTTTCTGCAGTTTGATGTTGGTTTCAATCTGATCCAGGGGGACATGCCCCGGACCTTCAATCATCACCTGAATGCCCGCATCCCAGGCGCGTTTGGTCAGCTCACCCAGGGTGAGGAGTTCCTGTACCTGGGCGCGGTCGGTGGCGTCCTGCAGACATCCGGGGCGGAACCCGTCTCCAAGGGAGAGGGTGGCATCGTAAGGGCGTACCAATTCAAGCAGGCGATCATAGTGCTCATACAGAGGATTCTCTGCATCATTGAACGCCATCCACTTGGCGGTAAAGGAACCGCCGCGTGAGACTACATCCATCCGGCGCCCCTGCTGATCCATAGCGTCTAGGCTGCGGCGGTTCACGCCGCAGTGAACCGTAATGAAATCAACCCCGTCATCCAGGTGTTTCTGGATACCGTCGAAAATTTCATCCACGGTCATTTCAACCATGGACTTCTTTTTCTTCGATACGGTATCAACTGCGGCTTGATACAAAGGGACACTGCCGATGCAGGCGCTGGTATCAGCAATAATTGCAGCACGGATTTCATCTATCGGCCCGCCGGTGGACAGGTCCATGATGGCATCCGCCCCGGCCGCAATAGCCACCTTGGCTTTCGCCAGTTCGTTGTCGATATTGGTATCATCTTTACTGGTGCCGATATTGGCATTGACCTTGGTTCTGAGCCCTTCACCCACGGCCAGCGGAATGCCATGGGTATGTTTGACGTTGTGGCAGATGCATACCGTTCCGGCGGCAACGCGCTGGCGCAGGATTTCAGGATCGATGCCTTCTATTTCTGCGGCCTGGCGCAGGGTGGCGGTGATAATCCCGTTGCGGGCAGATTCCATCAGGGTCATTTTTATGGGTCCTCTCTATAGGTGGTGAAGGTGGCAGCGGAGTTTTTCTGCTGCAACGAAGTGATTTACCGGGCCGTGACCGTGGCCAAACCCCGGAGCTGTTTTTATGGCGGTGTGGATAAATTCCTTGGCGGCGCGGGCGGCGTCCGGTAACGCAAACCCCTGGGCCAATAGGGCGGCCAGCGCGGCAGCAGTGGTGCAGCCGGTGCCGTGGGTGTGGACTGAGTCGATACGTTCCCCTTCCAGGCGCAGTGTGTCCGTTCCGTAGCGCAGGATATCAATGGGGGCTCCTTCCAGATGCCCACCCTTTACCAGCACATGCGCGGCACCCATGTTTTGCAGGGTGTGAGCGGCCTTTTCCATAGCGGCGGTATTTGTTATTCTGCTGCCGGTTAAGGCTTCTGCTTCAGGAATATTCGGGGTCAACAGGTAGATCTGGGGGAGGATCTCTTCCCGAAACGCGATAACCGCTTCAGGTTGAAGCAGGTGCGCGCCACCCTTGGCGATCATGACGGGATCTACCACATTCAGGGTCGCTGCTTGGCGCAGAACGTTCGCCACTGCGCGGATGATTTCAGCATTGAACAGCATCCCGGTTTTAATAACGTCGACGTGGAGGTCATCAAGGACAGCTTGAGCCTGCTGCACCACAAATTCCGCTGCTACGGGATAAATTCCCTGCACTCCGGTGGTGTTTTGCGCTGTAAGAGCGGTAATGGCGCTGCTGGCGTAGCTGCCCAGCAGGGTGATGGTTTTTAAGTCTGCCTGAATACCGGCACCACCGCTGGAGTCAGAGCCGGCGATGGTGAGAACACTTCCTCTGGGCAGCGCTGCAGCCAAATTGCTGCCCAGCTGTCTGAACATCAGGCTCAGTTCGCGCGCGGCCACATCGGGGCGTGGTGCGTTCATCACTGCACTGACAACGGCGGCGCTGCAGGCACCGTGGCGAATAACTTCAGGAAGATTCGCCGCGCAAATGCCGCCTATGGCCACTACCGGGATATCCACCGCGGCGCACACCCGGCCTAACTCTGCAACGCCAATGTGGACAGCATCACCTTTGGTGTCTGTAGGGTAGACACTGCCACAGCCGAGGTAGTCGACACGTTGTTCCCGGGCGCGCAGGGCCTGGGCAACACTCTGGACGGATACGCCGATAATTTTATCCGGCCCCAGCTGCGCCCGCGCCTGCGCCACATCGCCATCATCCTGCCCGAGGTGGACCCCATCGGCGTTCGCCTGCAGAGCCAGTTCGATACTGTCGTTGACAATAAAACAGGCTGCGTAGGTGTGGCACAATTCCCGCAGCTTTATTGCCGTGCTGAGCTGGTGTGCAAACGGTGAGAGCTTATCACGCAGTTGTACGATGGTGGCGCCACCTTTGAGGGCCAGTTGTGTTGCGGTGAGGATATCCTCCGCGGAGCTATCCGGAGTGATGACGTACAGTCCGCGGATTTTGTGTTTTGGCGCTGGATTCAGGGCTGGATTTTTTTGCGCGAGGTGCATGGTGGAAGTGCCTCCAATAAAAAAACCGCATCTGTGAAGGATGCGGTGTAAACACGAGAGGGGATGTGTGTTTGACGTCGCTTCCCTACGCCGGCATTACCCGGATCAGGTTCCAAGGGTCGCTTCAGAATGAGCTCTCAGTGGCATTGACCACTCCCCCAGCTTCAGTTTTCCTGCAACCCTAAGCCATTAGGCGGGGGGCTGTCAACTCCAAGTGTAGAATAACTTTACACCGGTTACAGCCTCATGGTACAAAAACTCCGTTCATCTCCCGGATGTTCACACCCTTTGCGTTATGAACCTTTTTTGCGTGTGAACCTCCTTTTCTTTTGTGTTTAGTTACTTAAACCCTCTTTTGTGTGTTTCCTATTCCTGACCATGCACTATGCACATCGTCCAACCAGGGTAGAGATAGATTTAGCTGCTCTGCGCCATAATTATGCGTTGCTGCGCCATAGCCTTAATTCAGGGCTCACCTCCGGGTGCAATCCTGCCAGAGGGGGCAAGGATGCCAAGGCTACCAAGGCTACCGTAGAGGTGCTGGCCGTAGTAAAGGCTGACGCATATGGACATGGTGCAGTGTTTGTAGCGCAGACCCTGCAGGATGCCGGCGTCTCCATGTTTGGCGTTGCCATCGCCGAAGAGGGGTTGGAACTGCGCCGCGCCGGGATTGTAAAGCCGATCCTGATGTTGGGGGGAGCTTGGCCCGGCCAGGAAGATGTGGTGCTCTCGGAACAGATGCATACCGCCGTGTTTGAGCGGGATCAGCTCGAGCGCCTCAACAGTGCGGCCACGCGCCAAGGACGACGTTGCAGCTGTCATATCAAGCTGGATACAGGAATGGGGCGCCTGGGGCTTCAACCTGAAGATCTGCCCCCCTTTCTGGCCGCATTGAAGCATTACCCTCGCGTTGACATTGTTGGGGTAATGAGTCATCTTGCCATGGCCGATGAGCCCGAAAGCCCCCACAATGCCAGGCAGATGGAGGTCTTTGCCCGGGGTGTGGAGCAGATTCGTGCGGCGGGTTGCGTGCCGCGTTATATCCATGCTTTCAACAGCGCCGCCAGCTTTTCTCCTCCCTGTTCCATGTGCAACCTGGTGCGCCCGGGACTCGCCTTGTATGGAGGGCAACCTCTGGCAGATACGCGTCTGGATTTGCGTCCAGTTATGAATTTCAGGAGTAAAATTGCCCATTTGAAGTGGATTCCGGTCGGACATGGAGTCTCCTATGGGCAACATTTTATCGCCGCCAGACCAACCCTCATAGCGGTTGTGCCGGTGGGCTACGCCGATGGCTACAATCGCCTCCTCTCCAATGGGTTTGAGGCTATTGTGGGGAAGTGGAAGGTGCCGGTTGCCGGCAATGTATGTATGGACTGGATTATGCTTGATGTTACCGATGTGCCCGAGGTCGCGGTGCATGATGATGTCACCCTGCTGGGCTGCGAAGATGGTGTGTGCGTATATGCGGAAGATTGGGCAGAACGCATCGGTTCCATCGCTTACGAAGTGTTCTGTCAGGTGAGCAAACGGGTGCCGCGCGTGTATTTGCCCACTGGTGTCGCACCCGACGGAGCAGATCCGGTTGAACCTGTAGGGCATGTCTGACCATGGCTGATTATCGCCACAACGCGCACCGGGTGATGCTCGCCCTCGATCTGGGTACCACTACCCTTGGTGGCCGGTTGGTGGATGCAACGGGGCAGATTGTAGCCCAGGCCTCGATCTTCAACCCGCAGCATACATTCGGTTACGATATCATCCGCCGTCTCGAACATGCGACGCAGCCGAGGGGTCGGCGCGAGTTGCAACAGGCCCTGCTGCACGGAATTACCGAACTCTTTGAGGTGTTGCTTAAGGATAGCGCGCTTGATGCGCAGGCGGTTGCGCGCGCGGTGGCGGCAGGGAATTCCGCCATAACCCTCCTGGCGCGGGGGGCAGATCCCGCTGGGCTTCTGCGCCCACCATATCGTCCAGACAGTTGTGACGGCGTTAGCATAGCTGTAGATAAACTGCCGGTGCCGCTGTACCTGTTCCCCCTGGCGGGGGGCTATGTCGGGGGCGATCTGCTCGCGGTCCTGTATGGTCTGGGAAGCCCTGCTGCAGGTTCCCTTGTCGTGGACGTAGGCACCAACGCCGAGATGGCTCTGTTTGATGGAGCGCGCTGGCTGGTCACCTCGGTGGCAGCTGGCCCCGCTTTTGAGGGGGGAAATATCAGTTGCGGCATGGCGGCGCACCGTGGTGCCATCAGTGGTGTCCACCTTGAGCACGAGCGCTTCCGCTTTGATATTATAGCTGCCCCCGAGGACTCAGGCGCAGTAGCGCCGCGCGGACTGTGTGGCAGTGCCGTGGTTGAAGCCCTTGTCGCAGGCCTGCAGTCAGGTCTGGTAGGGCGCGACGGAACGCTCGCGGATCCCGATGAAGTGGAGACCAACCTCGCGCGGTACCTGGGGGTTGAGAATGGGGGGAGCGAGAATCGCGCCCAGGGGCAACAGACGTATCTGCGCTTATACCGTGACGCCGACGTTGATCTGCGCTTGAGTCAGGAAGATATCCGCCAGCTTCAACTTGCCAAAGGGGCTGTGTATGCCGGAGCGCAGTGTCTGGTAGAGCGCGCAGGAGTTGAGCCCACTGCTATTGAACACGTGTATATCACAGGCGCCCTGGGGGCAGCGATACGCCCGGAGATGTTAAAAGAAATTTCCCTGTTGCCGGAATACATGATAAAAAGGGTTGTATTTGCCCCTGATGGGGTACTTCGCGGCTTGGTGCAGTTTCTCCAGGATGAGCACGGAGAAATGGTGTTGGAAAAACTACGTGAAAAGATCACCCTCTATCCCCTTTCAGGCACCCCGGCATTTGAACGTGCTTTTGTCGCGGCCCTTAATTTTTGAATATTTATCCCCCCTGCTCTTCGAAAAAGCGTGCGGTGGCGCGAGTGAAAATGGGGGTGTACTACTGCAGAGGAGGAATTCCCTTGTCTGTTACCAGAGAAACACGTAAACGTAAGTGTCTTGGTCGGAATAGGTAGATAGGGACAAGTTTTCAGTAATATTTTTAATATACGGGAAAGGGTTCGACATGGCTGTTATCAAACGCGCACTGATAAGTGTTTCTGATAAAGAGGGGATCGTGGATTTTGCCCGCGGTCTGGCTGGTTTTGGTGTAGAGATCCTCTCTACCGGCGGGACTGCAACCCTGCTGCGCAACGAGGGGCTGACGGTAAAAGATGTTTCTGCTTACACCGGATTCCCCGAAATGCTCGATGGCAGGGTGAAGACGCTCCATCCAAAGGTACACGGCGCGCTGCTGGGGGTGCGGGATAATCCTGCCCACACCGCTAAAATGGAAGAACACGGCATCGAGCCCATCGATATGGTTGTGGTCAACCTGTATCCTTTTGAAGCCACCGTGGCCAAAGAGGGCTGCACCCTGGAAGATGCGCTGGAGAATATCGACATCGGGGGTCCCGCCATGTTGCGCAGCGCGGCGAAGAATAACCGCTTTGTCACCGTTGTGGTTGAGAGTTCCGATTATGCTGCAGTGCTCGCCGAGATGCGCACCAGCGATGGGGCAGTATCGGAACAGAGCAATTTCGGTCTGGCGGTGAAGGTGTATCAGCATACAGCCGCATATGACGGGGCTATTTCCAACTGGCTCGGTTGCCGCATCGGGGCAGAGCAGACCCGCTTTCCGGCAACGCTGTCGCTGCAGTTTCAGCAGAAGCAGATTCTGCGTTACGGCGAAAATCCGCATCAGGATGCCGCGTTCTATGTGGAAAAAGGCAATAAACAGGCGAATATAGCTACGGCAACGCAGCTGCAGGGCAAGGAGTTGTCGTACAATAATATTGCCGATACCGATGCGGCGCTGGAATGTGTCAAACAGTTTGGTGAATCACCGGCCTGTGTCATTGTCAAGCATGCCAATCCCTGCGGGGTCGCGGTGGCAGAAGATCTGCTCAACGCTTACGAGCGCGCATTCAGCACCGATAGTGAATCTGCCTTTGGGGGTATTATCGCGTTCAACCGCACTCTCGATGGAGCTACGGCCAAAGCGATAGTGGCGCGTCAGTTTGTAGAGGTGATTATTGCGCCCAAGGTCAGTGCCGAGGCCATTGAAGTGATCAAGGGCAAGAAAAATGTGCGCCTGCTTGAATGCGGTTCCTGGGCCGGCCAGAATCAGACCCGGCTCGAATACAAACGGGTCAATGGCGGCCTGCTGGTGCAGGATGTGGATGCAGATCTCACCGCAGAAATGCAGGTGGTCACCAAACGTCAGCCCACCGAAAAAGAGATGGAAGACATGCTCTTCAGTTGGCGGGTGGCGAAGTTTGTGAAATCAAACGCCATCGTTTACGCCCGTGATGGCATGACCATCGGGGTGGGTGCCGGGCAGATGAGCCGGGTAAACTCAGCGCGGATTGCTGCAATCAAGGCAGAACAAGCCGGTCTGGAGGTTAAGGGGGCCGCCATGGCGTCCGATGCCTTCTTCCCGTTTCGCGATGGTCTGGATAATGCCGCCAAAGAAGGGGTGACTGCCGTTATCCAGCCTGGCGGTTCGATCCGTGATCAGGAGGTTATTGACGCCGCGGATGAGCACGGAATCGCCATGGTCTTTACCGGCATGCGCCATTTCCGCCACTGATACGAATTTTTAAGGCCACATCTTTTAAGAGCAGGCAGAGATCTGCCCAACCTGGCGACATACACAGGGCAGGTGAAGGCAGGGCAATACATGGAGTGTTCAATGAATATTTTGGTCGTAGGCAGTGGAGGGCGCGAGCATGCCCTGGTATGGAAGATGGCGCAGTCACCGCTGGTGAAAAAGATCTACTGTGCGCCGGGGAATCCCGGAATCGGGGAGCTGGCACAGTTGGTTCCCATAGCGGTCGATGCCATTGACGCGCTGTACGATTTTGCCCAGGAAAACGCTATCGATCTGACTGTAGTCGGGCCTGAGCTCCCCCTTACCTTGGGTATCGCCGATCGATTCCGCGCGGGCGGGCTGGATCTGTTCGGGCCGAGCAAAGCGGCAGCACAGCTCGAAGGGAGCAAAAGTTTTTCCAAAGACTTGATGCGTAAATACTCCATCCCCACGGCGGCCTATGCGGCGTTTACTGAACGCGATGCCGCAGTGGCATACATAAAAAAACAGGGCGCTCCCATCGTGGTAAAAGCCGATGGTCTGGCGGCGGGCAAGGGAGTTATCCTCGCCCATACAGAAGCAGAGGCCATCGCCGCAGTAGATGAAATTCTACTGCAGGGCAAGTTTGGTGCTGCGGGGGACTCTGTAGTTATAGAAGAATTTCTCTACGGCGAGGAAGCCTCGTTTTTTGCTTTTACCGACGGCAAAAACATTCTCCCGCTGGCGTCAGCTCAGGATCACAAGCAGATTTTTGATGCCGATCAAGGGCCCAATACCGGCGGTATGGGGGCCTACTCCCCCGCACCGGTGGTGACAGATGCCCTGTATGCGCGCATTGTCGCCGAAGTGGTTCAACCCACCATTGATGGCATGGCGGCAGAAGGGACCCCGTATCAGGGGATTCTGTTTGTCGGTCTGATGATTGATGCAGGTGACTTCAAGGTGCTCGAATACAACGCCCGCTTCGGCGATCCTGAGGCGCAGCCCCTGTTGTGCCGCATGAAGTCGGACCTGGTGCCGGTGCTGCATGCCTGCGCGCGCGGGGAGCTCACCCTCTCAGAGTTGGAGTGGTACGACCGTGCGGCGGTGTGTGTGGTGCTGGCGGCGGCCGGCTACCCGGACTCTTATTCCAAAGGGGATGAGATTCAGGGGATAGAGGCGGCTAACGCCCTCGACGGAGTGCAGGTGTTCCAGGCTGGAACTGCATTGCAGGATGGCAAGATAGTGACTGCTGGCGGGCGGGTGCTCGGAGTAACCGGATGGGCTGAAACCATCGAGGCTGCCATAGAAAAGGCGTATGCCGGCGCGGCCAGGATAAGCTGGGCCGGGATGCAGATGCGGCGTGATATAGGGCAGAAAGCCCTGCGCCACCGGTAGTTTTTTTAGATAATTAAACCATGTATGGAAGAAAAACCCCTTTGCACATTGAGTTCTGCCACGTAACCAAAAACATACCGCCTCAGTTATGAGGCCACAGCTTAAGGATATGTTCCATGGGAAAACCGCTTATTGGAATACTGATGGGGAGTGATTCTGATTATGAAGTGATGCGCGAAGCGGCAAAGGCACTCCAGGAATTTGACGTGCCCTTTGAGATGCTCGTCACCAGCGCACACCGTTCCCCGCAGCGCACCTCTGAGTATGTTGTCGGCGCGCGCGCGCGTGGAATCCGGGCTCTGATCGTTGGGGCCGGTGCTGCGGCGCATCTGGCCGGAGTTGTGGCCGCTGAAACAACCCTGCCGGTTATTGCGGTTCCCATCGACAGTACCGCGTTAAAAGGGCTCGACGCCTTACTGGCCACGGTGCAGATGCCGGGGGGGATTCCAGTGGCGACCATGGCCATTGGCAAGGCAGGCGCCAGGAACGCCGGGCTGTTTGCGGTCCAGCAGCTGGCGGTTACGGATCAGGTTCTGGCGGAACGGACAGTCAAGGCACGGGTCCTCATGGCGGAAGCGGTCGTCGAAAAAAGTGAGAGGCTGCAGCAGCGTCTAAATGCAGACGGATTGCTGTAATTATTATAAAAGCTGGCGCGACGGAGGCGGCGCCTGCACCAGCGAAGGAGAATTAGGATCTTGAGTCAAAAAAAACGTGGCTTTATGCTAGCCCTGTGGGATTTTTTCTGTTCCCTCAAATTGTCGATTTTTACCCTGATCATGTTGGCGGTTACATCCATTATTGGCACAGTCCTCCAACAGAATCTGACTGAAGAGCAGTATCTCAGCGTCTTCAGCCCGAATACATATGCAATCCTGGATAAATTGCAGATGTTTGATATGTACCACTCTACGTGGTTTATCGGGCTGTTGCTTCTGTTCTGCATCAACCTCGTCTGCTGTTCGATCAAGCGCTTTCCCAGGGTGTGGAAAATAGTTACCAAGCCCACGCTGGTGCCGAGCAAGACAGTCCTGGAAGCGTTCCCCAATACGGTGGAGCGCACCGTGCGGGGCAGTTTGGGGGAAATTCGTCCCCGGATGGAGGCCTTTGTTAAAGATAATTTTGCCGCCACCCGCTGCACAGAAACAGAAGATGGGGTGTATCTTTACGCCGAAAAGAATAAATATGCGCGCTTCGGGGTCTATGTCACCCATCTGTCTATCCTGATTATTTTCGCCGGAGCCATAATCGGAAACGTTTTCGGCTACAAGGCCTATGTGAACATCCCCGAAGGGGGGTCCGTCGATAAGGTATGGTTGCGCACCGGCGAGCCTGTTGATCTGGGATTCAAGGTGACGTGCGAAGCCTTCTCCGTAAGTTATTACCAGAATTCACAACGCCCCAAAGAATATAAGAGTATCCTCACTGTTGAGGAGGATGGCGTCGTGGTGGTGGATAAGCGCCCAATCGTTGTTAACGACCCGCTGACGCATAACGGTATAACCTTCTATCAGTCGAGTTTTGGCCCCGCCGGCTCAGAGATAATGACCATCAAGGTCAAACCACGCGGCGAGGACAAGGCCCAGACCTTTACCCTGCGGATAGGGGAAAAAGCGCAGCTTCCCGATGGAACCAGCGTAACCGCAGCGGACTTTGCCGCTTCGTATCGCAACTTCGGTCCCGCAGCGCGTCTGAACGTGAAGAAACAGGGTGAAGCTGCCACTTCGGTTATTGTATTCAAGAACTTCCCCGAGTTTGACCAGCAACGCAAAGGAACCTATTTGTTCAGTCTGGAAGATTTCACCCAGCGCTATTATACCGGGCTGCAGGCAACCAAGGACCCGGGAGTGTGGGTGGTGTGGTTCGGCTGTACCCTGCTGGTTGTCGGATCTTTGATTGCGTTTTTTGTCTCTCACCAGCGCATGTGGGTCATTCTGCGCGAGAAGGATGGCAAGGTGCAGGTTCGTCTGGTGGGGGCAGCGCACCGGAATCAACCCGCCTATGAGCTTTACTTTGATAAACTCAAAGAGGCATTTAACAAACATCTGGCTTAGGCTGGCTTGCATACAAAAGGAGATCTAACATGACTAGTGGATCGTTTTTTAATCTTGTTACTATCGGCTACTTTGCCGCAATGGTATTGTTCATCGCATTTTTAGCCACCAGAAGTTTCGGTGTCGCGCGCTTGGCGACATGGGTGGCCTTTGTGAGTTTTATTCTACAAACGGTCGGTATCGGGCTACGCTGGTATGAAACCTACCAGATCCCCGGGGGGGAGGGTTATGCCCCCATGTCGAACCTGTATGAATCGGTGGTGTTCTTTTCCTGGACTATTCTGCTGATCTATCTGCTCATCGAGTGGAAGTACAAGCAGAAGGCGGTTGGTGCGTTTGTGGTGCCATTTGCCTTTCTGGCCATGTCATGGGCGCAATTGAGTCTGGATTCCACCATTGCGCCGCTGGTACCGGCACTGCAGAGTAACTGGCTTACCTATCATGTTATAACCTGCTTTCTCGGATATGCTGCGTTCGCGGTGGCCTGTGGGGTCTCCATTATGTACCTGATCAAGGTGGGGAAAGAAGAAGATGCCGGCAGAAGCAAAGCGGGTGGAGTCCTGAGTTTGTTTCCCAGCGCGAAAATTCTGGATGATCTTAACTACAAAGCTATAATGATCGGCTTCCCGCTGCTGAGCATCGGGATTATTACCGGCGCTGCCTGGGCTAACTATGCCTGGGGCACCTACTGGAGCTGGGACCCCAAGGAGACCTGGAGTCTGATTGTATGGTTTATCTATGCAGCATTTCTGCATGCGCGCATAACCAGAGGCTGGGCAGGACGGCGTGCCGCTATCCTGTCTATCGTCGGGTTCGTGGCAACTATTTTCTGCTACCTGGGGGTCAATCTCCTCCTGTCAGGACTCCATTCATACGGTTCCTGAGCAAGAACGTAGCTTATTAAGAGAACACAAAAAGCCCATCCTGCACCGGATGGGCTTTTTGTCTGCCTTGCTTTATCTGGGGTGTTACGCTGTTAGCGGGCCTGCCTTGACAGATAGCGTTGCAGCCCCATTTGCTCAATCTGATCCTGCTGTTCTTCAATCCAGTCAAGGTGCGTCTCTTCATCCTTGAGGATCTGCTCCAGCAGCGTCTTGGTGCCGTTATCTCCCACCTCCTGCGCCAGCTTGATGGTCTTGTTGTACTGCTTTATGGCGTCGGTCTCGGCAAAGCTGTCATTCTGGTGCATCTCTTCTACTTGGCTGCCGATGCTGATTTTGCCGAGGTTGCTGACAATCGGGCGCCCTTCGAGGAAAAGAATACGCTCAATGAGTTTCTCGGCATGCCTCATCTCCTGGATGGAGCGCTGCTTGATGGTGTCTAGCAGGGCAGTGTAACCCCAGTCTTCACACATTTCGGCATGGACAAAATACTGATTGATGGCGCCGAGTTCTTCAGCAAGACGATTGTTGAGTTCGTCAATAAGTTGCGGATTTCCTTTCATGTGCAGCTCCTTTCGTAGCTATGGTTGTATTCTCCGGTTTTCTTGTTGCCTTTCGGTGCGGCGGTTGTGGTTACGCCCCGGCAGGCTGATTTCAGTCTGATATCTAAGTTTAGCGGTTGAATTTAAATGTGCAACTATGAGGAGAATTAATTTTTGGTGCCAAGTTGTGCCTACCTCGAACAGAAGGGTCAAAGCCAGTTGCGGCGCTGGAAAAAGCGCAACATAAAGAGTGCAACGGAAATCAGTACTCCCCAGAAGATAAAATAGCTGTAGTGGTAACTCAGCTCCGGAAAATACTCAAAATTGGTGCCGTAGATTCCGGTTATAAAGGTAAGGGGGATAAAAATCGCTGAAAATATGGTCAGCACCTTCATGATCTCGTTGAGACGATTGCTGACCCCGGTATTGTAGACTTCAAGATAGTCAGACAAGATATCTCGGTAGGTTTCTATTATTTCAGCACTTTGGGTTGACAGGTCGAGCAGATCCTTGAGAAAAGGGGTGCTGGATTCGTAGATGAGGTCATTGTCGAGCTTGCTCAGCTGAAGCATGAATTCTCGCGCCGGGCGCACGGTTTTGCGCAAATAGTTTATTTCGCGCTTGTAAAGATTGATTTTCCCCAGCACATTCTGATTGGGGTTGGCGATGATCTCATCTTCAAGGTCTTCAATCTCTTCGCCAAGGCGCTCGATAGAGGCGATGTAGTTATCCACCACAGAATCCAGGAGTGCATAGGTGAGGTAGTCGGTATGGGCTTTACGGATGCGACCACGCTGTTTGCGGAGGCGCTCGCGCACCGGGTCGAAAATGTCGCCGGGCTGCTCCTGAAAGGTGAGGACAAAGGTGTCACCCAGAACAACGCTGAGTTGTTCGCTGCGGATCACCTTCTGGGTCTGATCGTAGTACATCATTTTCAGGACAAAGTAGAGATAGTGGTCAAATTCCACCATCTTAGGGCGTTGGCCGGTATGGAGAATATCTTCCACCGTCAGAGGGTGGAGATTAAACGCCGCGCTGATGGTTTTAATGGCCTCGCTGTCGTGCAGACCGATAATGTCAAACCACTGCACCTGCGGTTCTTGCGCGCCCGCAATGGCATTGATGGTTATCGTTGCGGGGTCAATTATTGTTTCTTCAAGTTTGGCATGGGTATAAAGCATTGATTTAATACTGGTAGCTGCAACCTTTTGCTCCCCGATAAATACGGGTGCCCCCGGGGGCTGCCCCAGGGCGGCTTCCTTATTTTTTAAGAACCTGGCCATGCTATATTCCTTTCACTGCAGTATCCCGCCAGGCATATGTCGGTGCCCGCATGTCGGGGATTGAAATAATTATAAGGTGAGGTTCGCCTGTTTTGCAACTCAACGCAGGTTAAGGATAGCTTGCCAAACATAATTTTGCATCCTGCAATAAAAGGGGAGAAAGCTATTCCATAGAAGGGCGGAGCTCAAGAGGGATGGTCTGGGCGTGGCGGTACAGGAGAATATAGATGGCAGGGACAGATGAAAAGCGCGGAGAATACGGCACTGTAAGCAGCGACGAAACGCTGGATCAGTTGCGCTGTGGCGGTCTGAAATTGATCCAGCCTCGCCGGGGTTATCGCTTCTCCCTTGATCCGGTGTTGTTGGCACATTTTGCCACCATAAAACCGTATGAGGTTGTGCTGGATATGGGCAGTGGATGCGGAGTTGTCGCCTTGCTTGTAGCGCGGCTGTATGCCGGAGTTGAAGTGACCGGAGTAGAGATTCAGGCATCTCAGGCGCAGCGCGCGTGCCGGAGTGTGCGCCTCAATGAGATGGAAGGGCGGGTCAGGATTGAGACCGCGGATGTGTGCCAGTGGATGCCGGCGCCGCACATTGTGTTTGACCGGGTGGTGTGCAATCCTCCCTTTCGTTCTCCCCGGGATGGGCGCATATCTGCTGGAGATGAGCGCAGCATCTCGCGCCATGAAATTTGTGGCACTCTGGAAGACTTTATCCGTGCTGCGGCACGGCTGCTGCGCCCTGGCGGCACCCTGAGTATGGTGCATCTGCCCGAGAGGTTTGTCGATATAGTGACAGCCATGCGTCTCTGCGGCTTGGAACCCAGGCGGGTACGTATGGTGCACAGTCGTCGGGGGGAGCAGGCGCGCCTGCTTCTTATCGAAGCCCGCCGTGGCGCAGGGCAGGGGATGGTAGTCGAACCACCCTTATATATATACGCGGATGGTGATGCGGCTGAAGGGGAGGATGGAAGCGGGGAAGGAGGGGAGGATGGAGAACGCCGTGCCACCCATGGGCGCGCCAATTACAGCGCCGAGGTAGCTGGTTATTACGCTGGTTGTTGAGGTTTCCCTTCGATCTGGCGGAGCTTGTCCAGGCGCATCTGTTTGCATAACAGGCGCAGCATGGCGCTGCGCACGTTTTCATCCCGAATTGGTTTAACCAGGCGCTCTGCTCGGTGCATCTCCATGACGCTCAGCTCCGGGAGTACCAGATCCGGTTGCGGCTCTTCTCTTAGCCGCGGTTCCGGATTTTTGCGGCGCAGGTACATGCTGTCGATAGGGGGGCAGTTCAGTTCGCGGTTGATCTTGGCAAGGATCTGCGGTTTCATGAGCTGGAGCTGCTGCATCCACACCGCGTGGTCTACCCTCACTTCGAGGACGTTGTTGCGGATGCTGGCCGGACGCGCGTGGGCGGCGATCTGTGCACCGACCACCTTGTCCCATATCGCCCAGATCTGGTGCTGCTCTATCCGCGCCGCGATCCCCATGTCGTTGAAGAGCGCTTTAACGATAGAGCGCGTGGTCGCGCCAAAGCCGGGCGCGGAGTATCTGGTGCTCATGGGCTTTCCCTTCTGCGTATCCAGCCACCACCGAGTTGCCCGAGAACCGCACACGCCAGGGTGAACGGAATTACATGCCAGTCGAAATCAAGCGATGTTCGCATCCACACGATAAATGGGATGGAGGCGTGGATATAGAAAAACCACACCAGGGATCCCTTGCGCGTGTTCTGGCGCAGATAGCCAAGAACAATGTTGCTCAGCAGGGCAAAGGCCAAAAGTGTGGTCAGGGGGATCCAGGGAAAATGCATGATTGTGGGCACGGTGACGCGCGCTGTCCTGCGTTTTGGTTGATGAGGGAGGATCGGCTCGGTTAAGGGGTGCGAAGTTAAAGGTGTTGTTTAAATATGACTGAAGCTGGCACTTTAGTCATTTGCGGGCATACTGTCAATCGGTAGGATTTACGCGGGAGAAGATCGTATGAAAATGGTACAGGCCCAGCATCGCCTGCTGGTGTTCAATTCGGTCCATCGGGTGATGGTGGCCGAAATAAAACTCAAAGATGCATTTGCGGTTCTGCTGATACCGGTCCCCCCGGATATCTCCGCGGACTGCGGCATGGTGCTCCGTTTTAATGGCGTGGATGAAGAGCAGATTGTCCAGAGGTTGCGCCAACTGAAACTTGAGCCGTTCAGCATCTATGCTCCGCAGGCACAGGGCTACGTGCAGACCGGGGAATTTTCTTGACAACGCCGGAGCCCCTAACTATAGTCACCGTCTGCTATTTTTGCACAATTTGCGCAGTGCTGTAGGCGCTGCTGCAGGATAACGGGGAAATAAATGTTTGACGGTTTAAGTGACAAGCTTGATTCGGTGTTCAGTAAGTTGCGTGGGCAGGGGCGTCTGACCGAGGCCCAAGTTATTGAAGCCCTGCGTGAAGTGCGGCTGGTGCTCCTCGAAGCCGACGTAAACTTCAAGGTTGTTAAAGATTTTATTGCTGCGGTGCAACAGCGCGCGACCGGCAGTGATGTGCTCAAGAGCCTGAGTCCGGATCAGCAGGTTATAAAGATAGTCCGCGATGAGCTCGGGCGCCTGATGGGTGAGGGGGAGGACAATCAACTTAACCTCGCGGCCAGCCCACCGGTGACCATCATGCTCTGTGGTTTGCAGGGTGCGGGTAAAACTACAACCTGCGGCAAGCTGGCAAAAAAACTGCGGCAGGAAAAACGTAAGCCCCTTATGGTTCCAGCCGACGTGTATCGCCCGGCTGCCATCGAGCAGCTCAAAACCCTGGGGCGCCAGCTCGAAATAGATGTGTTCGACTCAGACCCACAGCAAAGCCCGGTAGATATCTGTACTCAGGCGCACACCTACGCGGCGAATCATGGCTACGATACCCTGCTTCTGGATACCGCAGGGCGTCTGCACATCGACGACACCCTCATGCTGGAGCTGGAGCAGATCAGCGCGGCCCTTAAGCCGCAGGAGATCTTGTTCGTAGCCGATGCCATGACCGGCCAGGACGCGGTAAACGTAGTCAAAGAATTTGATGCGCGTCTCAATATTACCGGGGTGATCCTGACCAAGCTTGATGGTGACGCCAGAGGCGGTGCCGCCCTGTCGGTCCGCGCCGTAACCGGAAAACCGATCAAGTTTGTCGGTGTAGGGGAGAAGCTTGATGCCCTTGAGGTGTTCCATGCCGATCGGATGGCGCAGCGGATTCTGGATATGGGGGATGTCCTCTCCCTGATCGAGAAAGCTGAAGCGAGTATAGACAAGGATGAAGCGGCGCGGATGGAAGAGTCTATGCGCAGCGATGGCTTCACCCTGGAGACATTTCGCGATCAGTTGCAGATGATCAAGAAGATGGGTTCCATGAGTTCGCTGATGAAGATGATCCCCGGCATGAACAAAGCGATGAAAAAGGCCAGCGGCATGCAGGTCCCAGATAAGGAACTGAAGAAGATTGAGGCGATCATCTCTTCCATGACCGCACAGGAGCGGCGCAACCATAAGCTGATCAATGGTTCACGCCGCTTGCGCATTGCCAAGGGGAGCGGCTCCCGGATTCAGGACGTCAATCAGCTGCTCAAGCGCTTTACCGAAGCGCAGAAGATGATGAAGAAAATGCAAAAGATGGGTCCGAAAGGGCTCAAGAATATGCTCGGGGGCGGCGCAGGTCCGCAGCTCCCCTTCTGATTGCACCCGAAATATACCAGATTTAGTGCAGGGTATAGTACCCTGGCACTCCCGTGCCTGCAGAGAGACCGCAGGCGTTTGTACCAACTCACGAGAGGAAAAAAAATGGCAGTAAAAATCAGATTAGCCCGTGGTGGCGCTAAGAAGAAACCCTTCTACCAGATTGTCGTAGCGGACGAACGGTGCCCGCGTGATGGTCGTTACATCGAAAACCTGGGGCAGTATAATCCCCGGGCAGAAAAAGATCAGATCAGGCTCGACGCGGAGCGCGCTCTGAGCTGGCTCAATAAAGGGGCTCAACCTTCCCTGGCAGTTATCAAGCTGTTGCGCCAGGAAGGGGTGTGGAGCACATTTAAAGGGATTAAACAGGCGTAACCATCTGCGCCGCAGCCTCAATACTGCAGGCTTAAAACATCTGAACCGACACAGGAGAACACAGCGCCGGATATGGACGCAGAAAAACGCACAGCGCAAACGGGCACAGAGAGTTTTCTGGCTGGCCTGATAACCTCGACCCACGGTCTTAAAGGGGAGGTGAAGATTCGCCCCGAGCAGGCTGCGGTTGCGGCGTTGTGTGATGCGCGTGAATATCAGCTGCGTGTTGCCCCTCCCTCCGGTACGGACCCCTGCTTGAACCCAGACACAACCGTTACCGTGCGCCGCGCTTCAGTGCACAAGCAGTTGATCCTGGCTGCGTTTGCAGGGTATGAGCATATTGATAGCGTAAAGGGGTTTATCGGTGCCGAGGTTTGGATTGATCCACAGATGCTGCCTGAAGTTACCGACGGAAACTACTACTGGCACCAGCTTAAAGGGCTGAGCGTAGTTGATCATACATTGGGTGCTGTAGGAATCCTGCACGATAAGCTCTCTACTCCGGCGCACGACATCTACATCGTGCAGGGATCATATGGTGAGGTGATGATTCCCGCCGTACCGGCGCTGGTACAGGAGGTGGACTGGGACACAGGCGTCCTGCATGTAACCCTGCCGCAGGGACTGGTTGAGATTAACTGATGCAGTTTGCCGTCCTCAGCCTGTTTCCGCAGATGTTTTCTTCCCCCTTTGCCCAGAGCATTATCGGCAAGGCGGTGGAGAAGGGATTGCTCAGAATCGAGGCACACCAGTTGCGCGATTATGCACAAGGTCGCCATCAGGTCACCGATGATGCCCCGTATGGGGGCGGTGATGGGATGGTGATGAAGCCGGAGCCAGTGTGCCGGGGCATAGAGGATATGCGCCAGCGCTACCCGCAGGCACAGGTGGTTCTCCTTACGCCCCAGGGGCGGATGTTTAACCAGGCTGAAGCACAGCGTTTGGCCAGCCACAAAGCTCTGGTCCTTGTGTGTGGGCGCTACGAGGGGTTTGATGAGCGGATTCGCACCTATGTGGATGCAGAATACTCCATCGGTGATTACGTCCTCACCGGCGGGGAGCTTCCGGCCATGGTGATTATAGATGCGGTGGCCCGTCTGGTTCCAGGAGTGCTGGGCAACGCCGGCAGCGCCGGACAGGATTCTCATAGTGACGGGTTGCTCGAATTCCCCCACTACACCCGCCCGGTGGAATTCGATGGACAGCAGGTGCCAGAGGTTCTCCTTTCCGGCAACCATGCCCACATTGAAGCGTGGCGGCGCAAGCAGCAGCTCGAACGCACCAAAGAGCGGCGCCCCGATTTGTGGCAACGTTATGTGCAGCAAGATGGCAACAAGATGATATAAAAGATTGAACTTAAGCAAAACAAGGTCGCCCAGGCGGCAGCAAAGCATAAACAAAGCAATAAACTAATCCATAAACCAAGTTGTTAATGTTGGCATAAGTTAAATGATATTGTTCTCCGCGAGAGCAATAGCAAGGAGACCGCGATGAATATCGTAGACGAAATCGGAAATGAGCAGTTGAAACAGGATCTCCCGTTGTTCAAAGGTGGGGATACCCTGCGTGTGCACGTTAAGATCCAGGAAGGAGCCAAAGAGCGTATCCAGATATTCCAGGGGATGTGCATCAAGCGTATGAACAACGGTATCGGTTCTACCTTTACCGTGCGTAAAATGTCAGGTGGAATGGGAGTAGAGCGTATTTTCCCCCTCCACTCCCCCAATGTTGCCAAAATAGAAGTTCTCACCGTTGGACGTGTACGCCGCGCGAAGATGTATTACCTGCGCAAGTTGCAGGGCAAGGCCGCACGTATCCGCGAGCTGCGCAAGAACTGATTTAGCCGCGCAAACGCTCTTTAGTTAACACCAAAACCCGGATCGGCAGCTGCTGCTCCGGGTTTTGGTGTTCCTGTCGACCCGTGCTGCTGTCGACCTGTGCTTCAATAACGGAAGATGGCACTGCCGAGGCGGTAATCACAGCGGAAGTGGCCAGCTTTAATGGCCCCGATTGGGTGGATTGTTCATGGGTGAATATATTTCTGTATGTGGTGTAGATGAAGCAGGCAGGGGCAGTCTGGTGGGCGAAGTTTACTGCGCTGCCGTAATATTGCCGGCATCGCTGGTAATTCCCGGGCTCAACGATTCAAAAAAACTCACTCCGAAAAAACGGACAACGCTTGCCCAGCAGATAAAAGAACAGGCCCTGGCGTGGAGCATCGCAACCGCGTCAATGGATGAAATAATCGAATTCAATATTCTCCATGCAACCCTGCGCGCGATGGCAAAGGCGGTAGAGGGCTTGAGCCTGCGTCCCGAAAGAGTCCTGGTGGACGGTAACAAAGCACCGAAACTGGCAATGCCGGTTGAGACTATTATTAAAGGTGATCTGCTCGTCCCCGCCATCAGCGCCGCCTCCATCCTGGCAAAAGTGGCGCGTGACAAGAAAATGGTCGAACTCCATGCAGAATATCCACTGTATGGGTTCGATCGCCACAAGGGGTACTTGACCAAAGCCCACCTGGAAGCCCTTAACATCTACGGCCCCTGCCCGGAACATCGCATAACCTTCTCCCCCATCTGCAAAATGATCGCGGCAAAATGATACTGGTGGCTCCGCGCGGATTACTTAAGGTTTAGCAGTGAGCGGCTTATGGCGGGGGAAGATCATAACGAATGGATTTACCAAAAAACAATACTGTACAAGCCACGGCACTACTGTACAAGCCACGGATATCCTGCTCCAGCCCTTTTCAGCGCGCAGCCAATCGTGCGGTGCTGTCGACCCAATCCTCAAGTAGTTTCACGAATGCCGAATAAAAACTGTAAATGACGAATGACATAGCGCTTTGTTTTGCTATGCTTTTGCAAGAACCCAACCTGGCATCCCGGGGAGAAAGTAACCGAGGGGCTGAGGAGGTGGATGGAGCGTTGGACTGAATACTCTCGAAGGGGCGCCCGTTTGCCAAAAGGCGCGTGGTGATAGCTGTGAGTGATGGCGTTTTCAGCCGCGTTGTGCCACGGAGTCGGACTGGTCCCCATTGTCGGGCCCAAAGCCGAATTTCAGCGCTAGCCAGGAGCCAGGTCTGAACCGCAAACTTACAGGCAGGGCCAAGGGCAAGACACCGCCCTGGTTGACGCCGCAACAGGTCAAGCGAGTCCATGAACTCCATGAGAAACCAGGGCGTCAAGGCCTTCCAGCAGCTGAAACATTGAAAAAGGGAGATTGCATGCGCAAGCTGAATCATTCTGCACCAGGTGGACCCGGAATCGCAGCGCGCTGGACTTCCAGCGCCAAAACCGCTGTTGGCACGGCTCTCAGCAACAAGAGCCATGTCTGGTTCACACTGAGCCACGGCATCTTTAACGAGATCTATTACCCCCGCATCGACCAGGCATGTGTGCGCGACATGGGGTTGATCATCACGGACGAAGCGGGTTTCTTCTCCGAGGAGAAACGTCACGCCGACTCCGCAGTGCACTGGTTGGCCAACGGTGTGCCTGCATTCCGGCTGGTCAACACCTGTCGTGATGGGCGCTACCGTATCGAAAAACAGATCGTAACCGATCCCCAGCGGGACACGGTACTACAACAAGTTCAGCTTCGCGCGCAGCAAGGCGCACTGTCCGCTTATCGCCTCCATGTTCTGCTTGCGCCGCATCTGGGGAACCACGGTGACGACAATACCGCCTGGGTGGATGACTTTGAGGGTACACCGCTATTATTTGCCCAGCGGGAAGGAAACGCTTTGGCCTTAGCCTGCTCCGTGCCGTGGAAAAAACGCGCGGCCGGCTACGTCGGTTCGTCGGATGGTTGGCAGGATTTGAAGGCGCACAACCAGTTGACCTGGGAATATACCCGGGCAGAGAACGGCAATGTGGCCTTGACTGCCGAGATTGATCTTGCCAAGACGCAGGGAAACTTCATCCTGGCGCTCGGTTTTGGCAGCGACGCAGGCGAAGCGGCCCGGAATGCCATCGCCAGCCTTCACGACGGTTTTGCCAAGATAAAACACGCCTACATCGCTGGCTGGCAGAAATGGCTGAAGACGCATACATCGCGGCAGAAAAGTGGACTTAGTCCGGATGATCTTTCCAGGGTCAGTCTCGCGATCCTGCGCACCCATGAGTCCAAGACTGTGCCTGGCGGTCTCATCGCCAGCCTCTCCATCCCGTGGGGATTCAGTAAAGGAGACAATGATTTAGGCGGTTATCACCTCGTCTGGGCGCGCGACATGGTGGAAGCGGCTGGTGGTTTGTTGGCTGCGGGTGCGCATGAAGACGTACGTCGTGTGCTCGCGTATTTGCAGACCACCCAGCTGTCGGATGGGCATTGGCCGCAGAACATGTGGTTGGACGGCTCGCCTTATTGGAACGGAATTCAAATGGACGAAACGTCTTTACCGATTCTCCTGGTGGATCTGGCCCAGCGCGAAAAGGCATTGGTCAAGGGCGATGTGGCCCGGTTCTGGCCGATGGTGAAGAAGGCCGCAGGTTATCTGGTCCGCAGCGGTCCGGTGAGCCCGCAGGACCGCTGGGAGGAAGACCCCGGCTATTCTCCGTTCACGGTTGGCGCTGAAATTGCCGCACTGCTGGCGGCGGCGGATCTGGCGGATCTGAATAACGAAGCCGCCATTGCAAGCTACTTGCGTGAGATCGCGGACGTGTGGCACACCTCCATCGACCGCTGGATGTATGTGTCCGGAACGGACTGGTGTCAGAAGTTCAAGGTCGAAGGGTATTACGTCAGGATCGGCCCGATTGAGACAGGGGAAGAAGTGCCGCGTTTTCA
>CAYUJC010000004.1:0-9058 GCA_964444945.1 uncultured Desulfuromonas sp.
ACTGAGGGGGAAATGGACATCTAAGACCGAACCATCGGCCATAACTGTCCGTCCGCCGATCTGGTATTCTGTGTCACCAGTGAGATAACCTCCACCGACAGAGATGTTCATATCTGCCAGAACGGGCATTGGGGTAAAAATCAGGAAACTGCAGATTAAAATAAGTTGGAAAGTGAATCGCATCGTCCATCCATTGTGAATGTGAAAACCTAACACCCGTCCATAAACTGACAGCCGTGGTTGCTGCAAGTGCCTTCATGGTCCCTGGTCACCTACTAAAAGAACAGGGTAGGTTGGTGACCTGCCCCGTTCTCGATAAGCCCCTCCAAAGCGTTTATCTGATATTGGTAAGCCCGGTATACATAGAACCGTATCCAATCGCGTACAATCCCGGCAGAGGGAATGTCACGACAGTTTCATTGAAAACTCCAAAACCTTCATCGAAACCTGTGTCTACCGCGATATCCAGTGTGGCGGTAGGTGCACCGGCAGCAAAAGAAAAAAGCATCTCTCTGGGCTCAGGGGGAGAAAGGGTCCCGTCGAGCAAGTCCGGTTCAAAAAATTCAATGGTGCCCTGCGCGGAGCTCTCAGAAGCGGCATAGGTCAGGGTGGCAATGGCCTGCTCATCAACGACCTCGTTGTAAGAGCTTTTATAAGCCCACTCGGTCAAACGCCCATTTTCATCATAGGTAAAGGTTGTCAAGTCGTTGTAAGAATTTTCGCCCGCCAGATCAGGTCTAGTATTGATATTTTCTATGGAGACCAAACGCCCTGCATCATCATAACTATAGCGATCAATGTCAGTATCACCTACATCCTCTCCAGATTCAGCAACCTCGTGCCGTTCTAACAGTTGCCCGTCCTCTGGATCGTAGACGAAAGTGCAAGTTATCTTCTCAAAAGAATCAGCATAGATGTACGTATCCAGACCGAAATCACTATAGGTGTACTCATAGGTATAGATTTCTGTTGCTGTGATACCTTCGCCGGCGTAATAATCGATCTCTTCTTTTGTTATTTTTTCAATTCGGCCTTGACCATCAAATTTATCGTAACGGTAGTTAACTTGTTCGCTCAGGGTTGGAACTTCTCCCTCGCCGAGATCGTAAGTTCTCTCCTCGACCAGGCGACTCGAATCGTCATACGAATAGTTTATTTCAGCGATTTCATCGTTAACCCAACCACTTCCATCATTATCTGCTTCTAGTACGATCATTGTTTTGGTAAGGTTTCCTGCAGAATCATAGGTGTAACTCAAGGTGTTCCTTTGAAGTTTTCCTTCCCTCTCGCGCATGCCAACCAATTTTTCCAGACGATCCATGTTATCGTAGCTGTATGTTAATATAACGTGATCTTTCAGAACTGTTGCCGCAGATTTTTCCAGACCACTGTCAGTAAGTGTATATTCCACCTTAAGAACAGCTCCAGGCAGAGAGTCTAACGGGTTATGTCCCATAACGACAATATTGGCCAAAGAGGCAGCCGCCCGGATGTTTGCTGACATCTCGGGATAGATGACTGAGGCTGACCTGTCTGGGTCGAGAGTATAAACGGTCGTGCTGATCTCATCAGGAGAGCCGTCATTGTCATAGTCAAACTCGACTGAAATGACACCTTCAACGAGCTGGCCTTGCCTGTTATAGGTGAAGTCTACCGCCATGGTTCCATCGTCGCTAACAGGCAATGTCATCGACTCGATTCCAAAAGGCAAAACAGTCGAGGATGGAGCAACAGCCGTCCTGCTTGATGACCCGCTGCTACTGCAACCACTGATAATAAGCATTGAGATAAACAAACCAAGATACAATAAATGGATTTTCTTCATTGGCAGCCCCCGTGTTGATGGAAAATTTTCATGATCCTCCCTATCGATGGAGGTAAGATACACATTCTCACCTATAAGGTTAATAGAATATTAACTTCCACCATGTCAAGAAAAGTATGAAAAATAATTAGAATCCTGGGAGATGGCCCGTCTGGAGGCGTATTCACACCGAAACCTTATTTATTCAACCATATTTGATTGTATTTTTAATGTTAACTTTGTGCGATAAAAATGGGCGGCTACACATAACCAAGCGCCTCACAGGTTTAGTGCATGCTAAAGATGAAGTTGCGGTATATCAATTATTTTGTAGAGTGCCATCTGACTATGGACAGAAACGATGATGAGAGACAAGCCCGAATACCGCGACGTGAATGGCATTACTGCCGAAATTATCCGTTCTGCGCGGCGAAAAACTGTTGAAATCCGCGTGCGGGAAGGGGCTGTATCTATAAGGGTGCCGGCTTGCACCTCTGTTGAAAAAATAGATGAACTTCTCGGGAAAAAGCAGCGTTGGATTGCAGAAAAGATTGCGCTGCAACGCCAGATAATTCCGCCTGAAGCCAAAAAGTATGTCAGTGGCGAAACCTTCACCTATCTGGGAGATGATTATCACCTGCAGGTGGAGAGTGGCTCTTTTGCGCCAGTTAAATTGACTAACGAGAATCTGGTGGTCCGGGTGCCCGGAGGGAGCGCGCAGCCGCATACGGTGCGTAATGCCCTGCTGCGTTGGTATCAACATCAGGCCCAGAGGCAGCTGGCAGAAAGGGTGAAACGCCTGGCTCCAAGGGTAGGGGTGCAGCCTGCTTCGATAGAGATCAAGACCTTCAAGGCGCGCTGGGGCAGTTGCAGCACCAATGGTAAATTGCAGTTCAACTGGCTGATCATCCTTGCGCCTGAGCACATGGTGGATTATGTGGTGGTCCACGAACTTTGCCACCTGTTGCAGCACAATCATTCAGCCGCCTTCTGGCGCGAAGTGGAGCGGGTTATGCCCGATTACCGGGTATGCCGTGCGTGGTTCAAGGGCAATGGAAGGCGCCTGCAGCTGTAATCTGAATTATTTTCAGCCTTACCCGTTTAAACATTATCCTATGCCAAGTTTTAGCGCTTCTCGGTAACAGCCTAAACCTCCCCCACTTATTTTGCGTTCTCCGCCTCCAGCACTTGTTAAATTGAACCAGTCGGCACCGGGCGCACGAAACCCCCGCTAGAACTGATACGGTTCAGGGAGGGAACACGTTACTCTTTGCAACGCGCAGAACTGCGCTGTGCCGGATCCTGGCGATAGTAGGTGCTCAGGACGCGGTAAAGGTCAGGAGCATGCTCTTGGAGAGCACGGGGTCGATCAAAAAATTCTTCGGTAGCCACGGCGAAAAATTCGGCTTCGTTCTTTGCGCCGTAGCTATCGAGGAAGGTCTCCTGCCCTTTCTCAGTCAGGCGGCGTAACCGCAAGAACTCGTGGGAGCAGACCGTCACCCATTCGGCGAGCTGCTCATGGTCGAAGAGGGGCGGGGTACCGTCTGCTGTGCCGTCGAGCATATCCAGCTTATGCGCAAATTCGTGATACACCACGTTATGTTTATGCTCCGGATGCCGTGCTCCGTGAAGAACAGCGTCCCATACCAGGATTACCGGCCCCTGGGCAAGGGCTTGCCCCAGTATGGGGACTGAGGCTCCCACAGGGCTGGTTATCACCTCAAAGACGCCTGGTTGGCGCGCAGGGATCACAACCGTTGAGGGGTAGACCAGAATCGATTCAACGTTGCGATAGTAGTCGTGGGGGAGTCCCAGCAGCAACAGACACGCCTGGGCAGCTATGGTGACTCGAATTTCGTCGGTAAGATCAAGGCCTCCGCATCCCTCCCACTGTTTCTCCGTAATAAACACCTGCACTGTTTCGCGCAACATCTCACGCTCAGCATTGTCGAGTACCCTATAATGGGCCACGTTCGCATACATGATCTTTTCCCACTCACTCGGGAAAGGGTGCTTCAGCACCTCGGTGCGGCGACGCTCACGAAACCAGCGAAACATAGGGAAAACACTCCTTGGGTAACAATGATGGAATCCAGCGCGATTGGGCATCTTCCCAACACCCGGTCATTTCTTCGATGCGCGTGCTCCCTTTTTTCTGGGGTGACTGTTATCGGGAGCATATCCGGATATGGACATCATAAAGCGGAGGAAACCATAACAAAACCAGCAAATGAAGCGGTAATAAATTGGCTGTTGCCTCCAGCGGTTCTTCACGATCTGTTGGCAATCGGTCTCAATTGTCCGTTTCAGGCTTTGTGCCAGGGTTGCGCCGAACCCTTCATCGACAACGACAACATTTGCTTCTTTTGAAAGCAGCAGGCTGTACGGGTCGAGATTGGAAGAACCCACCGTTGCCCAGACCCCGTCAATGACCCCAACTTTTGCGTGTAAAAAGCCCGTGCTGTATTCATAAATATCGACCCCACCAGCAAGAAAGTTACCGTACAGCGCCCGCACAGCATAGTGCTGAACCCGATGGTCTACTTTCCCCTGCAGGAGCAATATAACCCTGACACCGCGTGCGGCTGCATCGAGAAGTGCATGACGAAAATCATGCCCCGGCAAAAAGTAGGCATGCGCAAGAATAATCTCCGCTTGTGCCTGCTCCATTGCATGCATATACGCTTTTTCAATGTCCCGGCGATGGCGGAAATTATCCCGTATCAGAAAGGCCGCGGTCATCTGTCCACCGGTAAACGTCGAAGCTGGTGGAGGTGCACTGCGGGGCACCCCTTTCCGAAAATGGTTCCATGCCACCCTTGACCAGAGGCGGCGGGCGGCAAGCCGTATCACTTCCACCAGCGGCCCTTCAACGGCCAGGGCGTAATCGTAGCGCGGGGGCAGGGTGTCCGTTACTTTCTTGTCATCGATAATGTTGATCCCCCCGACAAAGGCGATCTCGCGGTCTACGACTGCTACTTTCCAGTGCATCCGGCGCAGACGTATGCGCTGAAACGTCCAGGGAGAGATCTTGGGTCGAAAGGTGAGCACTTTTACCCCATCTGTCTGCAGGTAATCCAGCATGCGCTGCGGCAGGGCTCTTGACCCGTAACCGTCGATAAGGAGAAAGACGTTCACGCCGCGCAGGGCGGCGCGCTTTAGCGCTTCCGCAATACGTCGGCCTGTAGCGTCATTTTTGTAGAAATATGTTTCAAGATAAATTTCATGCCGTGCCCGGTCGAACGCGGCTTCGATGGCGGGGAAATAGTCTGCTCCGTTGTGTAACAAGGTGATCTGATTGCCCGGCACGATGGTGGGCGATCCCGCAGGGAAAAAAGCTTGATGCAATTTTTGACGGCGTTGTTTTCCCTGGGGCATAGCGCGTATCTGATCCACTCTTGCTTAAAAAGCTCGATTACGTTCTTTGAGTTTCACCGCTGTTGCTGCGCCAATGCTCTGCAACGTTATGTTTTCTATTACCTGCAGGGAGGTAATACGGCGGCAGTGGCCGGCATAGTCCTTCAGCGTGAGCGATCAGGCCATCTGGTGGTGGTCTTGCGAGATCGAGAAACAGCGAAATTTCAAACGCGGGGTTAAGTTTTCCAGATAGCTTTCTGATCTATCCATCCCGGCGCAAAAACAGTCAGGTTTTGAATTGAGTGACCGCGCTGGGCTCAATTTTACCTATGTCAAGCCCAATGGCTGGACTTAGCGTACGACATTTTCCGTTGTGTGAACAGCCCCCTTATTAACTAAACATTAACCTGCCCTTGATTTTCTGTATTCAAAAACGGTGCGGGGACTTTTTCTGGGTGTTTTCGGTTTTTGTCTTTATACGGTTTTTGTCTTTATACATATATGAATCAGCGCGTAGTATGGCATCCATGAGCTGACTATTGTCTTTGGCCGTTGCCGCACCAACGGAGAGCCGCAACGATAGCGCTGCATCTTCAAAATAAATTATCTCACGGTTCTGGCGGATGCGGAGAAGCACCTCGTCAGCGCTTATGGTTTGCGGAAGTAAAATCGCAAATTCGTCCCCTCCTAAGCGCGCGACCACATCTTCCGGGCGCACCGCGTGGCGCAACACTTTAGCGGTATGCTTGATGATCTGGTCTCCAGCCGCATGTCCAAGGGTGTCATTGATCTCCTTGAGGTCATCCACGTCAGCGATAATGACACTTACAGGATAACGTCGGCTTTCCATCAGCCGTTCCAGCTCTGCATCGAAAAATGAACGATTGAAAAGACCGGTCATGGCATCGTGTGTATTCAGATAATGGAGTCTTTCTTCATCCTGCTTGTGCTCTGTAATATCGATCAGGGCAAACAGGCACTCCTGCATCGAAGTGGTAGTAACTGCTTCGATCCGTACGATCAGAGGTTGTTTTTTTACGTTAAGAAGCGCGACTTCTCCCTCGACCTTGTCTTCGCTGGCAAAGATCCTGGCGAGAAAGGCGGTGAAAGTGACTTGATCTTCGGCGGTAATGAACTGCATAAAGGGTTGCCCGAGCAGTCGGGGATGTTCGACGCCGAGAAGAGCTGCACCACTAAAGTTGGCGTCTTGAATAATTCCGGCGCGTGTGAGGGTAAAGTAGCCAATCGGAGCTAGATCATAAAGCTCGGTGTACCTGGCGAGGGACTTTTCTAACGCATCCCTGGTTTGGCGCAGCTCGACGTTCTGCATCTCCAGTTCGATCTGGTGAACTTGGAGTTCGTGAAGAAGACGCTGAGTTTCAGCATCCGATTGGGGGATATTTTTTTCAGCCCGTTGCTTAAGCAGACAATTCTCCGCCTGGCGGCGTAATTTGGCGGCTTCGGTTAACGGACTTCGGTCAGGTTTCATCACATTTCCACGAGTTAGAAGGGTTCCAACGCTGTTTTTGCCCCCCAGTGCTGGTACCGTTCAATCACCGCTCGCATCGGAGGCGGTGGATGGTCATGACGCTCCTGAAACTTCAGAGCGTGGCGGGGTAATGGGGGTAGGGAAGGGGGATGTGCATAACAATACGCCATAATTTCTTGCACTGCTGGATGCAGATAATGCTTTGTAGCGCTTGTCCCTTGATGTACAGGTGAAAAAAATGTCGCTCCTTTGCCCGGGCAACTCTCGGCCCACACCCTGCCGCCCGGGCGGGTAATAATCCTATCCACCGTTGCCAGACCAATGCCGTGTCCTTCAGTGTTGGTGCCGGGGAGGCGCTGGAACGGAAGGAACAACGAGCCGGCCAGCGCCATGTCACGCCTGTGCAGTTTTCCTAACGAACGATCAAATCATTTTTTACCGAGACTACGCCGTTGACGCCCCGGGCAACCTCTGCTGCTCTTTTAGCACTATACGCAGAATCTACAAAACCACTGAGCTGAACGACCCCTTTGAAGGTTTCGACACTGATTTGCAGACTCTTCAGATCCGGCTCGGCGAGAATTGCGGCTTTGACCTTGGTGGTAATGACAGTGTCGTCAAGATACTCACCGGTGCCCGACTGGGTGCTCGTTGAGGCACACCCTATAAAAGCTGCTGCTACGAACAAACAGATCATTATTTGTACCATGCGCTTAATTTTTAACATTGATTTATCTCCTTGGGAGTTGGTGCCCCTGATGGTCCCAGGTGAATGTGGGTCTGTTGGGTCCTTCAGAGATCAGGTTATTGCTTTTTCGTTCAACTGCTAAGTAATCCATGGGGCGAAATTCTCCTACGCTTCACTGGCGGAGTGTCGTTCGCGCTAGTTATGCGCTACAGTCTGCCGGTCAACATCAGCAGTAGAAGAATCAGCAAAATCAACCCCAGCCCGCCGCTTGGGAAATATCCCCACTGTCTGCTGTGGTTCCAGGTTGGTAACGCACCCAGCAGCAGCAGAATTACAACGATTAGTACAACGGTCCCTAGCATATTGCTTCTCCTTTCATACGCCTTTTTCTTTAGTGGCCAATCTTTCTAGAAACTGCGCTCGGTCGTATGCTCTGGGGAACCATGCTAATGACGCATCGTTGCAGCCGTAGCCTGTTTGCCAGCGCCTGATCCGTTGGGATTATTATTACTCATCCAGAACCTTCTTTACATCGCCGACCTTCCCCTGAACCTTGCCAGAGATTTTCTCGGACTTGCCTTCGGCCTCCAACTTGGGATTGTCGCTGAGCTTTCCGGCCACTTCCTTGAATTTGCCTTTCACCTTGTGAAATACACCTTCAGCCTTGTCTCGGTTACCAGATTTCATAATGTCCTCCCATCTGCGATCGTAATTAACTTCGCTCCAATTCAAGGGTTTGAAATTGATTCAACCCCTTGCGGAGTATTCCATTGGGCCTGAACGAATCCTTTTGGTGAAAATATCGACCTTTTCAGGTTTTTATTTTTTTCGTTCCAGAATTTGCCCATCTTCATCAGAAATGATCACCTCAACCCTACGATTAAGCTGACGCCCCTCGGCGGTTTTGTTGCTCGCAACAGGAAATTCGACGCCATAACCGCGGATCATGAGCCGACTGGGATCAGTCCCTTTGGCCGCGAGGGCATCCCGTACTGCAGCGGCACGGCGCTCGGAGAGCTGTTGGTTGTATTCCACAGTGCCGGTACTGTCGGTAAAACCTTCGATCAATACCTTCCGCTTCGGGTATTCGGTCAGGAACGCAGCGAGCTTTTCAATGGTGTATTGTGCTCCCGAACGGAGTTCTGTTTTGTTGGTGTCGAACAGAACATCGCCCAGGGTGATAACGAGACCCCGTTCCGATTTAACGGCATGCAACTCGGTGATCTTGGCTTCGAGCTTCCGCGCCCGTTCTTCGGCCGCCAGCCTCTCGGTTTTGGCTTTTTGCGCTTCAGCACTCAGCGTTTCGGCCAAAAGCCTCGCTTTTTTCGCTTCTTGAGTGCGGGCTTCTAAAAGGATTTTGTTCCGCTCCTCGCTGGCAGCATCCAGCGCTTGCTCCGCCAGCTTTACGTTGGCAATCTCCTTAGCGATGGCAGTATTTTGTTTGGCAAGATAGGCAAAGTGTTCCACTTCCTGGGCCTCGGCTCCCCTTTCAAGTAGTTTTTCTGCTTGATCCAGCTCAACCTTCGCTTTTTGCAACTCCAGAGGGGCATTCTTCTGCACATCGGGGTTGCTCTGGGCTGCAGCAAATGTTGATTGGGCCTGTTCAAGCAACGCATTCTCCCGGACTGTCGGGGCGCAACCAAACACGAGTATGCCAACAGCTGACACCCCGAGCAGAAACATCAAGGGCGACGAAAATATTTTCATGGTGATCTCCTTT
>CAYUJC010000004.1:9158-53201 GCA_964444945.1 uncultured Desulfuromonas sp.
TTGGCTTCCGCCAGGTTGGCGTCTACCATGGCCTCATCAGCAAGCTGTTTGGCCTTCAGGTTTTCTCTCCTGTCCATGGCGCGTTTCGCCATGTTCAATTTTTCCCGCGCCATTTCAAGTTCAACTGGGGCGAACTCCACAGCCCCGGAACTCTCCGCATAGGCAATCGACTGGGTAGCCAGAGAAACCTGCTTTTCAGGGGCAGGCGTCTTGGCAGCACATCCAGCTAGAAGAATCACCAACAACGTGACCAGACCCGCTTTCAGTATCATCAAAGTTTTCATTCTCATTTCCTCTTCTCCCGTTTAGTTTGGGGGTTAAATTTTTCCACATGCTGCTTTTTGCGCAACCTTTGTTTGAAGCTGAATTTTGTTAAACAAACGTGGAGCGCTCGCATTTGTCTAGTGTGTTCAATCGCAATTAACGTGCCGCCGGGAACCGGCGGATTTCAAGTGGGCAATATGCTGATTATAACAGGGAAAATGCAAAACAATAGGGGAGGGTGGGAGAAAAATCCGTCATCAGAAGCCGTCATAGTCAACATAACCATCGAATATGGCGGGAGGCGTTGCGGTGCGACTTTTCTACGTCTTATGTGATTTTCTTAGATTGCTCCAGGGCCATGTGCCGGGGCATTTCACTCTGGTCCAGGAGGATGACTTGGTGTCAACGTTCACGGGGGGCTTGGTCGCCCCAGAGCATCAGGCGGCAGCGTTGTCGCAAAACTTTGGTTCGTGCGGGAGTGGGTTTTTAAACGGCTACCTACAGCCTATTGGTATTGATTGAAGATCTGTGCAAATACCGGGGCAATATTCTTGAAGGTATTAAGAACTGCTGGATCAAAATGCTCCGGCATGGTCCTGCCGTCACCCTCGGTGATAATCTCGTACGTTTTTTGGTGGGCATAGCCCGGCTTGTAGGGTCGCGAACATCTGAGCGCATCATACTGATCTACCAGCATGACGATCCTGCTCTCAAGGGGTGTTTCTTCTCCCTTGAGTCCTCTTGGATAGCCACTGCCGTCCCAGCGCTCGTGATGATTGAAGGCAATGGAGGTCGCCATCCGGATTCCGGGATAGGTTGAGCCCTTGAGTATTTTTTCGCCGATTTCAGGGTGGGTTTTCATAATCTTGCATTCATCCACAGTCAGAGTACCGGGCTTTAAGAGGATGCTGTCCGGGATGCCGATCTTGCCGATGTCATGCAGAGAGCTGGCAAAGGTTATGGCCTCGGTAAAATCCTTGGGCATCTGCATCGCTTCGGCCATCTTTTTCGCGTAAAATTCTATCCTCGCGATATGCGCACCGGTCTTCGTATCCCGAAGTTCCGCGGCGGCCGTCAGTTTTCGCACCATCTCGAAGCTCATATTTTTCAGATCCTGGGTTCTTGCGTGCACTTCCTCTTCCAGGATCTGATTATGCCTGAGCATAAAGTCCTCGAAAGCCTTGATCTTCAGCAGATTCCGGACCCGAATGGTCAGTTCGATCTTGTCGATGGGCTTGGAAAGAAACTCATTCGCAAAAACCGAGAGTCCTCTTAATTTTGATTCTCTTTCGTACTGCGCCGTTACCATCACTATCGGAATACTCGCGGTCTTCGGGTCTTCTTTTAAAATCCGACAGGCCGCGTAACCATCCATGACCGGCATCAGGATATCAAGGATGATCAGGTCGGGTTGGCTCTCTCTGGCCTTGCATACCGCCTCTTCGCCATTTAAAGCATAGATTACCTCATATCCCAGCGGTACGAGCCACTGCGTGAGCAGCTTGAGATTGATTTCCTCATCATCGACCAGCAATATTTTCTCACCAGGCATTAGTTCTCCCCCTTAGCC
The DNA here is from genome assembly GCA_964444945.1 of uncultured Desulfuromonas sp. GTDB lineage: Bacteria > Desulfobacterota > Desulfuromonadia > Desulfuromonadales > Desulfuromonadaceae > JAIVHC01. The sequence continues at coordinate 10,993 of CAYUJC010000004.1, forward strand.
ATTACCGGTAAGGCTTTTTTGAAATCATCCGTTGGGTAATATGTTAGCGGTCCAGAATTTTCCGCACCTTGAGCAAAAGGCTTTTTGACTGGAAAGGCTTGCGGATGAAGTCAAAACTGGCGGCAGCCAATTCATCATTCTTGAAGATATTCATGGTGTATCCGCTGGTAAAAAGGATCTTTATTCCGGGATGGTCTTTGCGAAGCGCCGCAGCGACCTCTTTGCCATTTTGCTTCGGCATGATCACGTCCAGCAGAACGAGGTTGATCCGCTCTTTGTTTCCAAGGAATTGGGCGATGGCTTCTTCCCCATCCTGCGCAGCGATTACCTGATAACCGAAGGACTCCAGGGTGATTCTGATCAATCTTTGCAGGGCAGGGTCATCTTCGGCAATAAGGATGGTCTCATGCCCGCCCATGACAGGGTCGCCGTTCACCAAGGTCTGGGCCGGGGTGGCAGCCTCTCCATTGAGCGGCAGATAAAGGTTAAATGTCGCGCCGTGTCCCGGTTCGCTGTAGACCTTGATGTAACCATCATGCTGCTTGATAATTCCATAGGAAACCGCCAGGCCAAGCCCGGTTCCCTGGCCGGCGCCCTTGGTGGTAAAAAAGGGCTCGAATATCCTTTTCAGCGTTTCTTCATCCACCCCTGGACCGGTATCGGAAACTGAAATCAGCGCATATCTGCCGGGCTTCCCGTAGCCATACCCTGCAACATAGGCATCATCCATCTCCATCTGGCTGGTGGTAATAGAGAGCTGACCGCCCTCCAGCATGGCATCCCTGGCATTGGTGACGAGGTTCATCAGCACCTGCTCGATCAGCCCCGCATCGGCCCGCACAATCAAGGGTGTCTTTGCCAGCTTCAGATGTAAGATGATACTTTTTCGAAGGACGCGGTCCAGAATTTTTTGCAGGTTGAGGATCAGCCCATTGAGATCCAGAGGATGGATGTCGCCAGCCTCTTTTCTGCTGAAGACCATCAATCTTCTGACGAGAGCCACCGCCTTGTCGGCAGCGAGAAGCACCGCATGCATATGTTCACTTGCCGGACTGCCGGGAGTCAGGGAATCCAGGGCCATGGTGCCGTAGCCCAGGATCACATTGAGGATATTATTGAAATCATGGGCAATTCCCCCAGCCAAGGTACCGATCGCCTCCATTTTTTGGGCGTGACGAAGCTGAGTCTCCAGTTTTTTCTGCTCACTGACATCCCGGATCAGTTCGATCGCGGCCACGATCTTTCCCGCCATGTCTCGCAAAGGGGAGGCGGTCAACTCAAATGTTCGTTGTTCGTTGCCGATCCATGTCGTCATCACCCCTTTATGAATGCCGCCATCGCTGAAGGCCAACGCGGCCGGGCAGTTTTCGCAAGCCCGGTCTTGGTGCCCACAAGCTGTACAGCAGGTTTTACCTGTATGATCCCCCATTAAATCTGTCAGGAATTTGTTCTGGTAGATAACCTTATAGTCGGAATCCAGGATGCTGAGTCCTTCCCCCATAGAGGCCATGATGGCTTCCAGCATGGCCTTTCCCTCGTGGGCGGTGACCAGCGCTGCACGCAAGTCCTGCTCCGCCTGCTTTCTTTTCGAGACATCGCGCAGATTGCATTGGGCAAGACTGGCCCGATCGACCAGATAGATGTCCGTGTAGAATTCCTTCCCGGACCTGGTATTCACTGGGACATCCTCGTAATTAAGAATGCCGCTGCTGCGCAAGTTCTGCATAAGCGCGGGGAAATCGGTCATATCAATCGATACGCCGAGATCCTGCAATGTTTTCCCGTGGGATTCTTCTTCGGAATAGCCCAGCATTGCAACGGCGGCCGGATTGGTATGGGCGATATGACCCGCACTCTTTTCGAGCAACACGATCCCATCGCTGGCGGTCTCGAATAATCGCCGGTAGCGTTCCTCTGACTCGTTCAGCAGGTCTTCCAGGCGACTGCGTGCGGTGATGTCTTCGATGGCCAGAAGGATGATCCGCTCCTTGCCCCATGCTTGTTTAATCTGGCGCGCGTTCAGCAACATGATGCGGTGACCGATGGCAGGGAAATTGTGTTCTACCTCGTAGTCGTCAAAGCTGAACCTCTGGGGCAGGATGGTTCCCAACAGTTCACGTAGTTCGGGGATATCCCACTGTTTATTGCCCAGAGCATAGATGTGCTGTCCAAGCGTCTCCGCCGGTTTTACCTTGAAAGACCTATAGAAGGAGCGGCTGGCCGAGATCACCCTCAAGTCTTTGTCGAGGACGAGCAAGGGTTCACGCACGGTGTCGATGATGTCCGCGGCGAAGTCTCTAGCGCCTGTGGCGCTTTCTTTTTTGTTCATTTGATTTTTCGGAGAGTCTGTCGAAAGAACTCCCTGACTTCGCCCCAGATTTGCTCTGCTCCGCTCTTCATATCTTCCCAGTTGTCGGCGCTGGCGGTAGAAATCCCCAGTAGCTCTTGTGCCGCTTGATCCCGCTTAAGTTGTAAGGCCGCGGCCGTTCTGGAATATTCATACTTCTCTTCGGATGTGGCATTTTCCGCTTTTTTCTTCAGCATCTCGATCTGCGTATCCCATTCGACCATCTGCGCGGAGAGATCTTCTACGTACTTGGTTTGTTCGTCCATGTGGTAACCTCCGGTTCTGCCCTCTGTTGGGTCTGGGTTTTCTTGCGAGACCTGTAATACAACGTCGGCTATGTAAATAATTTTAGGATATGTTAAGGCAACGAACGTGCCATAAACGTTACCCCAGAGCGGGGTGGGCAAGACATTGATTACAAACGGAAAACTTGAATCAGGGTGGGCGAGGGGAGGGGAGGCCGTCAACGTTGGCTGTCAAACTTGGCATAACCGTCAGATATGGCCGTCAGATATGGCAGGTAAGGTGTTGGAGGTTTTTTTGTTTAACGGCGGATGCCATATTTGCGCATGCGGCCGCGCAGCGTGCTGGGATTGAGCCCTAAAATAAGCGCCGCACCTTTTGGCCCCTCGATGCGCCAGCCGGTTTTCTGCAGTATCTGGACGATGTGATCGCGTTCCAGATCGCCGAGGGGTTTGAGATTCAGATCTTTTTCGGGCTTCCGGAACGCATCGAAGCGGTCAAGAACATGGAGCGTCGATCCCTGGCTGGTGATGATCGCGCGCTCGATGACGTTTTCCAGTTCGCGCACGTTACCGGGCCAGTGATATTGCTGGAGGGCGCTCAGGGTTTCATTCGAAATGGTTTCGATCTTCCTGCCGATTTTTTTGTTATACTTTGCGACAAAGTAACGGACGAGTAGCGGGATGTCGTCCTTGCGCTGGCGCAGGGTCGGAATGGAGATGGGGAAGACGCTCAGCCGGTAGAAGAGGTCTTCCCGGAAGCGCCCGGCGCGGATCTCTTCCTCCAGGTCGCGGTTGCTGGCGGCGATAATCCGGACATCGACCTTGACGGTACGGGGGCTGCCCAGACGTTCGAACTCGCCGTCCTGAATCACTCGTAGCAGCTTGCACTGCAATTCCTGCGGCATTTCGCCGATTTCGTCAAGGAAGATGGTGCCGCCGTCAGCCAGTTCGAAGCGGCCCATCTGGCGGGCATTGGCCCCGGTGAACGCCCCTTTTTCGCGCCCGAAGAGTTCGCTTTCGATGAGGTTCGCCGGCAGAGCCGTGCAGTTGACCGTAATCATCGGCCGGATCTTACGCGCACTGCGGTTGTGGATAGCGCGGGCGACGAGACCCTTGCCAGTGCCGGTTTCACCTAACAGCAGCACCGTCGCATCCTGCGGGGCAACCTGTTCAACTTGGGAGAATACATAGGAGATGGCATCGCTTTGTCCGATGATCTCAGAGAAGTTGTATTCCCTGACAACCTCCTGTTGTAACACAATGTTCTCTTCCTGGAGACGGTCCGATAACTGCTTGATTTCAGCGAAGGCTCCCTGCAGCGACGCTTCTGTGCGCTTGTGTTCATCGATCTCCGCGGTGAGTCGTACATTAGCCAGGGTCAGCTCCGTTGTCCGTTTCCGGACCGTGGACTCCATCTGGTCATGGGCATGGCGCAACGTCATGTCTAACTGTCTTTGAGCCGTGCCGTCGACGATTGAGGTCAGGACATAACCGTCCTTATCTTCCGGCGTTACCACCGCGACGCTCTGCAGCTGCCCATGAATCACCGTGCCGTCTTTCCCGTTGAAGCGAATTTCGCACCGCTCCAGCCCCTGGTGGTGTAAAACTTTTTCAAGATGACGGTAAAAAAGCTCCCGGTCGTCAGCAGTGCTGATAAAACCGCAAAATGGTTGATGGAGCAAAAGGCGGCGCTCGATCCCCAGTAGCTGCGCACCAGTAAGATTTGCCTCGCGTATTTGTCCGCGCGCGTCAAAGGTGAAGTAGCCAACGGGGGCAAAATCATAGAGCTCGGCATATCTGGCGAGCGCGGCCTCAAGTTCCTCGCGCGCGCGCCGTAGTTCGGTATTCTGCATTTCCAACTCAAGCTGGTAGACCTCCAGTTCATGGAGCAGACGCTGGGTTTGTGCTTCGGTTCGCGGTACAGGTTGTTCCTCTCGCTTCGCCCGAACCCGGTCTTCCGCCTGGCGGCGCAACTCATTCGCCGCCGTCAACTGGCTGTTGTCTGTGTCTGTGTCCATATTCACCTTCTATCGTGTCCCGAATTCGAGCCAAGCCCCTGAACGGCGCCGGTTTGGTCAAGCGTCGGATTTAAGTAGCTTCTTGAGGCGTGCATTCTCCTCGCGTAATTCAGCCTCCAGCGCCTTGGCGGCGGTGATGTCTGCAAAGGTGATTACCACGCCGCCAATTACATCATCCATGGTGCGATAGGGCATAATCCGCACCGTGAACCAGCGCCCGTTGGTAGCGGCGATCTGCTTTTCGGAAAAAACCAGGGTTCGCAATACATCTTGGGCTTCTTCGAGCATTTCCGGGTAGAACAGGTCGCTGACGATGTCGGAAAGGGGGCGCCCCACATCGCCCGGAATCAGCTTGAAGAGCTCGTCGGCACCGGGGGTGAAGCGGCGCACATGGAGATCGTTGTCCAGGAAAATGGTCGCAATCTCCGTGCTGTTGAGCAGGTTGCGCATATCGTTGTTGATGCGCGCCAGCTCGTCCATTTTGGAATGTTGTTCAGCGTTCACCGTCTGCAGTTCTTCGTTCAAGGACTGCATCTCTTCCCGGGAAGTGGTCAGCTCCTCATTGGTAGACTGTAGCTCTTCGTTGGTGGACTGCAATTCTTCGTTGGTCGATTTGAGTTCTTCCTGTGAGGATTGCATCTCCTCGCGCAGCGTATGCAAATCCTCCCGGGACTGCCGGAGTTCTTGCTCCAGTTCGAGCTCCCGGGCATTACCGGAAGCCGCACTGCGCGAACCTGCGGGGTTTTCTTTTTCGGCCGGGGGCAAAGCGTCTTTGAAAACGATCATCGCCATCCCTCGCAGCGTCTCCGGCTCTTTAATCGCCTGGACCGTGAGATCGACGGTCTGCGTAACCCCCCCCTCGACAACCTTGAGTCCCTTGACGGTGATCGCCTCTTTGTGTCGGAATGCCTTCTGGAAGGTGATCCCCAGATCGAAGCGGAGCCCCTCGCGGGCCATGGCGAAAATATTCCAGTTGGCCTTCCCGGCTGCCGGTTCTAGATATTTACCGGTTCGTCCACTGATATAGAGGATGTCGCCCTGGTCGTTCACCAGCACCGCGGCAGGGGAAAAATGCTGCAACAGCACCTGATCCGCGAGGGACTGGAGATTGGGGGTGGATTTCAAATTCTTCATCTCCTTGGGCATTTCCGCAGGTGCGGGGACAGACGCAACGGGAAACACAACCGACTCGACCGGCAAAGCAGATTCACGCCGGCGGAAGAGCCGCAACTTGCGGTTAAGAGGCGCGAACAGGTCGAAATGGGCGCTGACTGTTTCTGCGCTTCCCAGAAATAGAACACCGCCGGGATTCAAACTGTAATGGAAGAGGAGCAGCAACCTCTTCTGCAGTTCCGGGGTCAGATAGATAAGCAGGTTGCGGCAAATAAGGATATCCAGTTTGGTGAAGGGGGGGTCCATGATAACGTTCTGGGGGGCAAATGTCACCATCTCCCGGATCTCTGCTCCGATCCGGTAGCTGTTTTCTGCGTGAATAAAAAAGCGCTCAAGGCGTTCGGCGGATACGTCGGCGGCGATGTTGGCCGGATAGATGCCAAGGCGAGCTTTGTCGATGGCATCCCGGTCGAGGTCGGTGGCGAAGATCTGCAAGGTGAACCCGGCCTTGGGCATGGTATGGGCCAACGCCTCTTTAAACACCATGGCCAGTGAATAGGCCTCTTCCCCAGTCGAACAGCCGGTCGACCAGGCCCGGAGCACCCGGCCGCTGGAGTGGCTCGCCAACAGCGTTGGAATGACCTCTTCCCGGAGTTGTTCCCAGGCCGCAGGGTCGCGGAAAAAGCTGGTCACGCCGATCAGCAGTTCCTTGAAAAGGAGTTCCACCTCCTGCGGGTTTTCCTGCAAGTAGCGCACGTAGGCAGCGATCCGGTCGATCTGATGGATGCCCATGCGGCGCTCGATGCGGCGATAGACGGTGTTCTTCTTGTACATCGAGAAGTCATGGCCGGTCTTGGCGCGCAGCAGAATGACGACCTTCTCCAGGTCGCTCTGCTCCTTCTCCTCCAGGGAATGTTCGGACTTGACGATGGCCCTGGCACTGTGCAGATAGGCGATGATTTTGCCGGGTAACTCCTCTGCTGGGGCGACCAGGTCGGCCAAACCAGCGTCGATGGCGCTGCGGGGCATGCTGTCGAATTTGGCCGAGGACGGCTCCTGTACCAGGGTCACGCCCGCTTTTTCCCTGATCGCCTTCAGGCCCAGGGTGCCGTCAGAGCCCATGCCGGAAAGAATGACCCCGACGCTTTGCTCACGCCGATCTACGGCCAGGGAACGTAAAAAATAATCGATAAACAAGCGCATACCGCGCGGTGTCGTCGGTGCGAATAAATGCAGGACTCCATGCAAAATGGACATATCCTTGTTGGGGGGGATCACGTAGGCGCAGTTTGGCTTGACCTTCATCCGGTCCTGAACCTGGAAAACTTTCATATCGGTGGCGCGTTGCAGGAGTTCGGCCAACATGGCTTTATGGGTCGGGTCGAGATGCTGGACAACGACAAAGGCCATGCCGCTGTCTTCCGGCACATGGCGCAGAAACTGCTCCAGTGCCTCCAGCCCGCCGGCAGAGGCGCCGAGACCGACGATGGGAAAGGGCGGGCTCTCCGCCTGCGACGGCGGTGCGGCGGCGGTTTTCTGAGTGTTGGCGCTGGGCGCCGGTGGCGAAGCGTTTTCCATAAAGTTGATAGCCAGTCTCCAAAGATGACGATCCCTGCGGGCAAAATACGGAACTGCCCCCAAAGTTTTCCTTTGAAGCAGGGGGTTAGCAGCCTGCCGAATTTTCCAGGAATTTACTGCGAAAAAACCCGCCAAACTCCTCGGAAGAGCTGCTAATCCCTGTAAAACTCCACTCCCGCTAAGTATAGCGTAGCATGAAATACAAATTTTCATATTGTTATTCTCCGGCTGATCTGGAATGCAAAACTTAACCGGGAGATACAAAAGAAAACTGACAAAATCCAGTATTTTGATTGTACTCATCAAACCAACTTTTCAGGGTGTAACAGTTGGGCTCAAGGGCACCAAAGTACGCTGGGGCGGAGGTTGCGGCCGTGGTGCCACGTAAACTCTCCTGTCTGTTACCGCATAACCTTCCAAAATATACTGGCGTCTGGTGGTGTAATCTCAATGGTTGCTATAGTGCTGCTCCTGCCCTAAAATAGCTGCCTTGATCTGTGATATCAGTCATGGGGAGGAGAATATAAAGTGCAGGAAATAAGAGTGGTGTTTTATGCGCGGGAGTTCAGCGGAGCATGGAAGTATCCCTTCGACGAGGAAGTGATCGCGCCTTTTTTTGCCCAACTGAACCAGGAGTTGAGCGGGTGCGGAGTGAAATTCAGCTTTGCCCACGAACCCAACGTGTGTCTGAAGATAAATGGCTATCAGGATCTGCTTAACAGTGTGCGCATCTGCGCGCCGGAGCAGGGGTTTCCCAGTCTGTGTCTGGGGCAGTTTCTGGGGGCAAGCACCGACGCGGATTTTCTTGCCGATGTCAAGCGGGGGGTGCGGCGGGTGGCGTTTTCCCCGGAGAGCATTGCTCCCGCCGGGGGCGATGCATTATGCCATAACTGCGGCTGTGGCTGCTGAAAGACCATACAAATGTCGGATAAAAAAGATACTGGTTCCCAAACGGGACCCCATACGGTTGAGCTGGATGAATGGATCAGCTGTGCACCCTTTGAGCAGGCGCTGGGGATCGAGATCATTCAGGCCCAGGGCGGATATGCAGAACTGGTGATGCCCTTCACCTACATGCTTGCCAATGGTGCCGCCATGCTGCACGGGGGGGCCATGACCACCCTGGCTGATACGGCGGCAGTGTTTGCCTTGAAGAGCTTCCTTACACCCGGAACCCATTTTGCCACCGTCCACATGGAGGTTGATTTTCTGTATCCGGTAATGGAGGGGAGGGTGCGCGCCCGCGCTCAGGTTGAACATGAACATGGGCGCAGCTGGAAAGCCTGTGTGGGCTTGTTCGACGCGGCAGAACATGAAGTGATGCAGATGCGTGCCATGTTCAAGGTTGCGCGGCAGCAGCCCAACCTGAATACCGAACAAGCAGCCTCTATCCCTGACCATGGTGCGGACCATGGGGTAAAAAAAGTAACATAAATGCTGCTCTCTATTGATCCAAATATGCAGTTTTTCAGCCTGTTAGCAGCTGGAGTGCTCGGAGTTGCAGGAGTGTTGTTGGTGTGGCGCTGGCAACAGACGCGCCTGCAGCGCGGGGCGTTGCAACTTCAGCTGGAACAATTACAGCAGCACCAGCGCGAAACCCTGCAGCGCAATGAAATTCTGCAGAATGAGCTGAATATGACCAGAGGAACGCTGATTCAGACGCAGACCCGCTTGGAGGAACAGCAGCAGCGGATGGAGGAAAAGGAAGAGTTTTTCCACCACACCCGCGAATCGATGCAGGCCCAATTCAAGGTGTTGGCGCAAGATATTTTTGACGAGAAGGGGCGCGCATTCAAACAGGACAATAAAGCTGGTCTGGGTGAGATCTTAGAGCCATTCCGTAATCAGCTGCAGGAATTCCGTCATCGGATCGACGATATTCACGGGGCAGATTTAAAAGACCGAACCACCATGCGGCATGAATTGGAGCAACTGCGCACCACCAGTCATCAGTTGAACAAGGAGGCGGTCAATCTCACCCGCGCTTTAAAGGGGGAGAATAAACTGCAGGGCAACTGGGGTGAGATGGTGCTGGAACGGGTGTTGGAGCAATCCGGACTGCGTAAAGGCTATGAATATGAAACCCAGGTGAGCCTGCGCAACACCGAAAACCAGCTGCTGCGCCCGGATGTGGTTGTGCATATGCCGGAAGGGAGGAATATTATTATCGATTCCAAGGTTTCCCTGACTGCCTACGAACGCTACTGCAGCACCGAGGAGGCAAGCGCACAGGCGCAGGCGCTCAAACAGCATGTATATGCGGTGCGCCAGCATATCACTGCCCTCGGGGCGAAGGATTATGCCGATCTCCACGGGGTGAAATCTCTGGATTTTGTGCTACTGTTCATGCCACTGGAACCGGCATTTATTTGTGCAGTACAGCATTCTGAAGATCTTCTCGATCTGGCCCTGAACAACAGAGTGATAGTAGTTACCCCCACAACCTTGCTCGCCACCATGCGGACGGTGGAAAACATCTGGCGCTATGAACGCCAGAACCAGAACGCGCGCGCCATCGCCGCACGTGCCGGGGCAGTGTACGACAAGCTGCGCGGGTTTGTGGAGGATATGGAGAAAATCGGCACCCAGATCTCCACCCTGGAGCAGCAGTATCACAGCGCCATGAACAAGCTGACCCAAGGGAAAGGCAATCTGATCAGTCAGGCAGGCCGTTTTGTGGAACTTGGGGTGAAGGTAAAGCGTAAAATGCCTGATTCTATATTGGACCGTACTGAAACCGAAACGTTGGAAGAGAGCTGATGCTGGAAGTTGCCGCAGCCATCATAGTGGAAAATGGGCGGATCCTGGTGGGACAGCGCCCTGCACATACCCGTCTGGGCGGATACTGGGAGTTTCCCGGTGGCAAACTGGAGCCGGGCGAGTCTGTGTATGCGTGCATTGAGCGCGAAGTGGAGGAAGAGCTCGGAGTTACGGCGCGCGCAGGCGCATTGGTATGTGAAAGTATCTATACATATCCGTTTGGCACGGTAAAATTGCTGTGTGTGCAGGTTTTTCTACTCCAGAAACAATTTGTGTGCAATGTCCACACCCGGCTTGAATGGGTGGCACTGGAGGCTCTGAGTACCTACAACCTTGCGCCAGCAGATGTTCCAGTCGTACCACATCTGCTCCATTATTTTGCTTCCGCCGCGGCAAATATTTCTCCCCCTGGATAAAAAGGGGTTTGTACCATGCTGAAACTTGGGATAATTTCTGATACCCACTGGGACACGCTGCCACAGGCCAACGCCGGAGCACAAGGGCTCTTGAGTGGCGTGTTTGCCGATGTCGATGCAATCATTCACGCCGGTGATATGGTGCACCCAGACCTCGATATGGTCTTTGCACCCCACGATTTTTATGCAGTACGCGGTAATATGGATCCCCCCTCCAGTTCGGTTCCGCTCAAACGCATCCTCCATTTTGCCGGAGTCAACATTGGCCTTATCCACGGCTGGGGCTCTGGCGGGGCAATTGAAACCAACGCCCTGCGTGAATTTGATACGCGGGATATCGATATTCTGATCTACGGACACAGCCATTACCCCACCTGCAGATGGGAACATGATTTACTGCGCTTTAATCCCGGGAGTGCCGCCCAGCGCCGGCGCGCACCATTTCGCAGCGTTGGTTTGATATATATTGCAGCTGATTCCGAGGTTCAGAGTCAAACGCCTGTTTCCTCTGCCCCGGCCTTTGGGCATCAGATAGCAGACAGAATTGTGTTTAATCCGCGCGCAGCACAACAGGTAACAGCACAGATTATCAACATTGACGCAGAACCTGAAATCGTCTAACGTCTGAAACGCTGTTAAGCTGTGCTCTTGTGGTTAAAACATGGGGCCGAAACATGGTATTTTTTTAGTTGTTTCAATTGAAAGCGCCACCGCCGTGTTGCAGAGCGTCACGACATCTTCTTTTAAATGCTTGATTCGAAAATTTTTATAGAGTGGGGGGAATGATGAAATTTATAAAAATGTTTTTAGCTCTGGTTGGTCTGGCAGTGCTGTTTGTGTTTGTGCGCGATAATGCCGAGCCAGTGACAGTCAAATTCTGGGGTTATGCCACCCCGGAGATTGAATTGTTTCTCATCCTGATTATCACGTTTGTTCTGGGGATGCTTACAACCTCTTTTGGCAGCACCCTCAAAATTATACAGCTGAAGCGGCAACTCAAAAACGCGGGCAGTGGAGATGGCGTGGGGAGAAAAGAGGTTGAAAAGAAAGAGAAGGGTAAAGATAAAAAACGTGCCGCGGCCGCGGCCAAAGCAGCGGCCAGCTCTGCACCCGAGAGCACCAGCATAGATAGCGCTGCGTTGGACCCTTCGGTGACGGCAGCGCCAAGGGAAGCAACGGATGCGGCGCAGGCATATAAAGAAGATAGAGATGCAGCAGATACAGCAGTGCGCCATCCTGATGCACCTGAGCGGATAAAGGCGCATGAATCGGACTCGCCCCAGGAATCTGCTGCTTCCGCCGCGCAGCCAGTAGATGAAGCCTCCCCCACCACGGTTCATACAGAAGATGTTGCCGGTGACAGCCCCGCCCGGGTTATTGCTCTGCCGGCAGATGAGCCTGATGCAGAACCCGCAGACAGGAAATAGGTGAATGGCCGTTTCTGAATCATACCTGCTGGAGCTGTTCAGCAAAGGCGGGCCACTGATGTACCCCATCCTGGCCTGCTCGGTATTAGCTTTGGGGATCTTTTTTGAACGTTTGTGGACCTATACCTCCCTGCGCCGGCGCGGGACTAAGCTGTTCGCCGAGGTACAGTCTCTGGTCCACGCTGAAAAAATCGCAGAAGCCAGGGCGGTCTGTGAGCGCAGCAACTTCATGCTCTCCCATATTTTTCTGGCGGCGCTGGAGGCAGCAGGCGCCCAACGCAAACAGATTAAAACTCTGGTGGAAGAAGCTGGCTCGTATGAGGTTGCGGCGCTGGAACGCTATCTGGGCTTACTTGGCACTATTGCCGCGATCACTCCGCTTCTCGGACTTCTGGGGACGGTTCTGGGGATGATCAGAGCCTTCACCGAACTGGCCGCCCAGGGTGTAGGGACCCCTGAAACCCTGGGTGCCGGAATATCCGAGGCTCTGATCACAACGGCGGCCGGGTTGAGTGTCGCCATCCCAGTGATGCTGTTGCATAAATATCTCACCAGCCGCGCAGATATCCTGGCCGACGAGTTTGAGCTCTGCGCTCTGCAACTGGTGGACAAACTTGCGCTCGATTCCCTCCAGAACCGACGTTGAGGCGATAATTAACGCTATGGCTTTCCGACGAAAAAAACGAGACGAGGTCAGAATTGAAATAACTCCCATGGTAGATGTGGTGTTTCTGCTGCTTATTTTTTTCATGATCTCCACCTCCTTTGTAGATTCATCTGCCATCGGCATTAACCTGCCGCAGGCCTCCACCGGTACTGCCGAGGGGGAGGAAGCGGAAGTTAAGGTTTACCTGGAAGAAAATGGTGCAATTCACTTCAATGAACGCGAAGTGAATATGGCCGAACTCACCCGCCTGCTCAATAATTATTCCGGCAATGCGGCTCAAACCAGCTTTAAACTGCTGGCCGATAAAGAGGTAAAACACGGACGGGTTATCTTTGTTATTGATCTGGCCCGCCAGAACGGTTTTGCCAAACTTGCTATTGCTACCCAGAACACTGCCCCGACAAAGGGGCAGCATACTCAGTAAGGAGTTACATCTATGTCAAAAACCATTGCGGTTCTCACCGGTGGCGGAGATTGCCCCGGGCTCAACGCCGTCATCCGCGGGGTGGTGCGTTCCGCCATTAAAAACCATGGCTGGAAGGTGCTGGGCATCAATGACGGTTTTGATGGATTGCTTGAAGACAATCTGGTACAGGAGCTCACACTGGAATCGGTCAGAGGTATCCTGCAACTTGGAGGCACCATTCTTGGCACCAGTAACCGCGGCAATCCGTTGAACTATCCGGTACAGGAGAACGGCAAAACGGTGTGGAAGGATGTCTCCGCGCAGGTGGTGGAAAATTTCAAGCGCATGGGGGCGGATGCTCTGGTAGCCGTGGGTGGAGATGGCACCCTTAAAATAGCCTTGCATCTGCAACAGTTGGGGATGAATGTGGTCGGAATACCAAAGACCATAGATAACGATTTGAGTGCCACCGATGTCACCTTTGGGTACAACACCGCCGTCGGGATCGTGACTGAAGCGCTGGATCGGCTCCATACCACCGCGGAAAGTCACCAGCGCGTCATGGTTGTTGAGGTGATGGGGCGCGATGCCGGCTGGATAGCGCTGGAATCTGGTCTGGCTGGTGGCGCCGATGTAATTCTGCTGCCTGAAATACCGTTTGATATCAGTAAGGTGTGCGCTTCTATCGAAGCCAGGCGTTCTTCAGGCCGTAAGTTTTCCATAGTGGTTGTTTCTGAGGGGGCTTTTCCAAAAGACGGGGGTCAAGTGATCCAGGCTGCGGCGGGCGCTACCGCTACCGGAGTACAGCGTTTGGGCGGTATTGGTTATGAAGTGGCGGAGCAGCTCAGTAACTGCCTTGAAATGGAGGTACGTACCGTCGTTCTGGGACACCTGCAGCGCGGGGGGACTCCAACCCATTTTGACCGTATCCTTGGCAGCAGGTTCGGGGTCAAGGCGGTTGACCTCATCGCCGAGGGGAAGTTTGGGCAAATGACTTCACTGAATGGACGCGAGGTGGTTTCCGTTCCGCTGGAGGCTGCGGTGGGGGAATTGAATCTGGTTGACCCTGAGAGTGAGATGGTTAAAACTGCTGAAAAACTCGGCATTATGCTCGGGCGCTGATAGATTTATTCTGCCTTGCCTGCGGCGTAGGCCGTCATACTTATGTTTGTGTGTGCGCAGGCTTCGAGTTTGTCGCACTCCTCGCAGGGAACCGGCTCCAGGTGGATGATTACATCCGCCTGGGGCAGGCTGGAGTGGATTTTATCTTCAATCAGACGCGCGGTGGCGTGGGCCTGTTCGATACTCTGCAGTCGACACACACGCAGGTGGAGATCCACCATGCGCTTGTTCCCTACGGTCCGGGTACGGAGCCGATGGTAGTCGTGGAAATGCTCCGCGAACATATCGATACTCTCGATTATGTTTTGCACCTCATGCGCGGGGAGGCTGCTCTCCAGAAATTCGCTTAAGCTGTAGCGGAGTAACTTAGTAGCCTGCAGTATGATATACAAGCCTATAACAATGGATAGGAGCGGATCCATCCAGTGCCAGCCGTAGAGCTTTGCTGCCGCCAGCCCAGCGAAGAGCCCCATATTGCTGTAGACATCGGTAGCATAGTGGAGGGAGTCAGCCTTCAGAGCGCTTGACTCAAATCGAGTTCCCACCGTACGCAGATGATGACTGATAAACCATGCCACCAGCGCGCTTGCGCCGAGGACGAACAGTCCCATATCCAAGGCACGAACCTCAGGCTCTCCGTTCAGGCGGCGTGCCCCTTCAAAAATTATCCACCCGCCTAATGCGGTTATAAACAGACCCTGAAACAGGGTAGCCAGGGTTTCAAACTTCCCATGACCGTATGGGTGCTGTTCATCAGCAGGTTTGCGGGCCTTTTTCAGCCCCAGGTAGTTAAACATCGACATGAAGATGTCAATTATGGAGTCTACCCCGGAAGAGATCAGCGCCAGCGAGCCGGTTATTATCCCGGTAAGCAGCTTTATCCCCGCCAGAAGTGCAGAGAGGCCAATTGCCATCCGCGTTGCCCGCAGGAGGTGGTAGCCCGGTTTTACGTTCCGGTTCTTCATCGTTCAGGCTCCCCTCGCATCAGCTGGCCGTTTCAGGCAGGGGACATTCCGCGCGCCAGCGCAAATATCCGTCACCTTCGATAGCCCAGAATGATTCCAATCTATGCGCGAACCACTCAGTGGAGTTGCAATCTTTTATAATCTGTGCGGCCCGCCCAGGCTCGATTTGCCCCCTCTCGCCAAGAAATTGATAAAAGGCGGCTATGGCCTGCAGCACTGGTTCAATTTCTTCTTTGGCGGGTTCAAGGGTGTTGACAATGTACCAGTGCCCGGCAAATTGTTTGACACATTCTCGTGGGGGTGTGAATATGCTGCACCGACATGCGCTGATTATAAAGTCACGTAAAAAATAGTCAGCGCCTTGGGCCAGAGAGCCGGCCTTGAGCGGATTTGTTTTTTGTTCGAGTAAATGGGTGTGGAACTCGCGCAAGATATTGATGCACTGGTTATCTGCCTGCAATTCTTCTGCTAAACTCAAATGGGCAGGTGGTGCTTGTTTTGCTGTCATGGGTAACTAAACTCCCTTGAGGTTGAAACCTTGGCCCCCTGCTGCTGGCGGGTGTTCTGGTTTTGTAAAATTTGTGCTACTCAACATATAAGTATAGGCGTGTCACACATTTGGGACACAACCACGTGAGGATATAACAGGAAGAGGATTGAGTGAAGATCAAATGTCCATTTTGTAAGAAATATGCCGTATGGGAGGACAATCCATGGCGCCCGTTCTGTTCTGAACGCTGCCGCAACCTGGATTTGGGTAAATGGTTCGATGAAGATTATCGCGTCGCAGGTGAATCAGCCCCCGCGCCGGAATATGATGGTTCAGAGAATGTTAGCTGAATGCATATAAATAGATACCAGAAAGGATCGACACTATGTACAGACTTAAAATAGATACCCATTTTGCCGCAGCGCATAACCTTATCAACTACGAGGGGGACTGCGAAAACCTGCACGGGCACAACTGGAAGGTTGAAGTGGTGGTGGCAACAGAAACCCTCAATGATGCCGGTCTCGGGCTCGACTTTAAAATCCTGAAGGCTAAAACCAACGCCATCCTTGATACGTTGGATCACAAATACCTCAACGACCTGGAGCCATTCAAAGAGACAAGTCCATCATCAGAGAATATTGCCCGCTACCTGTTTGAAAAGCTGTGCGACAGCTTTGCGGATGAAGATGTTGTGGTTGAGTCAGTAAATGTGTGGGAATCAGACAATGCCTGTGCCAGCTACTCGCGCACCTGAGTTTAGCGTTCCGGCGGCACCACTGCTTGAGCTTTTTTCCTCCATCCAGGGGGAGGGTGCTCTGCTCGGCCGCCGTCAGGTATTTATCCGTTTTGCCGGCTGCAACCTGAAGTGCGGTTATTGCGATACGCCGTACGCGCCTGCCGCCCATTGCCGGGTTGAAAAGATCCCCGGCAGCGGTGCATTTACCCCCTGGCGCAACCCGGTGCAGCTGGCGGCTGTAATCTCCTATGTGCAGATGTTGCTCGACCCTTTTCCCCGTTCGCACCACTCCTTTGCTCTCACCGGGGGGGAACCACTGCTCCATGCGGTGTTGCTGCGTGAGTGGCTGCCCCGCTTGCGCACCCTGCTCCCGGTGCAGCTGGAGACCAACGGCACGTTACCTGCGGCGCTGCGGCAGGTGCTGCCGTGGCTGGACTGGATAAGCGTGGACATAAAGCTGGAGTCTCAGACTGGTGCACCAACTCCGTGGGATTTACATCGGGAGTTTATCCAACTCGCGCTCCAGGTTCAGTGTTGTGTCAAGCTGGTCGTGGGGGATTCAACTCCGGAGGTGGAGTTACACCGGACCGCCGAGTTATTGACCAGCTTGACCACCCCCACCCCTGGGCATATCGATGTGGTGCTGCAACCGAAAACAGTTAACGGTCAATGCAGCGTATCCGGGCGCAGTCTGCTGCAACAGCAGGAACTCCTTGCCGAATACGGTCTGGATGTAAGGGTGATCCCCCAGACCCACCGTTTTATGCAGCTGCTGTAACCCGCGTAGCGCCCTTTGTTCTGGCGCCTCCATGCGGAGCATTTACCCGCTGTCTGCAACAACTATGTCTAAGGCGGGTCTATTTGGGCAGGGGAAATTTTTTCCGCAGGAGCCGCACTACACATTCCGGCACAAAGTCATCAATGTCCCCCCCCAGCACCCCCATCTCCTTTACAATGGAAGAGCTCAGATAGCCGTAGCGGACCGAGGTCATCATGAACAGGGTCTCGATATTTTTCTCTACGGTGTGGTTGACCTGCGCCAGCTGAAATTCGTACTCGAAGTCGGATACGGCCCGCAGCCCGCGAATGATGATGTTGGACCCCTGACTTCTGACATAGTCGATCAGCAGCCCGTCAATCACATCCACGCGGATGCGGTCATTCTCCCCCAGGGATTCATGCAGCATCGCTACCCGCTCTTCAACGCTGAACATGTTTTCTTTAGCCAGGTTCCGCGCTACCCCGACGATAATATTGTCAAACACCTTCAGGCCGCGACAGATGATGTCCAAATGGCCGTTAGTCACAGGGTCGAACGAGCCGGGATATACGGCTATGGTCTTCATCTTAAGCATGTTATTTTTCTCCTTCTGCGTTCTCCTCTAAGGTTGTCCCAGGGCTGAACAGGTAGATGGATGTGTCCCCGTAGGTGCGGGTATCGATACAGGTATAAATTCCGATTTCGGAGGCAATTTCGATGCCAGAGCTCTCTTCGGCGCAAATAAACCCGCTGGGAGCAAGCAGATTCAGCTTGCTGACGGTTTCGATGATATGGGGAAGCAGATTGTTGGCGTAGGGGGGATCGATAAAAATCAGGTCGAAATGTCGCCCTGAAAGACGGGGCAGAGCCCTGACATAGGTGTCTTTGATGATGTTGGCGCGTGAATCAAGGCGGCAGGCCGCACAGTTGCGCGCAATAATCTCAGCGGCCTGGCGGTCGGTGTCGATAAACACCGCCTCTGACGCCCCACGGCTCAAAGCTTCAAGCCCGAGCGCGCCGGTACCAGCACATATGTCCAGCACTTTCAAACTCTCCAGCGTTCCAATTTTGCTGGTGACGATACTGAACAAAGCCTCGCGCACCCGGCCACTGGTGGGACGGATAGTGGCACCTTTAAAGGTCTGCAGGTGTTTGCCGCGTGCACTGCCGCTGATGATGCGCATTTTGATCTACTTGGCTTTGGGGAGGTCGATCAGTTTATTGTCCGAGCTCCGGTAGAGGAGGATAGTGCGCCCGAGCACCTGAGCAATTTCAGCGGCGCAGGTTTGCGCCAGCGCCTCGGCCACCTCTTTGCGCGGGGTTATGCAGCCTTCCTGCAGTTTGATCTTAATGAGCTCGTGAGTGCTCAGCGCCTCTTCGACGGAAGCGACAACCTGCGCGCTGACCTCTTCTTTTCCCACCATGACCACTGGTTGCAGATGGTGACCGAGACCGCGCAGAAATCTGATTTGCTTACCTGTTAACATGTAAACTATTCCTTCACTTTCAGTTGATGTATGGCTCTGCAGAGTGCTCTGCAGGGTGCCGGAGATTCAAGCAATGGTGCATGCGGGGGGCACCGGTGTCTCCTCAAAGGTCTCCCCCAAAAGTCTCCCTTATACACCTTTGCTGGCGCTGGTGGCAACAATGCATATATTTAAACCCGAACTTGTGTAACCGGGGCTGACATGTGTACTATTCATAAAACCTCAAGCGGAAATTCAGAAAATGCTGAACCAAGTGAAAAACATACATAATAATCTGGCCTTAATATACTCGCGTCGTTTCAATACATACACATACGGCTCTTTGCACCCCATGAAGATGGAACGTTATCGCCTGAGCTACGATCTCATGGAGGCGTGTGGACTGTTGCACTATCCCGGAGCTGAGGTAATTGAAGCGACGGCGGCGACCAAAGAAGAGCTGCTGAGTTTTCACCGCGCCGATTATCTGCATATGCTGGAGCGCTACAGCCAGAACAATCAGGGTTGTGCAAACTTCAAATATGGCCTGGGTGATATGGAAAATCCAGTCTTCGAGGGGCTGTTTTCGTGGGTCAGCCTCATGTGCGGCGCAACCATTACCGCTGTGCGTGAAGTTATGCAGCATGGCCGGCGGGCGGCATTCAGCATGGCCGGTGGCTGGCATCATGGCCATGCTGCACGCGCTGCGGGCTTCTGTTACTTAAACGATGTAGTGGTAGCTCTTCATCCTCTGCTACAGCAGGGTAAACGCGTCGCCTATGTCGATCTGGATGCCCACCATGGCGACGGAGTGCAGCAGGCTTTTTATGCGACCGATCAGGTTCTTACCATTTCGATGCACGAAAGTGGCAAGGATTTTTATCCATATTCCGGGTTTGTGCGGGAATTGGGAGAAGGGCAGGGCTATGGGTACTGTGTCAATATCCCCCTTATCCCCCATTCGGACGATCTGATTCTGGAACAGGCCATGCAGCGTATTGTGCTCCCCTTGATCGATGCCTATAAGCCCGATTTGCTTGTCACCCAGATGGGGGCTGACTTCATGCGCACCGATCCACTTACCCGCCTGGAAGGGACCACTGCATTCATGGAATATGCCGCCCGCAGTTTTATCCAAACAGGGTTGCCCTGGGTTGCAGTGGGGGGAGGGGGGTACCACAGTATCAATGTTGCGCGCGCCTGGACTCTATTGTGGGCCGCCATGCTCGGCGCCGACGTCCCCTATACGTTGCCGCCCAGCTTCCTGACCATTGTGCGGGAGCTCGGGTTTGACCAGACCCTGTTGCGTGACCCCCCACATCTGGCCGGTCCAGATGATTTCGCCCGGGCCCAGAAGGCTCTGGATGAAAATATAGCCTTTCTGGAACGCAGGATATTTCCGCTGCACCATATCCATCCATGAGATGTGCCATGAGTAGAAGTATGGAAGAGGCAGAAAATTCAGACATTGCCATTGAGCACCTGCTGGACCCGCATGGGCTACCGTTGTTTTCCCTTATGGAGATCAACGAGTTGGCGATGGAAGCGAAAGAGGCGATCTACGCAAGCATCATCCCGGAAATTATTTTTACCCGCTTCGGTTTCGACCGAAATACCTTGTTGGCCCCCACCGGCACCCATAAAATCGAGATAATCGCCCCTGAGGGTTTAGGGTTGGTGCGGATTTCGGTTAAACGTGACCCCGCCGATATGGACAGTATATTTTTTGTTGAGGTGGCTGACACCCATTTTCGCCAGCTGGAGCTATCTTTTTGTCTGATTAACGATCCGGATGCACCCCGCTTCAATGTCGACCACGACCGGTACGGGCGGGAGAATTCGTTCGGCACCCTGCGGCGGAATATCGCCGAAGAGATCAAGGCCATGCATGCTGGCTTATCCCCCTATCAGGTGCGCCGTGGGTTGAAGACCTTCAAGAATTTTTTTCGCCGCTTTGAGCGCTTTGTTGCATCCCTCGGGGTGGATATCATCGTGGCGGAGCCGTTGTCGTACAGCAATGCCATCCGCTATGAAAATTATGGCTTTGACTACACCACCGGCAAGCAACTCATGCATTGGATCAACGCTGAATTTCACCCCGGTGGCATTCTGTATCAACGTCTCGACAACTCCACCCCATTTCGCCATCCGGATATGGCAGCTACCGTGCGCGGCCGCAGCTGGGCTATTCACGACGGGATTCTGGATCAACCTTGGGATGATATTAAAATATATAAAAGTGTGGGACGAGATGCAGGGGTGTGCACTTTTCCCGAGCGGGACCGAACCTATTAAATATACTCAGCAAATGGAGGAGTTTATGAGTGCAGCAGATATTCTGTTGATTGTTGTTGTGGGTGGAATTATTTTTGCCGCGCTGTACGCAACAAACAAAATTAAGAAGCCTAAATAAATGTGAATGACAGATGGGAAAATGTTTTCCCTTGCGTGATTGAGCTATTAACGTTATAAATCCCCCGTTTTTAGTTTGTCTGCCACATTCCCCTGTATATAGGCAAATACACGGGAATAAACAGCTGCCAATACGGGGAAAAGATAGAGATGAAGGCCAAAGCTATATTTTACCTGCTGGCTCTAAGCCTGGCGCTACCGATGGCGAGCATGGGGGCTGGATTTCATATTCGTGAGCAGGGCGCCAAGGCGATGGGAATGGCAAATGCTTTTGTGGCGCAAGCAGATGACCCCTCTGCAGTATTCTATAACCCGGCAGGGATAGCGTTTCAGGAAGGAACCGCTATCAGTCTCGGGGTTACGATAATTAATGTCCCCGAGACTGAATTTAAAGGGACAACGTATTCAGGCGACCGCGCCGTGTTTGATTTCGCCTACATGTGGGTTGACTTCGATGATCGTGATGTGAACAACAAAATACAAACAGGTACGTATAAAAGTGATGCGCACCTGTTTGCCGCTAATCTGACATATTTCTTCTAGCTACCCAACCTGTAAAACCAAGGTGCCCTCAGGCACCTTTTTTGTGGGCGTACTAACCTGATAGCTGATTTTCACAAAAGCATCGCTGCGTACTGCAATACTTCGGAGGTTTAGGCATGATTAGTCAGCAACTGATTTTCGGCTTGCTCGGTGGGTTGGGGCTGTTCCTGTACGGCATGAAGATAATGTCGGACGGACTGCAGAAAATCGCCGGTGACCGCATGCGTAAAGTGCTTGCGGCACTGACTAACAACAGAATAATGGCGACTATGGTAGGGATCATAGTCACTGCAATTATCCAATCGTCCAGCGCTACAACGGTAATGGTGATCGGGTTTGTAAACGCCGGACTCATGACGTTGATGCAGGCCATCGGGGTTGTGCTCGGAGCCAATATAGGCACCACCATTACGGCACAGCTCATAGCGTTTAAAATTACTAAGTTTGCCCTTCCGGCCATCGGCCTGGGCGTGGGGCTGAAATTGTTCAGCCGCAAAAAGAGCTGGATATATGTCGGGGAGGCCATTCTTGGCTTTGGCCTGATTTTCTACGGCCTGTCGGTAATGAAAACCGCGTTTGATCCAATACGAGACAGCGGTGAGCTCAGCAACGTATTCCTGCTGATTGGAGATCACCTGTATCTGGCCGTACTTGTCGGCGCATTGATCACCATGATAGTACAGAGCAGTAGCGCCACCATTGGTATTACGCTGGCACTGGCGAGCAGCGGACTGATCACCTTTGAATGCAGTGTCGCGGTTATCCTGGGGGAAAATATCGGCACCACCATAACCGCGAATATTGCTGCAATCGGCGCCAATGTCGCTGCCAGACGCACAGCCCTGTGTCACCTGCTGTTCAATGTGGTCGGGGTGGCGTATATGCTGGCCCTGTTCCCCCATTTTCTCAATCTCATTGAATCATTAACGCCGGGGATAGCGGATTTCGCCATCAGCAACCAGCAGCAAGCCGCAATATATGGGCTGGAGGTCGGGGATAAACCATACATTGCCAGACATATAGCTAACACCCACACATTGTTCAACGTTGTTAATACCCTGATCTTTCTCCCCTTTCTCGGCATCCTGGCTACCGTCGCGAGTAAACTTATCCCCGGTGATCCCGGGGAACTCGACGTGCCCCTGAAATATATCGATTGCCGCATGCTCGAAACGCCCCCTCTGGCTCTGAGCCAGGCCCGCGCCGAAACTGTCCGCATGGCGGAAATAGCCCAGAACTGTCTTAATCGCACCCTTGACTTTCTTCAACGCAACGATCTGCGCATGCTCAAAGAGCTGCGAAAAATCGAAGATATGCTCGATATGCTCCAGAAAGAGATAATAAATTTTCTGGTCGCTATCTCACAAAGGCCCGTTACCCAGGAAGCCTCTAAAGAGATCTCTTCGTTGATGCACATAGTCAATGACCTGGAAAAGGTAGGCGACTACTGCGAGAATCTATGGGAAGAAAATGAACGCAGAATTGATAAAAAAGTTATTTTTTCTGACGTCGCCAACGCTGAGATTGTCACTGTGGCAGCTAAATGTCAGGAGTTTCTCGACTTCGTCATAACCGCACTGAAGGAGCGGAATAAAAATATCGAGAAACAGGCCTACGCGCTGGAAAACACCATTGATGAAATGGAAGATCAATACCGCAAGCATCATATCGCAAGGCTTAATACCGGCGAATGTTCCGTAGTTCCCGGACTTATTTTTATCGACATTCTGCATAATTTTGAAAAAATCGGTGACCATACCCACAGTATTTCCCGCGCTATTATGGGAAAGAAGTAGCCCGAATAGCGCTGTTGAATTCTGCTGCGCGCGCGCAAAATCCAGGCATACAGACGGGCTTTTTCGTTGCAATGCCAGATTCTATCTGATATAAGACCCCCTGTTAAAGCCGAAGTGGTGGAATTGGTAGACACGCTAGGTTCAGGGTCTAGTGGCCGTAGGGCTGTGGGAGTTCGAGTCTCCCCTTCGGCACCAAAATGAATATAAGAGGCTAAAGCTTTCGGGTTTTAGCCTTTTTTTGTATCCTGACTTAAGGAGAGGACAAGCGCATGGGAATTGCTGCGGACATTGTCATCATCATTGTAGCAGCTCTGGCGGGAGCACTCGTCGCACAGCGGCTCAAACAACCCCTTATGTTAGGCTACATCCTTGCTGGAGTTCTGGTTGGCCCTTTCACCGCTGGAATAACTGTCAGCGATGTGGATGAAATAGAGAAGCTGGCTGAAATCGGGGTGGCCCTGCTGCTGTTCGGTATTGGGCTCGAGTTTTCCCTCAAGGAACTGCGCCCGGTACGCGCCATTGCTCTTATTGGTGCCCCGATCCAGATTGTGCTGTGCATAGTTTACGGCTACTTTGTCGGGCGCTGGCTAGGCTGGGAACGGATCCCTTCCATGTGGCTTGGGGGCATTATCTCTCTGTCCAGCACCATGGTAATCCTGAAGACCCTCATGAATCAGGGGATGCTCGGGACCCTGTCGAGCCGGGTAATGATCGGGATTCTGCTGGTGCAGGATCTTGCGGTTGTCCCCTTGATGATTCTGTTGCCGCAGCTCAGTGACCCCGAGTCTGGGCTGGGGGCCCTGGTGTTCGCGATTCTTAAAGGGACATTGTTTATCACCCTGATGTTGCTGCTGGGCACCAAATGGCTTCCGGGCGTGCTGGCCGTGATTGCACGCTGGAACTCGCGTGAGCTGTTCCTGCTGTGTGTCACCGCTATCGGCCTCGGGGTCGGGTATGCCACCTACCTGGTGGGGCTCTCTTTCCCCTTCGGCGCATTTATCGCCGGAATCGTTCTGAGTGAGTCCGATTATGGGCACCAGGCCCTGAGTGATATCATCCCGCTGCGGGACCTTTTTGGCCTGCTGTTTTTTACCTCGGTAGGGATGTTGCTTGATCCGGTTTTTCTCCTGAACAATCTTGGTGCGGTGCTCCTTATGGTAACCCTCGTAGCGGTTGGTAAAGGGGGTATGATGAGCGCTATTGCACGGATTTTCGGATACCGAAACGTAGTCCCCCTCGCCGTCGGGCTGGCAATGTTTCAAATTGGAGAATTTTCTTTTCTCCTTACCCAGATCGGTTTTTCTGCCGGAGCCCTGAGCCAGTCCAATTACTCATTTGTGATCTCTGCAACCATTATCAGTATGGTGCTGACTCCGATAGTCTCTGGACTTACCGCCCCTTTGTACCAGTGGTGGCGCAAAAACTCCAAGCGCGAAACCCTGGAAACCTTCAACCTGAAGGAAGCAAAACTCAGCGATCATATCGTTATCGCCGGCGGGGGCAGGGTAGGCCAACACGTAGCCCGGGTGTTGCGCCAGCTGGAGGTCCCGTTCGTAATTATCGAAGCCGGACACCGGAATTTTGAAAAATGTAAGGCGGCCAGATTCCCTACCGTCTATGGTGATGCAAGTAATCAGGTGGTCCTGGAAGCGGCGATGATCGCGCACGCCCAGCAGCTGCTCATAACAGTGCCTGCGGCGATAATCGCCCAGTCCATTGTGCAACATGCGCATCAGCTGCGCCCAGACCTTAATATTGTAGCCCGCGCGGATGGTGAGGAGCAGATGCGCTCCCTGTACGATCTGGGAGTTTATATGGTTATTCTGCCAGAACTGGAGGCTGGCCTCGAAATTGCGCGCCAGGCGTTGCTTCACATCGATGTGCCGGTTCATCAGATTCAGGAATATACCGACACCATTCGCAAGGAGCTCTATCAGCCCATCCTGGAATCTGGGGATGATCAGCAAGAGATATGGCAGCTGAAAAATGCGCGTGAGCTTCTTGAACTATCATGGGAAAGGCTTGAAGCGGATAACCCCATGGTCGGGCATAATCTGCGTCAGCTTGATTTGCGCAGCAGGGCGGGCATCTCCGTTGTGGGAGTTATTCGCGGCGGGACCTTTGTTCCCAACCCGGATGCAAACTTTACCTTTGCCAGGGGCGATTACGTTGCGGCCATCGGTAACGCTGCACAGCGGAAGTTGTTTAAAAATCTTAAAAATTCCACCCTCGGGTATGGTACAATTCAGGTTCCGCAGCAGGGCCAATGATTGCACGCATAAAGCTAAGCGATATGGGACTGAACATATAACAGGAGGTAAAAATGGCAGTTGTACAGATCAGTTGCACCCCTCTGGGGGAGGGCAGTGGCGGTATCTCCAAATATGTGGCGGGTTGTGTGCGCCTAGTAGAAGAATCGGGCCTTAAGTATCAGCTCACACCCATGGGTACCATTATCGAAGGGGATATTGATGCAATCTTCGCACTATTGCGCAACATGCATGAATCACCATTTAACGCCGGAGCGCAGCGCGTCTCCACCCTGATTAAAATTGACGATCGGCGTGACCGCGAACACACCATGCAGGGCAAATTGGACTCGGTATTCAAACGACTTGAGGGTTCGGATTAAGGCTGAAGGGTGAATATTACTGACCCAAGGCACCCGGCATAACTTTTACCTTGACAGCACACGTAACGATTTGTTATCACTACAACGCCTGCGCAGGACCGGGCGGGACAGGTTGTAAGCAGCACAAAAAATAACCTGAATCTGACCCCGAAATCTGACACTAATTAACCTGAAGTAAATCCGCAAAATTGAAAATATATGGCCCCGTAGCCAAGTGGTAAGGCAGAGGTCTGCAAAACCTTTATCACCAGTTCAAATCTGGTCGGGGCCTCCAAATTAAAACCAGCCTGTACTCCAGCCTGTAACCCAGTCTGGGACATACAGGCTGGTTTTTTTTGTACCTTATTTTGTATTGTCTTGCTGACTGGTCTATGCTTAAGGACTGACAGTACTTGACCTGATGCTCTGAGGCAGCCTGAATTATAGAACGTATCCGGCCAGCAAATCCGGCCGGATACGGCACGTGCGGACCCAGAACATCAACATAATCAATACTTAAAGGCAGGAGGTATGAAACCATGTTACGTGCACCTGTAGTAGCCGGGCAGTTTTACCCTGCGGATAGAGATGAACTACTGCGTCAACTGGAAAGTTTTTATACTGCTGCGAATAGGGGGAAAAAGTCTCCAGCACGCGCGGTTCTGGCTCCACATGCCGGGTATGTTTATTCCGGCGCTGTCGCAGCTACGGCATTGGCAGGGGTGGATATTCCCCCTACTGTAATTCTGCTGGGGCCCAATCATCAGGGGCTTGGTTCCAGCGCTGCGGTGTATGACAGCGGCGCATGGCAAACCCCCTTAGGGGAAGTGGCTGTCAATGCAAAATTGGCGGCGCAGCTGTGCAACACGGTAACTGGCTTCAGCCCCGACCCAAGTGCGCACCGCCTGGAACATTCCCTTGAAGTGATGTTGCCGTTTTTGCAGTATCAGCGTCCCGATGTGCAGATTGTCCCTGTAATGCTGCGGGAGCACTCTTTTGCCGACCTGGAACAGATGGGGCAGCTGATGGCAGAAGTTTTAGCCCCCAGCCGGGATGATGTCTTGCTCCTCGCCAGCAGTGACATGAGCCACTATGAGCCCGCTGCCGTTGCCAAACAGTATGACTTGCCGGTTCTGGATCTGCTGGTCCAGGGCAGGGCGCAACAGATGTATACGCACGTATTGAAACATCAGATCAGCATGTGCGGGATATTCCCCGCCACATTGATGCTGACAACCCTGAATGCTCTGTATGGCAAAGCGTACACGGGTGAAGTGCTCGAATACACCAATTCCGGCGCCGTCAGTGGTGACTACGCCTCTGTCGTGGGGTACGCTGCCGCAGTCTTTCGTTGATCCGCATTTAAGCGGTGAAAGGCCGAGGTTGAACATGACAAAACAGGCTGAATTGGCGTATAATCCTGCGTTTATTGAGGTCACAAACACGGGTTTAAGACCTTTTTGTATAAACCATATTGATAAACCGAACTTTCAATGGAGAACTTCAATGTCTGAGATGCGCGTCCGTTTTGCTCCGAGTCCTACCGGGTATCTGCACATAGGCGGGGCCAGAACCGCCCTTTTTAATTACCTGCTGGCGCGGCAGAATCGGGGGACCTTTATTTTACGCATAGAGGACACCGATGTGGAGCGCTCCACGCAGGAATCGGTTGACGCAATTCTGGACGCCATGGAATGGCTGGGGCTTGAGTATGACGAAGGACCATACTATCAGTCCGAACGTTTTGACATCTATCGGGAAAAAATTCAACTTCTGCTCGATTCCGGCAAGGCCTACAAATGTTACTGCACCGAAGAGGAGTTGACCCGGAAACGTGAAGCGGCAATTCAGCAGGGAGCCAAGCCTCAGTACGATGGATCCTGTCGAAAGCTGGAGCAGGAGCGTCCGGGGCAACCCTATGTGGTGCGCTTCAAAACCGATCCCGTCGGCACCACCGCGTTTAACGATCTCATCAAGGGGAACATCAGTTTTGAGAATCGCGAACTCGATGACATGATCATCCAGCGCACGGACGGTACCCCCACCTACAACTTCGTCGTGGTGGTAGATGACGCTGAGATGGGCCTGACCCTGATCGTGCGGGGTGATGATCACTTAAGCAATACGCCGCGCCAGATTCAGATCTACGCAGCGCTGGGGTATGCGGTACCGCAATTTGCCCATGTTCCCATGATTTTGGGGGATGACAAGAAACGCCTGTCCAAGCGCCACGGCGCCACCTCGGTGATGGCCTATCGCGATATGGGGTATCTCCCGGAAGCGATGGTAAACTATCTGGTGCGTCTGGGCTGGTCACACGGGGATGAAGAAATTTTTTCCATGGCGGAATTGGTCGAGAAGTTCTCCATTAAAAACGTCGGGCGCTCCGCCGGAGTGTTCAACCCCGATAAGCTGCTGTGGCTGAACGAGCACTATATCAAAACAGGTGATCCCCAGCGCCTGGGGAACCTGCTGCAGGAGTATCTGCACCGCGCAGGGGTGGATACAAGCGCCGGGCCGGATGCCGCCGAGGTGGTAAAAACCTTACAGGATCGCAGCAAAACCATGGTGGAGATGGCGCAAAAGGGAGCTTTTTACTATCTGGATGAGCTGAATTACGCCCAAGCAGCAGTAGAAAAGTTTATAACTGCCGAACAAGCCGGGATTTTTTCTGCCCTGCTGGAACAATTTAAAACGGCTACCTTTGATGCGGAGGGGATAGAGGCGGCGTTCAAACAGGTTCTGGAACAAACCGGACTTAAATTTGGCAAAGTCGGGCAGCCCGTGCGGGTGGCCCTCTCTGGCGGCACCAGCGCGCCGGGGATATACGAAGTAGCTCTGGTGCTGGGGCGCGAGCGCTGCATCAAGCGCCTGCAGCGTGCCATAAAGATGTGCGGGGGAGAAGGGTAACCTTAGCGCTGGAGACTCTCGTAAAGCTCTTTATAATCCAGTGAACGTCGTTACCGCGCAGGGGTTACCGCCTCTACCAGAAAAAAGTGTTGCCAAGTCAGCCTTTTGCGAAGAGATGATGGAAATGATGCAGTCAATGATGAACGGTTCATATTCGCCAAAGGCGGATAAGGCAAGTGAAAAACGATAATCATCCCCCCGATAATCATCCCCTATAGCGAGGACCTTAATAGTGAAAGCAGGTATCATCCGCTGTCAACAAACCAAAGATTATTGTCCAGGAACCACCGATTTCAAGGTGGCGAAAGAGGGTAAATCAGCTTTTAAGGAAACGGGCCCCGTTGAGGTTATCGGTTTTGTTTCCTGCGGCGGCTGTCCTGGAAAACGTGCCGTCGCTCGCGCCAAAATCTTGGTCGACAGAGGGGCGCAGGCGGTTGTATTTGCCTCATGTATCAGTAAGGGCAATCCGATCGGCATGCCTTGTCCGCACTTCAAGATGATGCGTCAGGCGATCAAAAAATCAATTGGGGATGATATTCAGGTTATCGACTGGACCCATTAAAATGCCAGGTAGATTGCGTGCCTCGGTGAAAGAATAATATGCCAGAGAACGACGAGCAAAAACTCCCGCTACTTACGCATCCGACAGCAGAACCTTCGGTTTTTCTGCCCGAGAATCTGCTCGCTCAAGCCTCCGCGATGAAAGGTGGCAGGCGCAGCAAACTTCCGCCCTGCTGCCTGCTCGACTTTGATGGCGAGTTGGTGGCGGTGGCACAGGAACACTTCGGCGCGCAAACCGTACCGGATTGGCCCTGTTTTCATACCTCGCTGCTGGTTGTTGAGCAGGATGGCTTTGAAATGGGCTTGATCGGCGGAACGGTCGGGGCCTCTTTTGCGGTGCTGGTGAGCGAACAATTGATCGCCGCTGGTTGCGGACATCTGATCGGCTACAGCTCTGCCGGATCGATCGGCAATCAACTTTCGCCCCCCTATCTGATGGTTCCCGACCGGGCGATTCGCGATGAAGGGACCTCTTATCATTACCTTCCTCCGGCACCCTCGGTTGAGGCAAGAGGTCAATTGCCAGCGCTTCTGGCTCGCCATGCGCTGAGCTGTGGCTTACCGGTCTACCGTGGAACTACCTGGACCACGGATGCTCCCTATCGGGAAACCGCTTCACAGATCGAGCAACATCGAGCCGGTGGAGTACAGACCGTTGAGATGGAAGCTGCGGCTTTGATTGCACTGGCTCAGGTCAAGCAGGTTGAAATTGCCTCATTGCTGCATGTGACCAACACCATGGCCACCGGCGACAACGATTTTCGCAAAGGGCCGGACGATATCAACCACAAGGTGATTGCATGTTGTCTCGGGGCGCTGCAAGACGCTCTTGGGCTGCGGGAGCGCCGCTGAAAACGAACTGTTGTTGAATCAAGCCTACCGAATCCTGACCGCGCATGGCAGACCGGCCATTATTCACTGGAATTCTGCCGCAACCACCCCGCGTGCCCCCTCGATGAAAATCCGCCCCCGCCCAGAGCAATGTCAAGCAAAATCAAAATCGGCCGTGGATGCAGGCTTCCGCTCATGTCACCTTGTTTTGTGGCTGTCCGGCCAGAAAACGGGCCAGGTTGTCAGTCACAATGGCCATGAGCCGGTCCCGGGCAGCACGGGTCGCCCAGGCGATGTGCGGAGTGATAAAACAATTGTGGGCCGATAGGAGAGGGTTGTCGGCTGGCGGAGGCTCCGACGCCAGAACATCCAGTCCGGCGCCGGCGAGCTGTCCCTTATTCAGCGCTGCCGCCAAAGCCGGTTCATCTACCAGCTGACCGCGCCCACTGTTGATCAGGTAGGCGGTTGGTTTCATCAGGGAAAGACGGCAGGCGTTGATCATTCCGTCCGTCTCTTTTGTCAGGGGGCAGTGCAAAGATACCACGTCGCTCCTTTTGAGCAGCTGTTCAATATCGACAAAATCGAGACCTGGTTTGTTGGGGGCGTGCAGGAATTTTTCGGGCCGGGGGGTATGGACAAGCACCCGCATGCCGAAGGCTTCCGCAATGCGGGCGACATTCTGGCCGATTTGGCCGAAACCGATGATTCCCATGGTCAGACCGTAGTTCGACCAGCGGCCGCTCCCAGAAGGAGAAGTCCGGACTGCGGGACCAGGCTCCATTGCGAACCAGCTCGGAGTGATGACCGACCTGCATCGTCAACTCCAGCAGCAGGGCAAACACCATCTGCGCAACCGACGGGGTACCGTATCCGGGAACGTTGGTGACCGTTATCCCCTGTTCCCGGGCGAAATCAAGGTCGACGACGTTCACCCCGGTGGCGAGAACGCCGATGTAGCGCAGCTGCGGCAGTTTTTCCAGCAGCGGACGGTTCATGATCGTTTTGTTGGTCAGCACCAGCTCGGCATCTCCTGCCCGCTCTATTACCAGCTCCGGCGGCGTCCGGTCATAGATGGTACAGGAGGTAAGGCGTTCGATCCCTCCCCAGCTGAGGTCACCGGGATTAAGAGCATGCCCGTCCAGAATAACGAGTTTCATATGGACCTCCGTTTCATTAGTTTACTTCACCTTTTTTTGCTTTAAAATCGGTGCAGCAAACGTTGTCGTTGCGCCAGCGCCTGATTCCCGTGGCATTTAATCGTCCTCGGAAGGTTGTGCTCCACCCCATACCGGATCATAGGCGAACTGCTCGCGCAGTCTGGCTTCGGGGTTTTGCGCAAAGAACTCATCCTTGCTGAACGAAAACGAATACCCGGAGCAGTATCTTTCCAACACGGCGTAGGCGGCATTGATAAGGCGGATCTGCTCACTGTCGGCACTGGCGTTACGATCTGGGTGATGCTGGCGTACCAGCTCCCGGTAGCGCTGTTTGATCTCCTTCAGGCTGGCCTCTTCCCTGATTCCCAATATCTCGCATGCGCGTTGTATATCAGCATATTCCATAGTATCAGTGCTTTCCCTCACAGTTCGATAGGTGCCACTTCAGCTGCTCTTCTAAACCGACGTTCTCCTGCTGTTAGGGCTAAAAGGGGAAGAAGAACGGCAGTGCTATAACCATAATAATCCCCAATATTATCTGCAATGGCACCCCCACCTTAAGATAGTGGGCGAAGGAGTAGCGGCCGGCCGACATCACCAGGGCGTTGGGGGGGGTTGAAAACGGCGAGGCGAAGCACATGCTGGCACCGATGGAGACCGCAAACAAAAATGGATATGGGCTGACGCCCAGGCGGCTCGCGGCGGTGAACGCGATCGGGGCAAGCAGAACTGCGCAGGCGGTATTGTTGATGAACAGGGTCAGCAAAGAGGTAGTAAAATAAACCCCGGCAAGCAGTGCAAGTGGCCCATAACTGCCTAACGAACCCACAAGGGTATTGGATAACAGCGCGGCGGCACCGGTCTTTTCGATGGCTGTGGACATCGGGATCATCCCCCCGATCAGAACGATGCTCTCCCAGTTTACCGTACGGTATGCCTCCTCCATATTCCGTACACAGCCGAATGCCACCATCAACACCGCAGCGAGCATCACCGAGACCACGGATGGAACGACCTCAGCGACCAGCAAAACCACCATCAGCAGCAGAATCCCAGCGGCTATGGGCGCTTTTTGATCCAGCGTGACCTTGCGCGCTTCTTCCAGGGGCTGGCCGACCACAACAAAGTCGGTCTGTTCTGCGGCAAGCAGGGCGATATCCTTCCAGGTGCCCTGGACCAGGAGCGCATCCCCAAGGTTCATTTTCACATCCTTCAGGTTGTGGAGCAGCAAGGTGTCTTTGCGCTGAATTCCGAGGACATTCACCCGGTATTTATTCCGGAACCCCGCAAGCCTGACTGGTTGACCAGTCAGGCTTGACCTGGGAGTCAGCATCACTTCGGCTATGCCGATCTGGGCCGTGGCATAGCTCTCTGCACTGGAGTCGTGCTGCTTTTCCGGTGTTTGATGGTCCAGCAGGAGCAGGCCGCAGGTTTGGGCAAACTTACACACCTGGTCGAAGGTGCCGTACAGGTAAAGGATATCTCCCTCTTCAATGCGGGTCGCAGGGCCGCCAATCTCTTGATCGATGGTCTTGAGAAATTGGTTTCTGGCCGAGGTTTTGCGCCGAATTTCTATAATGTTCAGGCCGAACTGGGAAGATATATCCAGCTCGGCCAGGTTTTTGGCTTTTACCGTTGAAGCTGCCCCCACCCGGACGCGGAACAGATTATCCGCCAACTGATAGCGTGTGGCAAGTTCATCAACGGAGCGTCGCCTGCGGTTTTTACCCTTCGCCATTTCGTTGGAGGGTAAAAATCTGCGTAGAATGAGCAGGCCGATAATTCCGCTGCATAGGGCAACCAGCCCTATAGGGGTGAAGGAAAAGAACGCCAGCCCTTCATGCCCTGCGGCGAGAAGGGTCTGCTGAATCACCAGGTTGGGCGGTGTCCCGATCAGGGTCATAACGCCGCCACAACTGCTGGCAAAGGCCAGCGGCATCAGCAATCTGCCGGGGTTTATCTGCGCGCTGATGGCCAGGCTGACCACGATCGGCATCATAACCGCCACGGTGCCGGTGTTGCTCACCATCGTGCTGAACACCGCCGCGACCACCATTATCGCAATCAGTAGCGTAGTCTCGTTGGTGCCCGATAATTGCAGCAGCTTACTGCTCACCATCTTAGCCAGGCCGGTGTGAAAGATCCCCCCTCCAACTACAAACAGGCCGATCATCATCACCACAATCGAGTTGGAAAAACCACTCAATGCTTCAGCTGGAGTCAGGATGCCGAACAGCATCATGAGGATTAACGCACATAGTGCGACAAGATCAGAACGAACTTTGCCAGAGATAAAAAAAGCCGCTGCCAAAGCCAGGATGCTCAACGTTATTATCATCGATAAAACCAAACCTCGATACGTATCTGGTTAGATCCGCGTTAGAGAAATAAATTTGCACTTTTCATCAAATTCCAGGCGGAAGCGTCCGTGCACCCCAGTGCGCTCAAGAAAAGGACGAAACCTTAGCGCCGGCAAACGGATGGTGCGCCCATCGTCAGCGGTTACGCTGACGCTACTGGCCTGGCCCTGATAATAGCGTAAAAAATCTGCCGCTGAGATGTTCAGCTGGAATGTTATGACGGCCAATTCAGCCCCCATGCTGAGGTGATATGTAATCAACACAACCCTGTGGATAACATATGGGAAACTTCCTGTGTAGGGTGTCTAACTAGTGTATTTGCTGGTGCTTTTGTCGTACTGCTCAATTTTTAATCATCAAAATTTATCTTTAAATATCAATATCTTACATAAGTCAAGCACTCAATATGGAGGGTTTTGTATACCATGCTCGAATTGATTTTACCGTAGAGATTCCCGTAACATTTTCAGCCCTTGCTCCATGCTGATACGGGGTTGATAGCCCAGGTCGCGCTGCGCTGCCGAAATGTCAAACCAGTGGGCGCAGGACAATTCGCGGGCTACAAAACGGGTAATGCGCGGCTCGGCATGGCTACCGGTTATGGTGTAGATCTTTTCCAGCAGCCATCCAATGGCGTAAGCCGCCCTTACCGGGATATGGCGCTCTATCGGGGGCACATCAACGCAGGCCAGGATGGCGTTGACAATGTCCCACAGCGGGCGCGGATCCCCCTGGGAGATAAAGTAGGCTCTGCCACCAATATCTGCACCTGCGATCAGCTTCTCCGCCGCCAGTATATGTGCGTCCGCGGCATTGTCGATATAGACGCAATCTACCAGATTGTTTTGGCGCCCGATTCTACGTAGCTGGCGTTTCCGCCCACGTTCAAGAATACGCGGCACCAGGTGGTTATCCCCTGGCCCCCAAATCAGATGGGGGCGCAGCGCTACCGTAGCCAGGGTGGAATCGTTCGCCGCCAGCACCTGTTGTTCCGCAATGGCCTTGGTTTCAGGGTAGGGCGCATCAAAGTGCTGCGGGTAGGGGAGCGATTCATCGGCACCTTCAAGCGGCTCGCCGTCAAACACCACACTTGGAGAACTGGTGTACACCAGTTTATCAATACCGTGATGCCGACAGGCGGCGATAACATTGGCGGTCCCAAGTACATTGGCGCGGTAGTATTCGGCGTAGGCCCCCCACACGCCGGCTTTGGCGGCGACATGGAATACCATAGTGCATCCCGCAAACGCCGGATGCTCCGGCGCCATAGCGGCCAGATCTGCACCAAACTGCTCAACCCCAAGCGCAGCGAGGTGCGCATGGTGCGAGCGCGACACGCTCACCACCTCAATGTTTCTGTGTAACAGGCGTTCCACAATAGCCTTGCCGAGAAAACCGCCGCCGCCGGTGACTAAAGCCTTCATGGCAACGGCTCCTGTTCCTGTCGCGCCTGTGCCCATCTTTTTTGTGCCCACAGCGCAAGTTTTTCGCGGAAAATCTTCGCATTATGTCTGACATCCACCGGAAATTGTGGATGGAGCAGAAACGCGCAGATTTCCGCCGTATGCGGATACTGGCGCTGAATCTGGCGCAGGTCACTGATGATAGCCTCTTTCTGCGGTTCAGATACATCTTTATCCAGCTCGACACATAAAACCGCACGCTGTGTCTGCCCCTCGCTGCACCCGACCAGCGCGGTGCGCGCCACCTGCGGATGGAGGTTGAACACCGCCTCACACGGGATGGTAAACAGGGTGGCGGTGGCGGTTACCACCCGGTGGTTCTTGCGGCCACAGAACCACACTCTGCCTTGCTCATCCAGATAGCCCACATCGCCCATGCGATGGTAAAAGCCGCCGGTCTCAGTATAGATTTTGGCCGCCGCGGTAGCTTGCTCCAGGCAAAAATATCCGGAAGTGACCTGAGGTCCACGAACGCAGATCTCCCCGATACTGCCGGTGGGCAGGAGTTCGGCCGCATCCCAGGAGGTGATCGGCGCATCCGTTATGGAGATAATCTTCAGGTCGATGCCGTCTACAGGTCTGCCCACACATATGCCATGCCCCTCAGCGGTTTTGGCGGCGGTGTGCTGCAGAATTTCGCGACTGCCGATGGAGCATACCGGCAGGGCCTCGGTGGCCCCATACGGAGTGAAAACTTCGGGGGTAGAAACTTCAGGGGTTAAACCCTCGGAAGAGGCGTTTTTGCTATCCCGGGAGAGCATCTCTGCCAGTTGACCCAGAATATCCGTTGGGACCGGCGCCCCGGCGGAAATAATCCGCTTCAGGCTCGGCAGTTTACGCCCCTGTCTGGACCCGGAAGCCGCAACCCGGCGTAATAGAGCCGGGGAGCCAAACATGTTGGTGATCTGAAAGTTATCAAAAGCCTCAAAAATCCGTGCTGGATCAACCTTGCCCGGCTTCGAAGCATCCATATCTGGAACTATTGCCGTCATCCCCAGAGCAGGGGCAAACAGGGCAAAGAGTGGAAACGTACACAGATCTACTTCGCCCGGCTGAATCGCGTACAGTTTTTTCAGCGTATCGATCTGGGCGTAGAAGTTTTCATGCGTGTATTCAGTTCCCTTGGCCGGGCCGGTGCTGCCGCTGGTGAACAGGATCGCAGCCAGAGAGTTGACTTCAGGCTGATGGATTTCAAACGTTGGGGCCGTCGGAGTGTGCGCCAGTATTTCCGCCAGGCGCGAGGTCTGGGGCAGGGGGAGCGAAGAGGTGGAAACAGCCAGTCTGAGGCTGGACTTCCCCCAACCCAGAATCTTGCGCGCCAGATTTGCCTTTAAATTTCCGATAAATACCTGCGGTTGCACCTGCTGCAGACATGCCCCCAGATTTTTTACTCCCATCCCGGGGTCAATCAAAATCGGGATCGCCCCTATTTTAAACAAGGCGAAGGTGAGGGTAAAAAAATCAAGCCCGGGGGGTACCATCAACACCGCGCGTTGCCCGGCACAAAGGCCGTGGCGCTGCAGGGCATAGGCGGCTCTGTTGCTGTCCGCGTCCAGCTGCGCGTAGGTCAGGTGGGTATAACATACACGCCCGCGCCGATCTCGACTGTGGGGAAATACCACCGCATGGGATAATGGCTGTTGCGCGGCGCGCTTGCTCAGTGATGCGGCAATATTGCGGGCACGTACAGAAGGGGCAGAAGGGGAGTATGTGCTGGCAGTTTCCATCATATCAGGGTTCGCGAATAAAGGCGCAAATCAGCGGAATGATTTCAGCGGCCACATCTTCAAGGATATAGTGTCCCCCCTGTGCCCAGGTATGAAAGCGGGCGTGGGGGAATTTAAGGCGCCACTGTTCGAGAAAATGGTGATCGAATACGAAATCTTTTTCGCCCCAACATACCATAAGGGGTAAATCCTGCAGGCTGTGCAGGCTCTCTTCCACCGCAGTTACGCAGGGGTATGCTCGATCAGCGGGAGACAGGGGGATATCCTGCACAAAACGCAGAGTCGCGATGCGGTTGCGCCACGAATTGTACGGGGCCGTGTAGCACTGGCGCAGGGCTCTGGGCATCGGGTTCTGTTTGCACCCGATCCATGCAGCGGCGCTGCTGAACGCATTCAGCCCCTGGATCAGGGCAGTGCCGAGGCGGCTGTTACGCCCGATTTTGAGCGCCAGCGGGAGCTTTTTACTCTGCGGCATATGAAACGCTGCAGTGTTCATGGCAACAATTTTCTTGATTTTTTGCGGATGGCGGGTGGCAAAGGCCATCCCGATCATACCGCCCCAATCGTGCACTACCAGGGTAATATTATGTTCGACGCCGCTGGATTCAAGCAGCTCTTCCAGGTCTGCGACCCGTTGCTCGAGGGTATAGGTGTAACGGCTGTCATCGGGTTTGTCTGACAGGCCACAGCCGATGTGATCCGGCACGATAACGCGGTGGGTGCTGGCCATGGCAACTGCAAGATTGCGATAGTAGAAGCACCAGCTCGGGTTGCCGTGCAGCATCACTACCGCTTCACCTTCTCCGGTGTCAAGATAGTGGAGCTTCAGACCACTGGCTAATCTGGCATATTTTCCTTGCACAGGCAAAAGTCGTTTCACCACTCCACTCCCAGCATCATACAGTTCAGGCCACTTCCTATTCCCAGAAAAGCAACCGTTTGTCCCGGCCTGATATGGCCCCGTTCCGCCCCGATAGCGGCAGTAATCGGCAGTGAGACCGTACCGATGTTGCCGAGGAAGCTATATGTGGCAAAGTCTTTTTCCAGCGGGATCCCAAGACTGCGCAAAATAGTTTTCTGGTGCGATTCCCCCACCTGATGGCACACTACACGCTCAATATCATCTCCGCCCCACTGCATGGCCGTGAGGAAATCGTCCCAGGTCTGCCTTCCGAGTTCGACGCCGTGATTCAGCACCGCAACCGCATCGGTGTCCATAAACTGCGCAAAAAGATCCTCACCGGCAGGTTCGACCCCCCAGCGGCACAGTTCGTGGTATTGGGGTGCACTGCGGGTCGCCGCGCCAAGGAGTTTATGGGTCTTGTTGGCGCACAGCGATCCATCTGAAAGAATCAGCGCCACCGCGCCGGAACCACCGGTGAGGGTCGCCACCGAACGGGCAAAGAACGCCATATCCGCGCGCGCCAGCAGGCGGCGAATGACCGTTTCATTCAGTTCGCGCGCACTCTCGCAGGAAACCACCATCCCGGCGCGGATCTGGCCGAGTTCGATGCGGTTGGCAATATCGATGATCCCATTGAGCACTCCAAGGCATGCGTTACTGATGTCATATATATACGCATCCCCGCCAACGCCCAGAGCGTGTGCCACACGACATGCCGTAGCGGGCTCGTACAGTTCGCGGCACACCCCGGTATACACCAGCGCCCCGATATCCTGTGCAGAGATACCGCTCTGCTGGAAGGCCTTGTTCCCGGCCGCTATCGCTCCTTGCGACAGTTCAGTCCCCGGCAGCCACCAGCGCCGCTCGCGGATGCCGGTCAGGGCCTGCAACTGACCGGGCTTTATATGCAATTTTTCATACATAGCGCCGAGTTGCTGCTCAATCTCAAGGGACGTAACTACCACAGGGGGAAGCTCATAGCAGATACTGTCAAGATACACATTATTATATTTCATAGATGGTATTTCATAGGTGGTGTTAGTTAATTGGATGGTGGAGGTGGTTGTGGGGGGGAATCAGGCCATCAGATAGGCATTGACGAGATTCCGCCCACCTGAATTCAGCCATTTATTGCCAATGGAATACAGCCGTTGCCCCTCGATTTTCTGATAAAATTGTCTGTAGCATCTGGCCGCCCGCCTGGTTTCTTCCGGCGTCCAACGACACTCGGGGTTCAGGTGTAACATATCCAGCAAGCGCCTTTCTTCACTGTCCTGTGGCAAGCACATGACGTAACTGATAGCCCAGTCGAGCAGCGTAGGCGGATTGGATGGGGGATAGTGAAGATGCTGACCACTCTGCAGCACGGCGACCTTCAGGTTGTTCTGGCGCAATACAGCCTTGGCTAAAACATAAACCGCCTTCTGTTCCGGTTTTACCAACATGGTTTTAGACCTTTTGAATCTTTGCTACGGGTATACGGAGAAGCTTCTTGCCCTTGGGCGCCGATGGAGTGTAGATGCGCGCGCATACTGGCAGAAAGGGTGCAAAAGTGCAAGCGAATAGGCCGCCAGAGCGTCAGTGCCCCTGCGCCAGAACAGAGTAAATACACCCATGCAGAAGGCCCTGACCTTTACGCTGCGAAAATAGGGGAACGGATCTCAGTCCACATATGCAATCTTTGCTTTGGCGCGCTGCACCGTGCGTTGGTACTTCACTGCCGGTTTGCCGAAGGCCATAACATAGCCAATGACATGATCTTCCGGGATTCCCAGGGTGGCGCGCAGTTCTGGAGCAATATCACGAATCGTATACAGGGCAAAGCCATCCCACAAGGTTCCGACCCCGGAGGCCATCGCATACAGTTCAAATGTAGCCAGGGCGATTAAAGCATCGGTCTGCGGCGTTGGCATTTTAGCCGGTGCCGAGGTCACGACGAGATGGGGTGCGCCACGAAAAAGGATATCCAGCCCTTTTTCATCCCACTGCCGGACAAACTCCGCAAAGTAGTTTCTCTTTTCCGGCAGCTTCCCCTCTTTAATCACTTCCCTTAATGCTTCGATACACTGATGCCGAAAGGTGTCCATAGTGGCGCGCTCTTTTATTACATGAAAATGCACCTGCTGAACGTTTACCCCGGTGGGAGCATGGCTGGCTACCTCCAGCAGATGCTCAATGAGATCCTGCGCCAGATCTTCCTTGGCAAACTGCCGTACACTGCGTCTTCCCTTAATCAAGGTCTCCAGTGCCGCAGGATCAGGCAGATGACCGGGGATAGGCAGACTCTGTTCCACAGAGCGCCCCCCGATGGACAGGGCGGCGTGGGGGCAGATCGCCATACAGTGCTGACAGTCGAAGCACAACTCTTCCTTGTCCGCCGGGATGTAAGGATAAAAAGTTGCGGGGAAAACAGTCGCAGAGGAAGCGATCGCACGGGTATCGAGTTGGATGATATTGCGTGGACAATCAACCACACATAACCCGCACCGGTTGCATTTACTCTGGTCAATCGTGAAATTAAGCATATAAATTACCCCTTTCACAGCAGCGTGGCTGGCTATTATTTTGCCTGGAGATGGACAAGCAGTTGCACCCGCAGAGTTGCGCGCCAAAGAAAAAATGCCGAATACGTGCTGTAAATATGTAGAAAACGAAGAATAGAAAAACAGCCATTATTTTGCTATCTTAGCAAGTTGCATAAACTACTGTCTACACCTGTCGAACTTCGCAGGAATTTACTGCGAAAAACAAAACCAGGATATACTCAAGGGGAACATAAAGGGTAAGGAACATAAAACAATGAAGTTTTTCGCGTATGCCATATGGGGCGGGCTTGGAATCTGCGTGACACTGGGGGTGGTTTTATCCGTATATGCGAGATTTCGCCCGCATAAAGACCGGACAGGTGCTTCTGCCCTTTTGCCCCCAGCACCGGACAAACCCATTCTGAGTGAACAGCGCTGGAGTCAACTGGTGGCTATGTTCCACCTGCGAGATTGTGCCATCCCTGCCGCTGCGGCACAACGTGTTGCGTGGGCACACGAGAATCTAGGGATTGAGAAAGACTGGCTTCAAGGGGAGGATTCTGCCATGTATCCGCTCCTGAGTTTTCACAATGCGATTGCAAAGGGGGTTGATTTTATCCACACCCTGAGACAGCACCACCGCAGTATCGTTCTGTATGTGGTAAAGCCCTGCGGTATCCCGCTTGCCGAAGATATCATGGACGCCGCGGCAGTGCTGTGTTTTGCCACACCTGCAGGTATTCCAGGGTGCAGCGCCCAGCATTTTTACCCGGTAAATGTATACTGGGAATGGGGCTACCCGCCTGAGCGGGTGCAGTGCTCTCAGCTTATCTACGCCGCCATGCAGGTGACACATATTGAGATCAAGGGGGTGGAGGTAGAGCAGGGGGATATGTATGCGCTGCTTGAAGGTAAAAGCATCCCCTCCGTGTTAGTGCAGAATGCCCCTGCAAGCTGGGATCCACACAACGTAGCCAGCGCTGGAGAAGATCTGGGCGCAGTGAAAAAAGGGATGCTGGCGGCCCAGGATCTGAAGCAACTGATAGCGAGTGGGGCAGGGCAGGGCAGGGTTGGAGCAGACACGCTTTAAAGTTTAGGAGAGGGCACTGGCGTTGCGCGCGAACCTACCCCAGGTATTTAAGTTTCATATCTTCAACCATCTGTCCAAGTTCACGTTCAATAGCGCCGGCATCGCCGGTGTTCAGCTCCAGCAGGCGGCGCAGATGCGCCATACTGTCCGCATCAATCTTGGTGAATTCAAACCCCACCGCATGGCTCTTAAGATCACAGTGGCTGGGCCTGGCTTTGACAATTATTTGCACATTCCCGGATAACGGCAGACGTATACGCCAACCCTGTTCTGCCACATCCTCTGCAGGCATATCTTCGAGCCGGATCAAGATCCCTTTCATGGAAATATCGGTAACCACCCCAGGATATATTTTATTTGCGTGGGTGATCTCAACCTCTTCAATAAAGCGAACGCGCTTATAGAGGCGTTTCTCTTCCATCGTATTCTTCCTCCCACTCATATTGATAGCGCATCGATTATCCCACAGCCCTGATGTTGCCTGGTGCCGTCAGCACCAAACATCCCACATATTAGCACGCAGCGGAACCAAAAACAGGGCAGAGGAGGGCACCGAGACGTTTTTAGCAAAAGGCGTATATTTTCGCTTGACCTGCCGCCGAATTGTCATTAGTATCAGCGCCGCTCTTGGGGTGTAGCCAAGCGGTAAGGCAACGGACTCTGACTCCGTCATTCGGGGGTTCAAATCCTCCCACCCCAGCCACAAACAAATTATATATTGTGCGCTCTTCGTCTAGCCTGGTCCAGGACACCGCCCTTTCACGGCGGCGACAGGGGTTCGAATCCCCTAGGGCGTACCA
>CAYUJC010000005.1:0-52896 GCA_964444945.1 uncultured Desulfuromonas sp.
AGCGCCCCCACCCCCTTGGGAGCGTAAATCTTATGCCCGCTGATGCTAAGCAGGTCGATGCGTGGTTGGCGCAGCTGTTCGAGCTCCTTACCGAAACCCTGGGCGGCGTCCACGTGCCACCAGGCTGGATGCTGCGCCAGCACCTGTGCAACCTCCGCGAGGGGCTGCACTACCCCTGTTTCATTATTCACCTGTATGGTGGAAACCAACGCCGTATCGGGGCGCAGCGCCGCCGCCAGTTGCTGTGGAGCAAAGCGCCCATCCGCTCCAGCGGGGAGAATTTCCACCTCAAAGCCAAGTCGACCCAAGGCTTCAAAAGGCTCCAGTACCGCCTTGTGTTCGATGGCGGTGGTGATAACATGGCGCTTGCCAGCATTCAGCGCGGCCTGCGCCAGACCGAGGATGGCAATATTATTGGCTTCCGTGGCCCCGCTGGTGAAGATCACCTCGTCGGGACGGGCGGCAACCACGCGCGCAATCTGCGCGCGGGCATGTTCAACCGCCGCGCGCGCGAAGAGCCCATAGTCGTGGATCGGGCTGGCGGGGTTGCCGAAATCCTGCTCGAGAAATCGCGCCGCCAGCTTGGCGACCGCAGGCTCCACCGGGGTGGTCGCGTTACAGTCAAGATAGATGGGCATAAATGCTGCTCCTGGTCGGAAGGTATTATGTGTGAGTATAAGGGGGAATAGTCTATATATAAAATATATTGTTTTTATTGTTATTATAAAAATCGTATATAATCGAATATGCACACAAGAGGAACAAAAGATAATTTCGGGAGGTACCAATGGATCTGCGTCAGTTACGCTTTTTTCTGGAAGTGGCCCGCTGCGGCAGTTTCACCAGGGCGACGGAACGCCTCCATATCTCGCAGCCGGCTTTAAGCATCGCCATCCGCAAACTGGAGGAGGAGCTGGAGGTCCGGCTCTTTAACCGCCGCGACCGCAAGATCACCCTCACCGCCGAGGGGGAGGTGCTGGCGCGCCATGCGCGGGAAATTCAGCGTAAAGTAACCCTGGCGCGCCAGGAGCTCGCCGACCTGCGTGGGTTGCTCAAGGGGGAGGTGCGGATCGGCCTTACTCCGATGCTGAGCAGCTGCTTCCTGCCAAAGATCATCTCCGCTTTCAAGCAGCGCTACCCGGCGCTGCAAATATCCATCAGCGGAGATAGCGCCTGGAACCTCTCGCGGCAGATCGAACAAGGCAAAATCGATATGGGCATCATCGCCGGGCCGGTGCCGGAGGGGTTCGACTCCCATCATCTGCTCCGCGATGAAGTGGTCGCATGCGTGCCGCGCAACCATCCATTTGCGCGACGGGGACACATCCCTATTCGCGAGCTGCTCAGTGAACCCCTCATCCACTTCAAAACCGGTTATCATCTGCGCGAGATGATCGACGCGCTGGCAGAACAGGAAGGGATGACCCCCATGGTGGTGGCGGAATCAAACCTGTTCTCCCTTATTGTCAATCTGGTCAAGGAAGAGCTGGGGCTGGCCTTTCTCCTGCGGATGATGGTGACCCAGGATACTCAACTGGCGGCGCTCTCCTGTTCTACTCCGTTGTACCTCGACCTCGCCATTGCCTGGAAGAAAAACACCGGCCTGTCCCGCGCGAACCACGCCTTTGTTGAGTTTCTCATCGAAGAGGTCGACGATTACTACCTGCTGGCACAGGCCGCAAGCACGTTTCCGCTTCCGTAACCGCGTTGTTAAAACAATCCCAGGGCCCATTAAAAAACAAAAATATCTGTGCCCTGATGGCGGTTGGGGTTGACAGATGTGGGACATTTGAGGCAAAACTCTAGAGTATTTGCTGCTGGCCGGCACTTGCTTTGCTTTTTCCCGCTGGATGCTCTATACCCGCTCCAATCTTCACCCATAGAATTGTTCGACCCGTAAGGCTATGCGCCGGCAGCTTTCGTCCTATATCGTCTCTTCTATCAGTTGCGGCAGCTATGTGCTGTAACTTACCTTGCCAAACAGGTCGCCAATGAACGTCATCTGGACCAACACCCGCGCAGAGCGCCGCAAAAAACGCCTTAAACGCCGGTTCCGGCTGCTGATAGGGACCCTTGCCCTCTCCGTAGCTGCTTTTCTCTATACCAGTCCCCCTTCTTTTCTTTCCCCTTCTACCAGCCCTGAAAGGATGGATGCCACTTTAAATTTACCGGAACCAGCCCCGCAGGCGCAGCTTTGCACCCTGGCACCCGAACCGATACCCGCTCCTGAGACTCTCTTTGTCCGCGCCATTGTCCCCGGCGACACCCTCGGGTCGATTTTCAACATGTTCGCAATCCCCTCCTCCACCCTGCAGCAGATACTGGCGGCAGATGAAGAGGTCCTGGC
Source organism: uncultured Desulfuromonas sp. (assembly GCA_964444945.1). Lineage (GTDB taxonomy): Bacteria > Desulfobacterota > Desulfuromonadia > Desulfuromonadales > Desulfuromonadaceae > JAIVHC01. The sequence continues at coordinate 2,348 of CAYUJC010000005.1, forward strand.
GCTCGACACCCTGCGGCCGGGAAACCGCCTGACCTTCACCCTTGCTGAAGAGGTGTGCACCCTGGAGCGGATGGAGCTGTTTATCCACCCCGCCAGGCAGGTGGTGTATCAACGCGTTGATGACTCCACCTTTGCTTTTGATGAAGTTATCCTGCCGGGCACCTGGGAACAGGACGTGCTCGAAGGAAGCATCAATGGCAGCTTCTATCTTTCGGCAAAACACGCTGGCCTGAGTGAAAAGGAAATCGCGATAGTTTCTGATTTATTCGGCGAACAGATTAATTTCGCGCGCGAAATACGGGCAGGGGATGTTTTTCAGATTATCCGCAGCCAGCAGTTTGTCGAAGAGGTGTTTACCGGCCAGAGCCGTATCGAAGGGGTGCGTATCTTCCGCGGCAAACGTCTTTACAGCGCATTTCTATTTGAAGATGGCAACTACTACGATCACCAGGGTGAGAGCCTGGCGCGGGCATTCCGCCGCTATCCCATGAACGGGCAATACCGCGTGAGCTCCCCCTTCAACCCCCGCCGCCTGCACCCCATCACCCGCCGGGTTTCCCCCCACAACGGCGTTGATCTCGCCATGCCGTCCGGAACTCCCGTCCTTGCCACTGGCGATGGCGTAGTCACCAGGGTGCAGAATCATCCCTACGCGGGCAAATACATCGAAATTCAGCACGGCAGCCATTACACCACGCGCTATCTGCATTTGAGCCGTTTCCAGGTAAAAACCGGACAAAAAGTTGAGCGCGGCCAACGCATCGCCCAGTCGGGCAACACCGGGCGCTCAACCGGGCCACATCTCCATTTCGAGCTCCACATCAAGGGGCGCCCCGTAAACCCCCTGACCGCCAACATCCCCAAAGCATCGGCGGTGCCCCAGAACAAACTGGCGGAGTTCAACCAGCGGGTCAACGAACTGGTCTCCATAATGGGGCAACCTCAGCACTACATCGCCCAGCCCCAGCCCAAATCCTCCCAGCCAAAACAGCTGACCGGCCAAGCCGGCAGTCTCCAAAGCCGCCACAACCCGGCATCCTGACCGCACAGGCACAGAATCTTGGCTGCAGCGGCGCAGGGGATACCCCCGCACCGGCTGTTACGGGCGCGCGCCCACCCGCGCGAAACACACAGAGCGCAAACGGCTCCAGCGCGCAGTTGCATAGCTTATTGGCGTTACAGAGGCACCTATCTGGAGCTGAGAGCATGCGCCGCAGCAGAACTGCGATATAATCCAGGAACTAGCAAAATTCCAGGCTTTATTCCGTTCGACTGCCCACCTGCATCTTTTGCTGTCGCGCGGAGAGCCTTGTCTTTGCTGAATGGAGGACTGCTATGACAGGTAAACCCGCGAAGCCCTTTTCCCTTCCCGACAGTACTGGCACTCTGCGTTCGCTGGAAGCTTATAAGGGGAGCTGGCTCTTGATGGTGTTCCACCGGCATCTTGGTTGACTCCCGTGCCGGGCGCACATCACGCAGTTGCGTGATATGGAAGATGAACTCAACAGACTGAAGATAAAAGTAGTTGTCGTTACCTTTGAAAATGACTTTCTTGCCCGCTCTTATGTCGAAGACACAGCACTTACGTGGCCGATCCTTATTGATAGTACGCGTGAGGTTTACAAAGGTTATGGCATGCTCTCCGCTTCTTTCTGGGATATCTGGGGGATTAAAACCTGGGAAGCCTATTTCAAGGAGATATTGAAGGGCAATAAACCGAAAAAGGGGGAAGGGGATATCTATCAAAGAGGCGGCGATGTGCTTATCGATCCAACTGGGATTGTGAGGTTACATCACATTGGTGATGGCCCGGCAGATCGACCATCCGTTAAACAGATTTTAAAGGTTGTCAACGCAGGTTAAGCAACCTGCGCCATCAAGAAGGAGGGGGTGTTACCTCGGACCCCATCGGGTATCGACAGCTGGGAGAACGTTTAACCCGCTAACTCAACAGGGATATTTCTCCCTCCCAAAATGAGCATTAGTGCGCCCCGCCCTCAGCACCGCAAAGACCACACCCCTGAACACTGCCCAGCAGAATCAATAATTCATGTTGCGTAATTCCGCGCGCATTTGTTCACTGGCCTGTTGGGCCAGCTGCACATCGCCCCTGCCCTGTTCAGCTATTTCGTCGCCGATGTACTGTTCGAGCACCGTGAAGGACTGGTTGAGCCTGTTGATCCTGCTCTGATAGTCGCTCAGCAAGGCGTTGATCTCTGCAGCCAGAGAACTGACCTGGTCGCCGGCGCGCAGCTTGATCTGCAGGGTTAAATCGCCCTGTTCACGCACTTGTTTCAGATCCTGCTCGATGCGGTAGACGCCGCCGACAATCGTTTTCGGGAAAAAGAGGCTGGCAAGCACCCCGAGCGCCAGACTGAACAGGAAGGAGCTGATCACCGCCGGGAGGAGGAAGTCGAGGAAGTTCCGGGCCTTGATATGGAATGTCCGGTAAGAGGCGGTTACCTCCCGGTCGGCGAAAAAATAGAAAATCAAACTACTCAGCAGAAGACTTACGAACAGCAGCAGACAGATCTTGCCGATCATCCGGAACTGCATATCCCGCTTTATGGAGAAATTCAGAAGTTTGCGTTTATGGGTTCTCTGGGCATTCATGGCAGTGCTCCCTGTTGTGCAGACTGATCTGCATCAGCTGGCTTCAATTCACAACATCCAGTCAATCAAACATCGTGCTTAACGAGCTGTTTTTATATTTAAAATGACAAGTGACACAGAGCTTGGTCTTGATCGTCTCGCGCACCAGCATCTTGCCCTCGGAGCCGTGGGGATCATGGCAGGTGACACAGGTCAACATCCCTTCTACCGTGGGCAGCTCATCTGGAATCCGGACATCTTGGCCGTTATAGAGACGGATCGGGTGTGACGTCCCCAGCGCTGAGGCGGGGTGGCACTGGTAGCAGGCATTGATCGCCAGGTCTTCAGGTCTTCGCAGGGGTGGGTGCTCGCTGTCTTCAGTCACTAACGGCTGCGCGCTCATCACTTGCGGCGAAGAGCGGCCTGGAAGGTCAAGCCCCTCCACGGTCTGCAATTCGAGCCATCCGTAGAGGGGCGCGGTCGTTTGCCAGGTAACAATCGCGGCACCGCCAGAGAGGGTTGCGAGTTGCAGGGAACTTACATACTCCCCGATTGCTGCATCCGGGGCTTTATCAAAGACAATCTCCGCTTGGCCGGCGGATGCGGCAATCTCCGCCTGGTCAAGGCCGAGCCAACGGCTGGTGGCGAGAGCTGCGTCCGGCTCTTCACCGACCATGATGCGGAATCGATAGTCGGTATCCTGGCGCAGATCACGCAGATTGAAAAACTGGTCAAACGTGCGTGATTCTCCTCTGTATATCTGCGGTTTTCGCCAGAGGTCTTCCTGGCTGACCGATGCTTCTGCCAGTGTATCGTCCCCCGTCTGGTTGGGCATAACGTATCCGGAATTTTCCTCCAGATGACAGACAGCACACTGGCGCTCGAAAAATGGGGGGTGGACAAACTTTTGCCGTAACCCTGCATCGTACAGAATGGCATGACATTGGATACATGCCTCGCTGTTCATCTCCCCGGCCCCGGTCCGCTTCGCCGCCGCCACCATCACACCGGGCACCAGCAGACAGGCAAGGCACAGCAGCAGGCCGCTGCCCAAAAGCACAAATCCACGTAGCGTATATTTTCGAGTTCTGCTCGCGCCTGCTGCTGGCTCATTCATAGCATCGGCCTGCTAGTTGGCAACACTGAAGTGCTGCACGCGGTTATTTTTTGTGTCGGCGATAAACAGATCCCCTGCCGCATTGATGCTGACCTGCTCTGGATAATACAGTTGGCTGTCGCTCCAACCCATGCCCAGGCGCCGGCCGTCAAAGCTGCCGTCAATGCCGACGATGGCAAGACCACTGCCATACTGGTCAACCAGGAAGAGCGTCCCCTGATTGTCGGTCGTCAGACTGGTGGGAAAGTTCATGTACGAACTCATGTTGGGGGTCAAAGCCACGAATTCATCAGATCCCGTGCGATAGATATAGACTCTTTTCTCGACGCTATCGACCAGATAAACATTCCCCGCTCGATCCATGGTCATGTCGGCAATAGCGCCATACTGCTGCGGGAACTCAAACTGCCGCTGAAAATTGCCCGTTTGGTCAAACTGCAGCACCCGTTCGGAAAAAATGTCCAACACCAGCAGCGAACCATCCGGCGCGGTCTTGATACTGCGCGGCACCATGCGTTGGGAGCTTGGCACCCCTTTCGCCGCAAACTTCCCTTTGCTTTTACCGGCCGCGTCAAGAACCGTAATCTGCCGGGCCCGTCCGTCCAGTACGTAAAGATCACCATTCGCCGCCGGCTGAACCATCAAAGGATACATCTCCGGCACAGCAAAGACCTGGTCCGGCCGCACTTCCCCTTTTTGGTAGATGAAGGTAAGGATGCGCTTACCGCCGCTGTCGGCAATCAGCAATTTATCTTCGGTGATTGTGACTCCGGCGGGCTCTTGCAGTGCAACCCCGGCAGCATCGGTATAAATGGTGCCGATATATTTAAGTTTGACCTGAGCGGCATGAATCTTCAATGGCAGGGGCAGAAGGCCCAGAACCATAAGCAGGAGCAAAAGTTTCTTCATCTTGGTTACCTCCGGAACTTGGTATGACACTGCACACACAGGTCATTGATCGTTTCATAGTAGATGAAATGCGGGTACTCCGTGCCATGGGTGCGATGGCAACTCAGGCAGTCCAGAGTCAGGTTCGGATTACGCGGATCGACTACTTCAGCACCGATCGGATGGGTGGAGTGTATCTGCCAGTCATGACATTGGCCGCACAGGTTGATATTTGACGGCTCAGTCAGAATAAACGCATTATTCGAGCTGTGCGGGTCGTGACAGATGCTGCACTCGCCATCATTAATCGGCTGGTGCTTGGTGAGCGACCTTTCCTGCCGGGCGATGGTATCGCCGTGGCAACTGCCGCAAACCTGTTTCATCGGTGCCTTCATCAGGTTCGCCTCTGCAGAGGCGTGCGGCGAGTGGCAGTTCAGACAGCCGGTTTTGTCCACAAGGGGCCAATGGATGCGCTGTTTGTTGAAGGTATCGTTGACCATGTCGTAATGGCAGCCCTGGCACAGTTCAAAACCATCCCTCAGGGTTTCAAAGGGTTGCGCGGCTGTCGGATCCGCATGACACTGCTTGCACATCCGCTTACTCAGAGGTTCATGTACATTGTCGTACAGCATCGACTGCGTGCTTGAACCATGCGGATTATGGCAGGATGAACAGTTGGCCTGTTCAACGGGGTAATTCATATGCTGACTTTTGAAGGTTTTTTTATCTGCATCATGACAGCCCAGGCATAATTCGGGCACATTCGTATTCAGCAGGTTGGGGTTGTCCGCAGAGGCATGGGGAGTATGACAAATCATGCAATCGTCGCTGACCGGGCTGTGCGGAAACTTATTCTGCTTGATTTTAAGCCCGAAATCCGCATGGCAGCCGAGACACAATTCCCCCGCCGGTTTGATCAGGTTCATCTTGTAATCTGAAGAGTGTGGATCGTGACAGGCGACACAGTTGCCCTCACTGACGGCCAGGTGCGAACTTGCAGCACCCTCAGGGACCAACCCTTCATGACAACTGAAGCAGATTTGCGACTTGTCCGCGGCAAGCAGCTTGCCATGATCGGCAGCATGCGGACTATGACAGCCGGTACAATCACCTTGCGCCAATGGCGTATGGATATGCTTCTTCTGCATGGTTTTGCTGAAATCCTCATGGCAGGTCAGGCAGAGCTTTCCCCTCGCCCCCGCTGCCAGATTGTATGGGTTTGCAGCCTGGACATCGGCAACAGCGGCCAGCCCGGCAATCAATCCGACACAGCACACTATCATCAGTTGAGTAAATGTTTTCATTAGTACTCCTTACTGTCCGGTCACGTGACAGGGAACACAGGATCTAGAGGCAAAGGGTGCATGCATCACTTCTTTGAAATACTTCGGATCCTTGGAGGCATGTGGGTTATGACACGCCACACAATTCATCACTGCGGCTGAAATTCCCGCGTGCGCTGCCGTAAATGACTCAGTCGACGTCTCATGACATTCCGCACACAGCGCCTGTTGTGGCAAGGTCAGCAATGGTGTTACTGCAGAATAATGTGGTTTGTGACAAGTCATGCAGTCCTGTTTGGCCGGTGCATGGCTACGTCCTTGCGCCATCTTGTCCTTGATATCGGTATGACAGGTCAGGCACAGATCAATATCACTGGCCAGCAACAAGCTGGGCAGTGCCGATTTGTGCGGGTTATGACAGCTGCTGCACTCACCGCTGCTGGCCGGAGCGTGACGACTGTTGGCCGCTTCGATGGCAGCGGCCAGGTCCCCATGACACTCAGCACAGAGGGTTTTCTGTGCAACATTCAGCATCCCCGCAAAGGGGCTGGCATGAGGATTATGACAGGTCATGCACTCCTTGTCGGCAAACGGAACATGTTCAATTTCCTGCGCCGTCACCTTTTGCATCAGGGTATCGTGACATTCGGCGCAAAGAGCTGTCTCCTGTTTTTTCAGCAGCGCCGGGTTCTCTCCACCGTGACCGCTATGACAGTAGACACAGCTGCCGGATTTGACCGGTTGATGGATCACTGCCTGGGTAAAATCGCGCTGGGCGTCGACATGACATGCGTAGCAGATCTGGTCCGCCCGGCTGGACAGCATGGCCGCCCCATTCGAGCCATGCGGGTTATGGCAGCTGGTACACATATTATCGGCAACCGGTTGATGCTGCTGGGACATTTTACCCAAATTCTCTTTCACGTCGGGATGACAGCTCAGACAATGTTCCCCTTCTGGTGGAGCCGAAACCAGGCCAGGGAACTCAGCGGCGTGGGGGTTATGACAGGAGAGGCAGCCCGCGGCCGACTCAAGCGGCGCATGTGGATATTTAACCTTGCGGTTTTTCTCGGCATGGCACTCAAAACAGAGGCTGTTCCCTTCCACAAGCACCAGCTGCGGATATTCCGACGTGTGGGGATCGTGGCATGCAAGGCACTCGCCATCCATAAAGGGGGAGTGCTCCACTGCTTTTCCACCCGTCAACTCATCATGGGCGTGACAAGGCTGGCACAACTCCGCACCTTGGGCGGTTACGTCAAAGGGCTCAGCCGCTGTCGGCGCCGCATGACAGGCGTCGCAGCTTGCCATGGCAACAGGAGCGTGCACACTGCCTTTAAGCAGCTTTGCCTGGTTTGAAGAATGGGGGTCATGGCAGGTGCTACAGCTTTTTTCCGCTACGGGATAGCCACCATGCGCCTTGACAAAGGCCTTTCCCTTGCTGTCGTGGCAGGAAAGGCAGAGAGCAATCGGTTTTTTTGTCAAGAGGTTTTTCTCCGCCGAAGCATGCGCCTTGTGGCAGGCCAGGCAGCCATCCTCTTGCAGAACACCATGCACCACTTTCCTGGTGAAGGGCGCCTGGTCGTGGCAACCGAAACAGATATCATTGCCCCCGCTGCTGAGGAGAAATTTATTATCTGATGCATGAGGATCGTGGCAGGTGCTGCATTGACCTCGCTTGAGCGCTGTGTGCACCTGGGGCTGGTCGAGTCCAATCGATTCCTCGCTGTGGCAGCGCAGGCAGATTTTATCGCCCGACTCCTTCAGCAGCAGTTTGGGAACAATACCGTGCGGTAAATGGCATTCTTCACACTTGTTTTCCTTGACCACCTGGTGGACGTTTTTCTTAGACAGGTACTCCTTGGCAAAGTCTCCATGACAGTCGATACAGTTTTTCTTGGCAAAACTTCGTTTCGCTGCCTCGCCTGGAGAAACCTGGCACAGAACAAGGAGCATCACACCCACCAGCATACTGACGCCAAGCAGAATTCTTTGTTTTCCAGATGCATTCAGCATAAGTATTCCTCGTTATGGTTCAGTTGCATAAATTTCCGGTTAACGACAGACACCACGCCAGGCGCCTGGCGGGCTTCACCTTCAAGCTACTGCGAAAAAGCCCACCAGGCGTCTGCTTGATCTTATACAGACAGAAAAATTCTTGTCTCATAAGCTTCTTTCAGTTTTCTCACCCATTCGTCCAGGGTCGCCGCAATTTTTTCCTGGTAGACAAGTGCTAAAATATCGCTACGGACCTGGTCATACGGTCGGACTTCCGGGGTAAAAACATCCTCCAGATACAGGACATAGTAATAATTGTCGGCCTCGGCATAAACCAGGGTGTCACCGCGTTTTACCTCCGCGGCCTGTTCCTGGAGGCTTTCAGGCAGTGATGACAGGCTCAGCAGGTTGCGATCGAACTGGAGCAGATCCTTGTTCTGCACATCAACGAGCCCTTCACTGTTGGCAGAGACCCACTTGACATCGCTGCCGCTGCGCAGTTTTTCAGCTGCATTTTCCGCATCGACCTTGCGATAAAACGGCAGGCTTTTGAAGCGCAGCATCGCCGGCGTCATATAGTCCTCCTGATGCAGAGCGTAATACGCCTGCACCTCTTCTTCGCCATACTGCACTTCCGGCGTCACAACTTTCGCGGTAAATATGTCGAACAGCAGTCTCCGTTCGAATTCGGCAACGTCCATGCGATATTTCTCGGTCTGGTCCAGGCCCAGCTTTTGGGCTTCAAACGTTCCGGCGATCCGGAACAGGGTCTCATCGAGGATATCAACCTTCTTGGTGTTGACTTCCCTGGCATCAAGGGGAACGTCGACACCGTGGAAATAATTATCCTTGATTTTCCCTGCGAGGTCCGCAACGGTCAATTTGACCTGGGTCGGGCCATTGATCGTGACCAGAACCCGCTGATCTTTCAACAGCGGCTGCAAGGCCTCTCCCAGCTTGATGTCTGGATTGGCTTCCTTGATTTTGACAAAATCCAGGTCCGCTTCAGCCTCTTCATTGAACTGCGCGTAGCGATCAACTGTATCGGTAATATATTTGGCGGCAAACTCGGCCCGCTGTCGCTCCCAGACGTTTTTCTGCGCATAGGCGAGCGCCTGCGGATCTTCTACAAACCGGCGCTGAACCAACTTGAAGATCAAAAAACCGTCCGCTTGGCGAAAAATCTGGCTGACCTCTCCAACCTCAAGTTCAGCCGCTTCCGAAGCAATGTTGGGAAGCAGGTCTTTGAACCGGATATACTCCGCCTGGATCTCTTCTACGGCCTGCTTTTTGGCCAGTGCCTCAGCAATCAGGGCATCAAAATCCTCGCCCTTTTTATAGGCCTCCAGCAACGCAACCACATCCTTTTCTTGCCTGAACAGATAATTGCGGAAGGTACCTTCCAAAGAAACTTGCCGGTACAATTCATCAGCCGCCTCAGTATCCAGGGTTTCCCCTTCAAGCTGCTTGTTGAGCAAGGCATACAACAAGGTTTTTTCTGCAAACTCTGTCGCCTGCTTTTGGAAAGATGAAGTTTGGTCAAACCCTATATTGCGTGCCTCCTGCTCGATCAAACGAACAGTGACCAAGCGATCCATCAGCCGCCGGGCATTCTCTTTCGCGCCGCTGGCGGCATCGCTGCCAGCCATTTCATTATGGACTGACTGCAGGTTCTTGGAGAATTCGGCGACAGTAATCGGGTCCTCGTTGACCAGCGCCACCGGGACGTTGGAAAAAGACTCCGTAAACAGGGGGACATCGACGGACAGCAGCTGATTTTCGCCGATATTGGTGTCGACGTAAACCTCAACCGGACCAGTTATGCCGGAGTTTTTGGCTATATGTGCTTCAAGTGCCTGCTTAAAACTTTTCGACAACTCTTTGGAGTTTTTGCTGTTTTTTAGCGACGGCCACAGCTCTTTCAACAAAACCGGGGTCGAGCCGAGACTGGCAACCGGCAGGTCGGCAAAGGCTTTGTCAAACAGGGGAATCTGCAGTTGGACCGCGAGGTCACTCCCGAGCTCCGGTGCCGGACCACTCCCATGTGGTCCGTCTGCACAAGCAAGCGGCGCAGTAGAAACCAGTATCCAGAAACAAAAGATTGTCCATAATGGGGCAAAATGTTTCATCTAAAATCCTTTTTTGGTTAGTGTATAGAAAAGCCAGAAGGTTCAACCGCAGACGGCGGCTGGTAGTTTTCCTGGGGAAACAGCAGGTCACCAATCGCCTGAACCATTTCCTGCAGCATCACATGGGTAGAGCGATAGCGGCCGAAATCGTAGAAATAAACTCCGTCATCGCCATTGGCGTAGCTTCTTGACCACCACACGATTTGCCGTCTGGAACCGGAAAACAGGCGGGTGGAGAAATCGATTTTCGGGGTGCCGAACTGGTCCTGATAGTCGAAAACATAACCTGACAAAATAAGGTCAGCGGCGATGGTCGAGTCACTGGCCAGGACATCGGCGACAGCCAGTGACGGGCCAGCTTGCATGATCAAGCGGTATTTCAACAGCTGCTGGCGCACCACCCCCGGCTCGACAACCTCCAGGTTTGCATGTCTGTGCAGCAGCCTGACAAAATGGAGCGGGATCACAAAACCGGCATTGCGACGCGCGTATCTGTTCAAGAACGGAACTACCGCAACCCTGTATTGTCTGCCGGGAATAAAATCTGTCGCCAGATAAAAATCTCGCGGCATGATTTCAGCACGGTTCGGCGCGCCGTAATGCCGCTCGCCGGCAAGATAATCCTCCATTGAATCCTGCAAGGTCCTCAGAGCCTTTCGCTGCAGGACCTCGATATCCCCCACCCGCTTTAGACCCGACAGGCCCGGAGCATCATCCCCGGTGATGCCGACCCCATCGATCCAGACAATTTGAGGGGTGTCATGACAAAGGACCAGCCTTGAAGTTAAGGCAATCTTGGGCGAAGAGGACCCGTCAAATGATTCAAGGGATGTAATGACTACGGCATCAACGCCCTCCTCTTCCCGTAATGCCCGAGCCAGTTCTGAATCTATCCCCCCGGAATAGCGCACGCGATGCCGGAACGTGAAATTTTCCAGGCGCTCATCGCTCAGAAGTTGCATGCCCGCTGTTCTCAGCAACTCCCTGTATTCGTTGCCGATCTCCACCAGGGGAGCTTTCACCCCGCTAAGGTTCTCCACCGGGAAGAACGCGATGCGGCTGTTGTGATCAAGCGCCGGACCTATCCGGAAATAGATCCAGTCACTGGCCGCCTTGTACCCCTTCGCGTCTTCGACCCTTACCCTGATCCGGAACTTTCCAGGATTGCGCGGGCGCCAGCGCCAGTGATTTTCCGGGCCCTTCTGCACAACCGACTCCTGTTTGTCTGTCATTACGCTGAATTCATAGGTGAGCGGTGCCGTGCCACCGGCAACCTGTGCCTGCCACACAATATCGCCGCTGAAGGCTGCCTGCGGTGAGTCTTTTTCGGTCTGCAGGGAGAGAATTTGCGGTTTCGTTAAACCAAGGCCGCTGCAAGAGCTCAGGACGCAAGCACAACATAGCAGAAGCAGGGCAATTAAGTTATTCGAAAAGCTGGTCAAGCAAGTCATTTATTGCCTCTTTGGTGACCTGATTCATTGGCGCCCCGCCACCACCAAGAAGACGATCGCCGATACCGATACCCCCTTTGGTTGAATCGGCAGACCAGACGACATTGCCGGTTTCGGCCTCCAACATCTGGACACTCACAGAGATCAGGTTCGCCTGAGTCTGTCCGGAGCGGACTACGCCATATTCGCGCAACACTCCAGTGATAATCGCCTCCACTTGGAGGATCTGGCCAAGGGTTTTGACCTTTTCGGTCGTCGGTTTGGTCGGATCGCGAAGTCCGGCACGTTCGATCCCTCTTTCCACCTCACCCGGTGGAACCACATACATCGCCTCGGTGGCGAGCAGCATTCCCATAAAAGTGTCGCGGGTCCGCTCCGCCGCATCATTGTCTGTGGTCAGATTCTTGAAAGGCAGGACCGCCACACTCTGGACAGAACCAAAGTTCATCAGCGCATTTTTATAAGTGTTACTGTCCCCCGTCGAGGCACAACCGCTGCTGAGCAAAGTGTGGCATAAGAGAATGATCCAGAGCCGTTTCTGTACCATCTTCATCATAGTTTCCCCTTAATCTTTATTCTCGAGGTCCGAACGAGCTTGTAATGATATCAATCATAGTAAAACTTCAAACTTGCCAGGATGGTTTTAAATTTATTTTCTTCAGAATTCGTTTCATCGCTCCCTTGCGAGTACCGCACACTCAGATTCGCATATTCGGTGATGTCCCAACTTATATCCGGAGAAAAGCTACGCGTTTGATTCCCGGCAGCATCTTCTTTTACAGAGTAACTCAGGCTGCATTGCAGGGTGCCATCTCTTAAGGGCAACCAACTGATACCGTACTCCCAAAACACGTCGGTCGACTCTTCGGTGACGCGCAATTGCACCTCGCCACTCAAGCTCAAGGTGTCGGTCGGAATCCACAAAGCGCGTAACTGGCCGGATTCATTTCGATACCTGTCAGATCCGTCCTCTTTTTCCCAGGTAATCGAATAATCGGCAATCAGATTGAAGCGTCGATGCGGCACGAGACTGTTCCTGACCCGCACGAAAAACTTGGAGCTATCATTGCCGACATCCTGGCTCTCCTGGGTGTAACCCTGGTCAAAGGAAACATCCCAGCCCTCATACAGTTTCGCGTTGGTATGCAGCAGCAATGAGTTTGAGGCACTGTCCCCCTCATCCGCGTCCTTATTCAAGCTCCCACTGAAAATGAGGGCCTGATTCAAGGTTTCCAGGTAGCGGGCATTCAGCTTGGCGCTGTAATTGTAATTCGTAGTATCAAGTTTACCTTGATTCCAGATCTCGTTGACCGCGATCCGACCGGACGTGTCAAACACCTCGTTGATCTCATGCAGAACCGTCACCCCATTCGTCAGGTTAACCCGCTGATCGTCGAACAAGCTGCTTTTTCTCTCTTGAAAATTCATATCATAAAGAAGCCTGGTCTTCTCTGTCACTTTCCAACCAACAGACAGCTGGCCGTTGTGGGAATGGGTCGTCAACTCGGAGCCATCGTCAAGGACGCGGGTCACAAAGCCCCGCAGTGACAAGATTCCAACCGCCTGCCCCTGGTTGGGGTTAATCGGAGGGTTGTAAACCAACATGACGTACTCATTATCTGCCGCTGGGCTGAATCTTATCTCCAGGTGCCCCTCTTCCCTGAGATACTCGACAGCAGTGATCCCCCTCGAGACCCAGAACTGCTGATCGTTGCTGACATACACCGACCAGTTGAACGGATCATCAATATTGGAGTTCACATCCAGCTCGCCGTCCAGGGCAAGCTGCAGCATGTCAACTTCGACCCTCTCGCCGAAATCAAGTCCGATGTTGATCACATCTGAACCGCTGAGATCGAGTTCAGCGTTGATGAAGTCGACGTAGCTGTCTTCGTCGTTCATGATCGGATCCAGATTGGCGTCAGGGGTGTAAAAGATGTTCCCCGTTGGGAAAACCGCAAAATCACGGGCTCCGCCACCGGAGAATGTCTGATCGGTGTATTCGGCTCTTAAGTTAGCATTCACCGTCACTCTGCCACCCAGGTAGCCCCGCGAAAAGCGAATCGCACCAAGATGGTTATTAAGCACTGAACCTTGACTTTCTTCCCCCACATTTTCAATATCGTCTTCGGTCCGCAAATAGTTGTACTGAAAGGCATAATCCTTGTATTCGTAACGGCTGTTGAGTTGCAGGATGGTGTTTTCATTCCTGCGCGTGAACGGCTCATCATGGCGTTCCGTATTCAAGTAGCTTAAAAAGAAACGGGGCAACTCAACCGGACGCCACTCCGCACGCAAGGTATAAGTATCGCTATAGTCGCGTTTCGTATCGATATCGGACCCCTGTCCTTTTTCGTATCTCTCCCGGTATCCCGCGCTCAGGGCATAGAGGGCCGTGCGTAATTCCGCGTCAATATATGGCGCGACCGTGGTTGTCTTCGTATCGCTCTCATCTCCATCCAGATCATTGAACTGCCGGGCAGTTTCCACTTGCGCCCCACCATCGAGGGTCAGGTTCGGGAAAAGGTTCTTGCTGAGATCCAGACGGTAATTCTGCTTATACCGCTCTGAATCAGTTTTGCTCTTCTCCCCGGTCTGTCGATCTGTGCTTTTGACCTCCGTCCCGCTGTAGCTCAACTCACCATAGAGGCGAATGTCATCGGCCCACAGATCGACGACCAGCCAATAAGACAGGAGTACCAGACAAAGTAACATGCGCAGGAGCGGGTTGCAGAACATTGATCACCGTTCACCCATAACATTGACGGCAAAACTGCGCGCGCCAAGCTCAAGAGTCGCCATTTTCCGTTTACTGACCAGATCGAATTTTTCCAGCAGAGGTTCATTATCCGTCACCACGAACAGCGTGTTCTCCTCTCGGTCTATGGCAAGGTCGACAACCTCCCTCCCCACCCTGAAACTATCGATCGGGAAACCGGCCTGCGGATCGACGACAGCAACCTCGCCCGTCTTCATGCCAACATAAACCAGCCCGCTGCGATCAACCGTCAGGGCGCGCGCACCATAACCGATATACACACGCCCGGTCTCCTGCAACCGTGCGGCATCGACCACCAGCAGGGTGGCGGAGTTCGCCGTCAACAGGTAGATCTCCCGGCCGGTCATATCTGTCGCACCATCCAGCACCGTCTCCGGCAGGTTGATCGTGGCAGTGACTGCGGCCCGGTCCAGATTGATCAGGGCCAGGGCATTTGCATCCGGCAGGGTGACATAGGCCCACCGCTTGTCAACTCCAGTAAAAACCTTAGCCGGGGTGGATGAAAAATAGAGTCTGCGGCGCTCCATCAACGAATCGGTCTCGAGGATACTGACACTGTTCGTCCCCGTGTTGACAGAGAGTAAGACTGCACCATCAGCGGAGAGGGCCAGCTCCGTCGGCCGGGCCGCGGTATGCAAACGGATTTTGCGCTGGACTTTATCGCGAACCAAGTCGAGCACAGTGATGGCGTTTTCTTCGGTCAGCGCCAGGTAAACCAAGCGGCGTCTCTGATCGAGGGCCATCCCTGCAGGTCCACGCCCGACCGCAATCACGGAGAAAATCATGGGCGTTTTTTTCTCGAAGAGCGTCAGGGTGCCATTGAGCGGCTGACTGACGACCCCCTTAAGACTTGGCAGTGGCATCTGCGCTTTCCAAACAGAAAAACGTGCGCTCAGCATGTATCCGTCGGTGACCAGTCGATCCGGATTCAGGCTGAGAAACAGGGTCTGAGCCTGAGAAGGTTCGATCAAAAAATCCTGTTCAATTAACTGGGAAGGTTTCTCGATCAACAAATCGACCGGGCCTTCTTCCGTTTCCAGGGTTGCTGCCGCCAGTTCAATGCTCAGGCCGATATATTCCCCGACCGGCAGTTTTTTCTGCAACAGTTTGATTTGACGCCCGACACTTTCTGCGGGGTTGAGCACCAACTCTCCATCCAGCAGCGGGATGTCTCGACCGTCAAGCGTTCGCGCGTTCAAACTGGCAAGCGTCAAGCTTAGCTTATGCGCTTCCTGCGGCATCGGCTGCAGGTAGAGATGCAGGGTTGCGTTCGGATCTACGAAGGTTGCCTGCGGCATCGAGGTCAGCGCGCAGGAACAGAGAAGGAGGAAGATCAGGCCCAAAAACGCAAATTTGCTATATCGATTCAAACCCATAAATCAAAACCTTACGGTTGAATTTCCACAACCATCCAAATGTTCAGGGGGTGGCGCCGCCATGACATTTTTCACAGAACTGGCCCTGCGTCATGCCAAAGTCACTGGCGATATTGCGCCCGTAATAGCTGTTGGTGACGTCGCTGCCGCTCACGCCGCTATCTCCCAAGGAAGGATGCGAATTTATCAGGAGGGCGGCATCGAAATCCCAGCGCCCCGCGTTACGAAACGCAGAGGCATGGGCGCGATGGCAGGTCAGGCAACTGATCCTGGAGCTGCTGTCCGGGCCGGAAGTATTGTTCGGATCGAGAAAGGCCGGTGATGAGACTCCCCTCTCAAAGGGAACGAACTGCAGATAAGCCGTGGCCGCGGTGCCACTCAAGTCGCCGGTTTTAAGGTAGCTGTTATAATTGGCAATAATTGCCGAACTGAGGGGATCGTTACCTCCCACCGGATGTTCAAAGCCCTGGCCGCCAACTTGATGTCTGCCATTCAGGATTTGAGCATGACAGTTTGCACACCATTCACTCATGCCGGTGCCGTAATCGACATGGGAGTCATCGCTCTCGGTAAACGGCTGTGCCGCATTCTGGCGTGCAATCGGTGCAGGGTTGCTGAAGACGAATCCATTGACTTCGTAGCCAGCCCCTCCTAACAAACGGTAGTTGCCGCTTCTGCTCCCAGCGCCCGGTTCAGCCCCATAGGAACCGGAGACCGAAACAGCCGCTGCCCCCGCACGTGTTCCGCCGCCACTGCGCCCGTGCGGATCATGACAACTGATACAGCTCAGACGTGCCGCGGGGTAATTTCCTCCCGGACTTTGCACCCTGACCGGATCGGGCACAAGCCCAAAATCTCGGGCGACGACATTATGTCCGTGCATGGCAGCCGGACTGGAGCCACCGGTCCAGACAAAAGATTTGGTCATCCAGTAAAAGTCTCCTCCGGGGGTCAACGCAGAGCCGTCGAAACTGAGGACCGAAGATATTGAAGTGGTGCCTGCGCCGGTATGGCAGTTCAGGCAGATTGAGCTGGCATCGGATGCGCGTAGCGCACCAGAGATGGCGCCGCCGGAGCCATGACTAACATGGCAGCCGCCGCAAGAACCGACACCACCGGAGTGGAAGGAACCAAAAGCAGGTGAGGTTAAACTGATAAGGAAAACCAGCCAGACAGCGCTCTTTCGCATCGAATGTCTTGTCATAATGCTCCTGGATGAAAACCGCAAGGAGAAGGGGTCAAGCCAGTGGTAGGGGCATCTTCTGTTTGGCTTGCAACCTTACCTGTATGCAACACGAATGAGCAAGCAACGTGGCAAAGTTTTTTTGCAGAACCGTTGCTCCTTGAAGCAGGCCCTTCTCCCAGAACATTAAAAAAGAGTTTTTGCTCACACCCTGAGTTTTTGGCCACACCCTTTTATATACTTAGTTCACTCAGATATCCACGGTCATTTGACGTGGCTTTAATTGCACTAAAGCTGAAGCTGATCTCCACAACAGGGCAAGGCCGACAGCGAAAACGCTGTCGGCCTCTTTTATCTAAGGATCAGGCTAAAGCAGACCACCTGAACCTGTGCATCCTGCTTAATCCTGTACGTGACACTTGTTGCACAGGGAGCGCTGGAATTCACCGTAACCGTCGGTGAATGGATTGCCGGTACCGGCATCAGCAACGTCGATTTTCGTGCCATGCTTGTAATAAGGAGCTGCAGTGGCCGGGACGTTGGAGCCTAAAGAAATCCAGGTTTCAGCCAGGAAGGCTTCGCTCATGTCGCCGCGCAGCGCGCTGCTGAACGCAGAACCGTGGGCGCGGTGGCAGCTGAGGCACATGACCCTCTCGTTCCCATTGGAGCCAACGCCTGCAGTTGCCTGGTCGGTTGGATCGGGCAGGTCGCTGGATGCAGTGACATTGCCACGCTCGATCGGGACCAATGGGTCGTAAGCGGTCGCACGATCGCCGGTGAAGTTACCGGTTGCGACATAGCTGTTGTAGGTTCCCTGGACCGCGACGTCAGTCGGGTGCATCCCGCTGCTGGCGGAGTTGGAGTAAAAAGAGCTGTGGCAGTTGGCACACCAGCCGGACATCCCGGCACCGTACTGAACGGATGCGCCGTTAGAGCCGCTAGCGCGGGCGATCGGTGCGTCTTCGGAGAAGCCAACCTTGGCAGAATCATACAGAATCCGGTAGTTACCTGCCTGGGTGCCGGCAGGGGGAACTGCGCCGTAGGAACCGGAGACCGAGATCGGCATGGCGCCACCAACGGTACCACCGTTAGCCTGGCCATGTGGATCGTGACAGCTGGTGCAGCCGAGGCCGGCAGCCGGGAAGGAACCACCCGGAGCCATGGTCAGTCTGCTATCGTTGACCATCCCGAAATCCGCCGCCAGCATGTTATGCCCAGCTTTGTCGTAATCGAATGTTTTGGGGCCACGCTGCTGATAGGTGTAGCCATTGTCTTTGGTCCAGTGGAAATCCCCACCTTCGTTGGTGTTGCTGCCGTCAGCACTGCTGACATGGTAACCAGCTGCGCCATTGTGACAGTTCAGGCAGGTGGAGCTGGCATCGGAACCTTTTTGCAGTGCAGGGCCGGAAGCGGCACCGCTGTGCATTGAGTGGCAGCCATCGCAGTGGGCGACGCCGCCGTCATGGAACGCAAACGCAACCCCGCTCAAGCCGAGGCTGAACAATATGGCAGTCGAGATAGCTAATAGCTTTTTCATTGTCCGAAACTCCTCCCAAAATTAGTTTGGCTCTCCGGCGGTCCAGCCACCCCGTGGCGGGGTCTGTGACTTTGTGTCCCTGCCTTGCGACAGGTTTACTTTTTTCGGAGGAATGTCGAATTTCACCCCAATGGTGGAAATTCTGTCTAACACTTAGAGCAAAGCCTGTGCCAAAACACAAATTTGAATTATTCATGAGCAATTTCGACTGCATAGAAAACCTGACGGGAAAGCTTCTATTTTTACACAGCGCCAAAGTGGGAATTTTACCCATACGCATCTGGAGATTTCCCACATGACAGCTCAGCGGCGCCCCTGCTTCTTTGTTGTTGATTATGGCCTGCCGCACAGAAATCTTGAAGGCGGTGCTTGATGCGAGCGGAGAACCTTTGCTGGCAAGCAACCGTCTCGACGGGAAGAGCCACTGAGAGACTAAAGCTGAAAAATCGAATCTGGCACCGCGCGAGGACTTTCAGCGGTGGTGGGGGGATCCCACTAAAGCTGATCCCCCGCTGATCTCTCCCTTAATAAGACAGGGCCGACAACGAAAACGCTGTCGGCCCCTTTTGTCTAAGGATCAGGCTAATTCAAACCACCTGAACCTGTGCTGCCTGCTTAATCCTGTACGTGACACTTGTTGCACAGGGAGCGCTGGAATTCACCATAACCGTCGGTGAACGGATTGCCGGTACCGGCATCAGCAACATCAACCTCAACGCCGCCCTTGTAGTAAGGAGCTGCGGTGGCCGGGACGTTGGAGCCTAAGGAAATCCAGGTTTCAGCCAGGAAGGCTTCGCTCATGTCGCCGCGCAGCGCGCTGTTAAACGCAGAACCGTGGGCACGGTGGCAGCTGAGGCACATGACCTTCGAGTTCCCATCGGAGCCAACACCAGCAGTTGCCTGGTCGGTCGGATCGGGCAGGTCGCTGGACGCGGTGGTCACGCCACGCTCGATCGGGACCAATGGATCGTATGCGGTAGCAACGGTACCGGTGAAGTTACCGGTTGCGACATAGCTGTTGTAGGCTGCCGGAACCGCTACGTCAGTCGGGTGCATCCCGCTGCTGGCGGAGTTGGAGTAAAAAGCACCGTGGCAGTTGGCACACCAGCCGGACATCCCGGAACCGTACTGAACGAAAGCGCCGTTGTAGCTGTTGGAGCGGGCGATCGGTGCGTCTTCGGAGAAGCCAACCTTGGCAGAATCATACAGAATCCGGTAGTTACCTGCCTGGGTGCCGGCAGGGGGAACTGCGCCGTAGGAACCGGAGACCGAGATCGGCATGGCGCCACCAACGGTACCACCGTTAGCCTGGCCATGTGGATCGTGACAGCTGGTGCAGCCGAGGCCGGCAGCCGGGAAGGAACCACCCGGAGCCATGGTCAGTCTGCTATCGTTGACCATCCCGAAATCCGCCGCCAGCATGTTATGCCCAGCTTTGTCGTAATCGAATGTTTTGGGGCCACGCTGCTGATAGGTGTAGCCATTGTCTTTGGTCCAGTGGAAATCCCCACCTTCGTTGGTGTTGCTGCCGTCAGCACTGCTGACATGGTAACCAGCTGCGCCATTGTGACAGTTCAGACAGGTGGAGCTGGCATCGGAACCTTTTTGCAGGGCAGGGCCGGAAGCGGCGCCGCTATGCATTGAGTGACAGCCATCGCAGTGGGCGACGCCGCCGTCATGGAACGCGAACGCAACCCCACTCAAGCCGAGGCTGATTAAAATGGCAGTCGAGATGGTTAGTAACTTTTTCATTGTCTGGAACTCCTCCCAAAATTAGCTTGGTTCTCCGGCGGCCCAGCCACCCCGCGGTGGGGTCTGTGACTTTGTGTCCCTGCCTTGCGACAGGTTTACTCTTTTCGGAGGAATATCGAATTTCACCCCAATGGTGAAAATTCGGTCAAACACTTGGTTCATTTTTACTAAATCTGTTCTTTTACCTCCTCTCCACTCTGAGTTTAACAACTCGTTGACGTTAATGGTGCCCGGGTACAACCCGGTACGGTTTCAATTGTACTTGATACTGAACACGCTGACCCCGAGATTGGCCGCCTGGGCGACGTAAACCCGGCCGCTGCGTTCATCGATGGCAATATCGTCCGGGACCACCAGGTTGCTCGGCTTATCACCTCGGTAGCCAAACTCGGTCAGGAAGTTGAACTCCTTATCGAACACCAGTACGACGCAGCGCAGCCGATCGGAGACAAAGATGTTCCCCAGGTTGTCGGCGCTGATGCTGGCCACCACGCCGAATTTGCCAGGGGCGCCCCCCGGAGTACCGAAGGATACCAATTCAGCCTGTGGCGTGGCACGAAAAGCTGAGAACAGAGGGGCAATGGTGAAGTACATGTTCCCTTTGGCGTCAGCACTGAACCCGGTCAGAGAAGCGCCTTGTAGCGCAGCCAGTTTGTCCCATAGCCGTTTGCGCTGCACATTACTCAAGGATGAATCTTTACTTTCGGCTTTGATTTGTCCCTCAAGCTGCTTGCGGAAATCGAAGCTGCGTTGAATCTCACCACTGGGCGAAGTAACCACAATCTGCATGGCCTCGCTGTCGGCAAGGTAGAGACTGCCATTGCAGTAATCAACATATTCAGGGTTAAAGTCCTGGAACCCCCGCTCCGTGCTTACGATCTTGATTTCATCGATCAATTCTCCCCGGAAATTGAGATGACGCAGGGTCGCAGTGGGGGTGCGGTACAGCACAAACAATTCACCATTTTCAGCTGAAGCGATATCGATGGAGGATGCCAGGGCCAGATCTTCGCCGTAGGCAAACACCTGCATAGCGGTATCGTTGAAAATCTGAATCACCGAATCAGAACGATTCAGGGTATAAACTTCGCCTTGGGTCTGATCGACGGCGACACGCGCCCACAGTGAAGCCACCGGACCACTGAAATCGGAGAGGTGATACAGGTAGCTGGCCGAAACCTGTGCCCGCGCCGGTGCCGGGCAAACTACTGCGGCAAAGCTTATAAATAGGGTCAGGGCCAGAAGGCTTATGGAGGGTTTAGTTTTCATCATGGTCCAATCTCTTGAGCAAAGGCTGTGCCAAAATATAAACTTAAATTATTCATAAATAATTTCAGCCACATAGAAAACCTGACGGGAAAGCTTCTATTTTGGAACAGCGGCAAAGTGGGAATTTTACCCATATAAATCTGGAGATTTCCCAAACGGGCGCTCAGCGTTGTTCCTGCTCACTGAGCAGTCGATGTGCATCACCATGACATTCGAGACATTCTCTGAATTGGGTATGGATAACCCGGGAATGGGGCAGACCATGACAGTCCTGGCATTTCGGTACGCTGGGGTGACGTCCCTTGTGGCAGTACACGCAATTGATGCCGCCGTGGAGGCTCTTTGATGCAGCAAGGTCCATCGCCTCGCTGACATGGCAGGGGCGGCAGAATTTACCCGGAACGTAGCCGTAAGGGACGATCTGCAGGGGCTGGTGGGCCGAGTGACATTTCGAACAATCGGCAGCGACCTGGGTTTGCTGGTGGCCGGTGTGGCAGTCAAGACAACTCGGGATCTCTTTATGGCGGGAATGACAGCGGTTGCAGAACAGCCTGGCATGCCGGCTGGGTGCCGCCGCCATCTGCTCTCCAACTTCGCCGTGGCATGACAAACACTCCTTGCGCGCCGGCTTGAGCGGATCGCGCAGGGATTCGCGTGGTTTATGCGGATTTGTATGACAGTGGAGGCAGTCACCGATTTCAAAGTGCAGCTCACCTTCATGGCAGTGGCGGCAATCTACCTTAGTAGCATCACCCTGCGGTGGATGCTGTGGATGGCAGTCGAGACAACCGATTTCCGTAGCATGTTTTCCTCCCCCTTCGGCAATCATTTGCGGCTGAAGCATGTGACATTTCTTGCAATCTCCCGCTTCCAGTTCGACAGCCTGAGTAGCAAATGCAGGGGTACTGAGAGAAACAACCAACAAGGCAAGCGCCGCCCCGCATTTTATGCCGCAAAGAGATACCAGCCTGCTCTTCCCGAAAACCAAAAAGTTCATAACCCCCTTAACGCCCTTTCGCGTGTGCGCTCTTAAGGCAGCAACATAGAAAAGAAACCAAACAGCGGTAAGGAAGCAATCACCATGCCACGCAGCAACCGCTGACAAAGTAGGCGCTAATACGAAGATTATATTTCGAGCACAGCTTTATTGCGTCCGCCACCTGGCTGAGATGTGGAATCTTCCCACTCGGGATTTGGGGAAATCCCCGAATTACGCCCACGGATAAGGAGCAAAGGGCAGCTTTGAACCCTGCCCGGGAAAAAACTTGACCCTTCGGCAGGTCATCTGCAGGGCACGCTGGTGGACGACCAATCATTCCCGCCAGACAATCTCGCACCACAATCTCGCACCATAGTAACAAGCTCAAAAGCAACTGCTGTCCAGATTTGGAACAACTTTTGCTCTGATTTTACTTATTTAGATCTGCATCCATGCTATAGCATCTAATATCTGGAGGATCGAGTGACTCCACCCCCGATTAAAATTCTCGCAGTGGACGACGAACAGCTGCTGCTGTTGGCCCTACAACGGGCCCTTAAAGGGCGCTCGCTCGACATCCATACGGCAGGCTCAACTGAGCAGGCGCTGGCCGAGATCAACCCGGGCATTTTCGACCTGTTCCTGCTCGGTTTCGACTGGCACGAACAATGCGACCTACAGCTGCTCCAAACCATCGATGAGCATTGCCCGTACGTTCCGGTCATACTCATGACAACCTCCACGGCGGACTCCGTCCAGCTGAACGACGCCATCAGGGCTACACGCAAGCACGGCGCCTTCCATCTCTTGGAAAAACCTTTCAGCCTGGAGAGAATACTCCAACTTATCGAGGCGAACTTCCAGGACCAGGACAAGGCAAGGTCCTGCCAGGATGTCCAGGGGCAAGACTACACCCACGAAAATCGTTACTGCTATCGCCGTCCGCACGTGCAACCGATCAACTTTTCGTTCAAGATTATTGTCGATGGCGAGGCCCGGCGGATTCAGACGAAGGGAATTTTCACCGACCTCAGCGACTGTGGCTCGGGGATGCTGACGAAGGTGCAGCTGCAAGCAAACCAGGTGCTCAGCTTCGAAGATGGTTTCGCCAAACGCAACGGGATGGTAACCTGGAGCACGAAGATTGCAGAAAACAGTTATCGCTGCGGTTTGCTGTTCTGTTGAAAATCAAAGAAACAGCGCTATCCCCCCTTGCCCCCAAGACACCAGGAAGTGTGTATTTTACCGGGTGGACATTTTACAGCATAAACTGCTCTTCTTAATTGCGGAATTATGTTGTGTGCTGGGGATATTGGTGTTTAATTGGAGACTAACCTTTTCATAGCCACCCAGGCTGCTTAATATAGTCAGGCGCGTCAGTATGGTTAAATCTACATATTAACCCACGCAAAACAATTAAATTCTTTGTTTTATTTCCGACGATACCCATATACTATACTTATCCTGTGCTGCCCGAAAATCCGGTTGCCACAAGCGCACGGTGTTTCAGGAAGTGCGTTTATCCTTTACTTCACATCATGGCACTTTTTATCACTCTCGTTGCAATCCATCAGCTTCACTATGGAGCAATATTCTGACGATGATCCCATTTATACGCCAACGGTTAACCGCCAGTTTAACTGGACTGGGTTTACTCTGCCTATTCTGTCTGTTGTGGCTGCTCCCGGCAGGTTGCAGCCAGCAGGAGTCGGCGGCACCAGAACAGCAGAACGCGGCCGCGACAACACTGACTATCGGCCTGATCCCTGAACAGAATATTTTTGCCCAGCAAAAACGCTATGAGCCATTACTGGCATATCTGGCCAAACAGCTTGATGTTGCCATCAAAATCCGCATTCTGCCCCGCTACGGCAGCATTATCGACAATTTCAATGAACTCGGCCTGGACGGAGCCTTTTTTGGCAGCTTCACCGGGGCCCTGGCCATCGACAGGCTGGGGGTCGAGCCCCTGGTAAGACCGCAATATATAAACGGCAGCTCCACCTATTACGGCATGGTATTCGTCAGAAAAGACAGCGGCATCCGCACTGCCCAGGACATGCGAGGCAAGCGGATGGTGTTTGTCGACAAGGCGACGACCGCCGGCTATCTGCTGCCGTTGAGCTTTTTCAAAGCCCTTGGCATCGAAGATTATACGACCTGGTTCAGCGAATATTACTTCAGCGGCACCCATGAGGATGCCATCAACGACGTATTGAACGGTTTTGCCGACATCGGTGCCGCCAAAGATACGGTCTTCTACCGGATGGCGGCAAACGACCCGCGGATTGTGCAGGAGTTGGAGATCCTGGCGACCTCTCCCGCCGTTCCAGCCAACGGGCTGGCTGTCCGCCACGATTTGCCGGACAACCTCAAGCAGGCCTTGCAGCAGCAGCTGTTGACATTACAGCAAAATGATAAGGGCCGGGAGATCCTGGCAGAGCTGGGGTTTAATAAATTTCTCAAAACTACGCGTGCGGATTATCAACCGGTATTCGATTACGCCGCCAGCATCGGACTCAACCTTAAAACATACAATTACTTCAACGACTGACAGCATAAACGCCTATGAAAAAACATGTTCTGGTCGGCTTAAGCCTCATGCTCGCCTGCTTTATCGCTGGTGGGATTTATATCGTAATCTCCATGCAGAAGGTCACCAACAAGCTGGAGAATGTCATATCTTTCCACCAGGTTGGATTTCTGCGCGAGAACCTGGAACACCGTATCAAGGCGGTCCAGTCGAGCCTGCTGCTGCAGGGATCTCCGCACGCAAGCCCCTTTTATGAATCGATCGCCCAGGTCGTAAATATGGAAAAAGCCGCCGCTGAGTGCTTGCATTGCCACCATTCTCCGCAGGTTACCGAGCAACTGACCGAATTGCAGCGAAGAACAGAGCGCTACATGAAGCTCTTGAGCAGCACGCTGACCATCAGTTCAAACACTGAACGGCTTGGGAATGCCCGGTCGCAGGCATTTGACCAGGGAGAAAGCCTGCTGAAAAACGTGCAGTCGCTGTCGGTCGCTTCGGCCGAAAAAATCGACCTGCGGATCAAGAAGATTCATCGTGATATAACCGGGACCAAACACCTCCTGATGACGTGCATTGTAGTCGGTCCGTTCGCCATTCTGTGGATTACCGCATTTTTCCTCAAACGCTTCACCGGCTCCGTCAATACCCTGCTGCGCGCCACAAACACCCTGGAACAGGGCGATCTGGATTTTCGTATCGACGATCGGACCCTGAAAGACGAGTTCCGTATCCTGGCCAATTCCATCAACGGCATGGCCGGGTCCCTGCAGGAAGAGCGCAAGAAGCTCGCAACAATGTACCAACTCTACCACGCCATGTTCGAATCTTCCGGCGACGCCATCATGATCACCAGTTTCGTTGATGAGCACGCGGGGCAGATCATCTCGGCCAACGCCGCGGCAGCAAGACTTTATGGATACTCCAACACCGAGCTACAGGGAATGGATGTCACCCGCCTCGTCCCCGCAGGCAAGGTTGATCAGTACCAGGAACGGGTCAAAACCGTGATCAACGGGAGCTGGTCGCACCAGAGGGTTCACCGCATAAGAAAGGACGGCACCCGGATCCCGATCGACCTGAGCATGGGGATGCTGATGCTTGATGAACAGAAGCATGTGCTCTCCTTCTGCAAGGACATCACCGAACAGTTGCATGCAGAAGAAGAGTTGCAGCGCGCCAACCAGATGGCCCTGGTCGGCCAGATGGCGGCCGGCCTCGCGCACGAGATCAAGAATCCACTGACCGGCATCAAGATCTCCCTCGATGTGCTGGCCGATGAACTCGAGCTGCAGCTGGAGGATAAGGAACTCTTTGTCAGGATCATCAACGAAGTCGGTCGGATGGAGAAGCTTCTCAAGAGCCTGTTGAACTATGCGCGGCCGCCGCAACCCCAGTTTGACCAGGTCGACATCGGCCGGCTGCTCAGTAGTTCGCTTAAAAACGCTGAAGTGGCTGCCGCCGGGAACAGCAATATAACCGTCCGTTTCCAAAGTCATTTCGCACAGGACTTACCCCTGGTGGAGGTTGATGCGTCTCAGATGCAGCAGGTTTTCCTGAATATCCTGCTCAACGCCGTCGACGCTATTGAGACCGAGGGGACGATTACCGTCAGCACCCATGCTGAAGGCGATGATCACTTCCGCATCCAGATTTCCGACACTGGCAAAGGGATGGAGGAAGCCGCGCTGGAGAAGATCTTTACCCCCTTCTTCACTACCAAGACCAAGGGAACCGGGCTCGGCCTGTCGATCTGCAAGCGCCTTATTGAACAGCACGACGGCACGATCGTGGTTACAAGTCAGATAGAACAGGGCACTTCATTTATTATGGTCCTGCCGCTGGAACAAAAAAACCGGGAGTCACTGCATGCATAACAAAGGACGTATTTTTTTGTTGGACGACGACGAGCTGATCATCAGCATGTTGGCCAGGGCCTTGCACAAGGAAGGCTATGAAACACATATGCTCAACAGCCCGATTGGGGCAGTCGAGAAGATCTGCGCCTGGCAGCCACATGCTCTGCTGCTCGACGTCGACCTCGGCGAGGGACCGAGCGGGCTCGACCTGCTTGAGATGCTGCAGGAGGAAGAGATTGATTTCCCAGTCATCATGCTCACCGCCGACGACTCCGCGGAATCAGCGATCCGGGCAATGCGCAGTGGCGCCACGGATTATCTGAATAAGCCCTTCAATGTTGAAGAAGTGAAGATAGTCCTCGAAAAGCTGCTGGCCAACAGCCGCCTGAAGAGTGAAGTTGAATACCTGAAAAAATCGACCACCGCCAGCCTCGGCCGGACCTTCATCGGTGAATCGGAGATTATTCGCAGGCTGCTCGAAAATACCCACAAGATTGCCGCTGCCGGGGTACAATCGGTACTCATCACCGGCAAATCCGGCACCGGCAAGGAAGTTTTAGCCCGCAATCTCCACTACTGGCGTTTCGGCGAGCGCAAAGATTATGAGAGCGTGCCCTATATTGCCATCAACTGCACCGCCCTGCCGGAGAGCCTGATTGAAGAGGAACTGTTCGGCCACGTCAAGGGGGCCTTTACCGATGCGAAGGGCGACAAGAAGGGGGTATTCGAGCTGGCCGACGGCGGCACCCTGCTCCTCGATGAAATCGGTGACATGAAGCCGGAGCTGCAGGGTAAACTTCTGCGGGTGCTGGAGGAAAGGACCGTGCGCCGGATCGGCGGGAAGGTCGACCAGTCGATCGACGTGAATATCATCGCTGCCACCAACCGGGACCTTAAGAAAGCCGTCAGTGATGGGGTGTTCCGCGAAGACCTTTTTTATCGCCTGACCTCGTTTGCCGTTGAGATCCCCCCCCTCAAGGCACGCGGAGATGACGTCCTGCTGCTGACCAAGCACTTTCTGCAGAATTTTGCCGCAAAATATTCCAAACCGCCGATTACCCAGATCGCAAAAGATGCCGAAGAGCTTTTGACTTCTTATGCCTGGCCGGGTAATGTCCGCGAGCTGCGCAATGTGATCGAACGCTGTGTCGTTATGGAAAACGCCGATACGCTCACCGCTGAGCTCTTGCCACTGGATATCGGCGGCAGGCAGCAGCAGTTTACCAATCGCAGGAAAATATTCCAGGCGATCATCCCGGAGGAGGGGATCTCGCTTGAGGCTGTCGAAAAAGCGTATATCAAACTGGCCCTGGAACGCACCGGCAACAACATGACCAAAGCTGCAAAACTGCTGCAGGTTAGTTACGATACGCTGCGGTATCAGGCGAAGAAGTATAATCTGTCTTGAGTTTTCGTTTCTGCCTATCCGACCTCAACAAGGTCAGGGGCAGACAGTGGATTTGGAGCCAGCCCCCCGCACACACATACAAAGCACTCTAAGGAAAACCACGTAACTTAACTTGATTGTCTAATAAAACTGAAACATATAATTAATTGGTCGAAAAAAGTAGACAGGCAGGTTAACATGCTTATAGATTGAAAAAGTTCAAAACAAAAAGTTGCGCAGTCTAGAGGCCATAAGTATGAGAGCTGTTTTTCGATCTTAAGGGTATAGGTTTTTACCATGAGCGAACCGGAAAGCACGGCGAGAAAAAGTACAGTTTTCCATTTAGAGACTCTGCCCAGCATACCGCAATTTCTGGTTGAGATGCTGCACCTGATGCAACAACCAGAGGTGGATATGGACAAACTGGTTCACCTGTTGCGCCAGGATAGCGCAATTACGGCACGAATTTTTCAGTTGGCTAAAACCGTCACCTTTCGCCCCTGGAAAGATGTACACGACCTGCATCGGCTGGTAGTTACTCTGGGCTTGAACCGGGTGCGCCAGATCATCTTAACCTCTGCGATGGAACAGGTGTTTTCCCGCTGGACAAGGGTGGATCTGCGCCAAGTACATGATCTATGGTACAAATCTCTTTTCTGTGCCCAACTTGCTAAAGAGGTGGCCCGGATTACGGGATATACACCGGCAGATGAAGCTTACCTGGCAGGGTTACTACATCGGCTAGGCGAATTGCTCTTGCTGGTAAAAGATCCACCCGCCTACCATCAGCACCTTGAGCGCTCACTTTCTCCCGGTGAAGCAGCGGAACTTGAACGCCAACGCTGGGAACACACGGCCAATGAGCTATCTGCAGATATTGTAGACAGCTGGCAACTCTCCTCATTTGTCAGCGACGCTCTTCGCTACCAAAGTCAGCCAGTAGATCAGGTAATTGAAACCATGGCCCTTGTTCGTATTCTGAACCTGAGCCGCAAACTGACGGACATCTCAACCCCTGAATTGGCTTCACTGGTGCATTCCGGGGCTGCGCTTTTCTCTTTCACTGAAGGGACATTGGTGGATATCCATGCGCTGGCACAGGATAGAACGCAGCACCTTCTGAAAACGTTTATTCTCGATCCAGAGGTAGAAAAACATTCGATCGAGCAACTAGTCGCAGAACAGGATCAAGCCAGCAACGCATTACATAAAGAGGTAAAGAAGCACAGTTTACTCACTGTATTTCAATCCCAACTGGCTCCAGAGCATGATTTAGCCAGTTTGTGCCAGAATGCCGCACTGGAATTGCAATTGATTTTTGGCTGGCACAGGCCGGGGTTTTTTATCTTCGACCAGAAAACTCAGTGTTTACAGGGCTATGATCCCACAGGCCAGCGGGAGAAACTAAATCAGCTGAGTCTCAAACCAGAGGGAAGCAGGAGCTTAGCCGTCGAAGCTTTCAGGATGCGAGAAATTCGGCTGTTGTCTGCTGAATCTTCAGGCCTCAATTTGGTTGACCAGCAACTGGTGCGCCTTTTCGGGCATGCGAACCTTTACAGCATCCCTTTAGGCACTGGACCCTACTGTCAGGGGTTACTCTGTTTGGGTCTGCCTGCTCCAGACGTAGCACTCTTTCAGCATAAGTCAGCATTTGTGCTGCAATTTTGTGAACAGCTGGGGCAAAGGTTGGCGGTGCTGCAACAGCAGAATGAGCTATCGACGCAAGAGAATAGCAGTGAAGCGCATAACTTTCAGCTCCGCAGCACGGTGCATGAAATCAACAACCCTCTGGCTATTATGAAAAACTACCTGCATCTGCTTGAAATAAAGCTCCAGGATCAGCACGAAATTCCCGCGGAAATACAGGTGTTACAAGAAGAGATCAACCGGGTGGCCACCCTGGTAGCGGGGTTGATTGATAGTTCGCAAGACACGCAGGCTGACACTCCTGTAAACATTAACAATCTGGTAGAACGCCTGACAATATTCCTGCGAAAATCCTTGTTCGCAAACCGGAACATTCGCGTGGAGCTCGATTTAGACCCACAGGTTCCCCCTCTCCTTCTGAATAAAGATAAACTCACGCAGGTACTCCTTAACATCTGCAAAAACGCAGCAGAGGCTCTTCCGGAACACTCACACCTCACAATCCGCACTCGAAGCCAGATATTTATGGAAGAAGAGTGCTATTGTGGCTTGGAAATAGAAGACAATGGCCCAGGCATTCCTTTTGAAAAGCAGGAAAAGCTCTTCCAGCCCCAGCCAAGCCCCAAGCCTGGCCACGCAGGGTTGGGACTGGTCGTCGTAAAAAACCTGCTGAATGAAATGGGAGGCAAAATAAGTTGCGCCACCGGTGATTGGGGTGCGCGCTTCCAAATCCTTTTGCCGAGGAATGTCGCTCCTGCCCCTGAAAAAAGTGAGGAAAGGTGAAGTAGTTATGCTCACTCAATTGAAACCTCTGCAAAAGTTTCATTTTCCTGAACCACTGAAAACATTGGAAGCCTGCCAAAAAAAACCAGATCCCCTCTGCATCCTGGTAATCGAAGATGAACCGCGCATGCGCCACAGCCTCTGTGAACTGTTACGGAAAAACTCCTTCGAGGTTCATGAAGCTGCTCACGGCCGTGAGGCAATAGAAAAGCTGCGCAAACACCATTATCACCTGGCGTTGGTAGATCTGAATCTACCGCAACTAAGTGGCCATGAAGTAATGGAATTTGTCCGTTGCAATCAACTGAAGACACGCTTGATTGTAGTCAGTGGTGAAAAAGATTTTTCCGCTGCGACCCAGGCCATCCGGAATGGAGCTATTGACTTCATAAGTAAGCCCTTTGACTTTTCCACTCTGCTGGGAGTTATCAACAAAGTTAGTGAACGTGTCGAACTGCGCCTGCGTGCGCAGTGCATCCAGGAACAAATCAAATGTTCAGAAGAATTGCATCGTTTCATGGTCAACAATTCTCCCGATCTCATCTATATGCTTGATCACAAAGGCTGTTTTACTTTTGTGAACAATCGGGCGGAAAACCTGCTTGGGAGGGAGATGGATGAACTTCTGGGCGAACATTACAGCAAAGTGGTATTTGAAGAAGATCTGGAGCGCGCCAACCATGCATTCAATGAACGGCGCACGGGGAAAAGGGCCTCACGCGGCATTGAGCTGCGCCTCAAAAACAACCACCAGGATAGTCCTGTTCATGTAGAGGCCAGATGTACGCCGGTAGAACTCACCTCTATGGGGGTCTACACGGTAGAACACTCAGGTACGGACCTCTTTGTTGGCACATATGGGGTGATTCGCGACCTGACCGAGCGCAAACGCGCAGAAGAACTGATTCGCTATCATCTTTATCATGACACCCTCACGGCGTTACCCAATCGGACGTTATTTAACGATCGCTTGCAGATGGCTTTGATTCAGGCACGGCGAGAAAAACTTAAGCTGGCGGTCATTTTTATCGACCTGGATCACTTCAAAAAAGTCAATGATACCTTTGGTCATCTCGTCGGGGATGAAATTCTGCAAACAGTCGCCAAAAATTTAAAAGGATGCCTGCGGGAAGGCGATACGTTAGCCCGCATTGGCGGTGATGAATTTCTCCTGTTAGCCACCAACCTGCATGATGACAGGGATGCAGCTAAAATCTGTAGAAAGATGCTGGAGAAATTCTCCACTCCTCTGGTTTTTCAAGGCCGGGAAATTCGCGTTACCATCAGCATGGGCATCGCTATCTACCCGGACCATGGCGAAACGCAACAAGCGCTTGTGCGCTATGCGGATCTGGCCATGTATCGCAGCAAAGAACAAGGCCGCAACAGTTACCATTTTTACACCAATGCCATGCCGCAGAAAGATACCCATTCCCTGGAACTGGAAAGCGATCTCTACCACGCTATAGAAAGGGGAGAGCTGGAGTTGCACTACCAGCCCCAGGTGGATCTGAGCAGTGAACGCGTGGTTGGATTGGAAGCTCTGCTACGCTGGAAACATCCTAGTCGCGGCGCCATTCCGCCGTCACTTTTTATCCCTTTAGCCGAGCAAAGCCATTTGATCTCAGATCTCGGCGCATGGGTGTTTCAGCGCGCCTGTGAAGATGCAGTTTCTTTGGAAAAAATGGGGCTCAACTATTTAAAAATTGCAATAAATGTGTCCATCTATCAACTCGAGAAGGAAGGCTTCTTTGCCGATTGCCAAAAAGTCTTGAATTCCTGCAACCTGCAGCATAATTGTATAGAGGTGGAGATTACCGAAAGCGGTCTAATGAAGGACATGCAAAAAGTTTCTTCTGTGCTCAGGGAATTTGAAAATCATGGCATCAGCGTCGCGATCGATGATTTCGGCACTGGATATTCATCCCTGAACTACTTGCAGAGTTTGCCCATCAATACTTTAAAAATTGACGGTTCTTTTATCCAAAATGAAAATTTGAAAGAAGGAGATAAGACTATCTTCTCTGCCATTCTTTCGATGGCTCAAGGGTTGCGCGTGGATTGTATTGTTGAGGGGGTAGAAACCATGGAGCAAAAAAGATACCTGAAACTGGCAGGTTGCACCACGGCACAAGGCTTTTTATTCAGTAGTCCATTGCCCTTGGAAAAGGTCAAGAAATATATACAAGACCAGGCCTCCACACCGCACAGTTGATTTGACAATCCGTTGTCAACAGAAGTCAGGGCGGGACACGAGCCACAGACGATCCGCGCTGCCCACCGGCCATAATATATCAGGGAGAAGCGAAGATCAGGGAGAAGCGAAGATCAGGGAGAAGCGAAGGGCTTGAGGGCGCGCTCTTCAAAAAATAGCACGGCTAACGCTGCGTTCACCAACTTGTCCGGGCAACGCGCTGTTACCTTTCTGCCTTACTTAAATTCTGATACCGAAATACCGCTCCAAATATTTTTCAAATTCGTCCGCGCCGAAATCTTCTACTTGAGCACCTTGTCCCCTTGAAATTTTCAGCTGGGTATTGGTCAGGGTTATGCGCCCATCATCCGTAAGGATGGAGATTAGTTTTTTTTGGGTGAAAGGGGAATCAGCACTTGTTTGATGATAGACACACATGTTTTGAAACTCGGTTATGCTGCGCTCGTCCAGCGAAAAGATGTATTTGGGGATGGCAACCTCATCTTCGACTTTCCTTACTGCAAGATAATTTCTATCGAACTCCATGATTTGGAACTCACCTATCCCATCCGAACATTTAACCCCGGGGCAGATCAGCAGCGGTGCAAGGGCAAAATGGCCAAAACCAACATCAACCAGATAATTCAAGGCATTAATTGATACAACTATCGCTAAGTGATCATACTCTGGGGTAAAACCTCCATCTTCTTTCGCGACTCTAGCCGATATAATTCTGGCCCTGAACCCAAGCTTTCGTAACAGAGCATGAAAGAGACCGTTAAGCTCGTAACAGAAACCTCCTCTCTGGCTGAGCACTATCTTTTCGAAAACATTCCCAATTTCAAGCGATATTTCCCTGCCGTAGTGAATATCAAGATTTTCGAAAGGAATTGTTTTCAAGTGAGCTTTCTGCAGCATAGTGAGAGAATCCAGGTCTATGCCAATTGGCTTCTCTACGCGCATTCGCGCTAGATATTTTTCAACGTCCAATTTCTTCACCTATAAGCTTTTACAATTAGTGGGATTTTGGATTTAGTGACAATGATACGAGCGGCAGTGAAAGGGCCTTCTTCACGCGTTTGAGAATGGAGATCCCCCCGGATTTCTTCCACCAAGGCAGATTATACAAGATGCACAGGAAGAATTCTAAGAATTGTTTTCCAAGTGTATTCCTTCCCGGGATGACAAGAAAGGTCAGGCCCGCAGGCTACCCCTTATACCGCAGCCAAAGCCACGGTCTCCGGGATCGGCGCGGCATCGACCAACCCGTCCCGGAGCATGACGGTGCGATGAAAGTGACTGCGGTTCTCCAGGTTATGCGTCACCATGACGATGGTTTGCCCCTCTGCGTTCAGCTCCTGAAAAAGGGCCATGATTTCCGCCGCCGTTGCGGTATCCAGACTCCCCGTCGGCTCGTCGGCCAGAATCAGCGGTGGGCGGTTAACCAGGGCGCGGGCGATCGCCACCCGCTCCTGTTCGCCCCCGGAGAGCTGGCTTGGCAGATGGTCGGCGCGCCGGGACAGGCCGACCCGCTCCAGAACCTTAAGGGCCTGATTCCGCTTCTCGGCAGCAGCAATTTTCTTTACCGCCAAAGGAAGCATGACGTTTTCCTGGGCGGTCAGATAGGGGACCAGGTTAAAAGACTGAAACACAAACCCCAGATATTCGCGGCGAAAATCGGCCAAGCGCTCGATGCCGAGGGCGTAAAGGTCGATGCCGTCAACGCTCACCGTCCCCGCGGTGGGATGACAGAGTCCCCCCAGGATTGTCAGGAGGGTGCTCTTGCCGGAGCCGGAATGCCCCATGACCCCGAGAAAGGTACCATCTTCAACCGCCAGATCGATCTCCTTAAGGGCTGCAACCGGGATACCGTCACTGAGGTAGGTCTTTTTCAGCTTCCTAATCTCTATAAATGCCATGTCAAATCCGTTCTGTGTTTTATGTTCAATGTTCTGGGTTTGGGGGGCTTACAACCCGGGGTTCGGAACTGTCTCAAAGCGCCCTCAGCGCTTCGGTGGGATCCATGCGGCTGGCGTGCAGCGCCGGGTAAAAGGAGGCCAGGGTGCCAACGACCAGCGCCAGCAGCACCGATCCACCGGCAAGCCACGGACTCCACATCAACTGCACATGCGCTTCGGCCAGAAAGGGCAGAATAAGCCTGGTCGCTCCCATCCCAAAAAGGAAACCGAGGATTCCGGACAGCAGGCTCACCCATGAGGCTTCCATGAGGATCAGCCCCACCACGTGACTCCGGCGAAAGCCGAGTGCTCTAAAGATGCCGATCTCGCGGGTCCGTTCGTTGACCGAACCCATCATGGTCACAAAGACGACCAGACCACCGATGAGGACCACCACCGCAGCCACCCCCATGGAAAAGACGCGGAACTGCTCCAAGGCATGTATGCGAGCCTTGACTACCTGTTGGATGGCGCCGACTTTGGTCCCCGGCAGCACGGTGGAGATCTGCGTGACTATTTCATCCACCGGGCAGTCGCCGCACAGCGCCGCCACTTCCACCAGAGAGACGATTCCTTCTTTTTTGAGTAGCGCCTGAGCGGCAGAAAGTGACACGATCAGCAGGTCGTCGTCTTGGGATCCGGTCTCGTGCAAGATTCCGGTCACGGTAAAGCTCTGGCTGCTCAGTTCCACCGTATCTCCGAGGGTAAGCCCGAGACGTGTGGCGGCGGCACTGCCGGCGACCAGTTCTTCATCGGTTGCCAAGGGGCGGCCGTCCACCGACCACCAGCGCTTGATATGGAATTCCTTTTCCGGATCGACCCCCAGCATCAGAACCCGTGCATTTCCTACCTCTACTGCGCCCAGTAACTTGGGAGCGACTGCAGCAATATTCCCGCTGTTCGGGATAGTGGAAATTTTTGCCAGGTCCTGCTGGTGGATCTCCCGCGCACCGACCGACACCCCGCCGAAGGTGATGCCACCGTAAGCGAGAGAAAGCTCATCATTCTCGGGGGTGATTAAGATGTTGGCCCCAAAATTTTCCATTTTGTGCTGGGCCTCCATGGTAAGGGACGAGGTCATGGACAATAGGGTCACCACGGTGGCAACGCCGATCAGAAGCCCGGCGACAAGAAAGGCCATGCGCCCCTTGCGGCGCCGCAGGTTGTTGAAAGCGATCGTTCGCAGTCTCATAGTGTTCTCCCTATTTATTCGGCCCCTTGAAGAACCGGGCTCCATTAACAAGGTCCGCCTCGGCAATGATGACCTTGCCGTCTACAATGTTGCGCCCGACCGGTGCGGGGTTGCAGCCGCCCTTGATCTCATTGATCATATCGGAGCGGAATTTCTGGTTGCAGTTGTTGCACACCATGAAATCCCCCTCCTGACGATACCCTTTTCTGTCGCGATAGCAGACGTCGCAGGTATCGAGGGCCACACGGACAACACCGTCATCACTTTTAAGAACGAAAAAATCGACGGTGGTCTCCCCACTTTGATAGCTGAAAAAATGAGCCTTGCCATCGTCCACCTGGCGCAGAGGAATGGCGAGCTCGCCCTGAACGTTACTGACCAGGGGATATTTCTCGTTGTCGCCCCCTGTCGCGATCCAGCCCACCACACCCGCCACCGCCACAACCGCTAACGTAAGAACAAGCAAAACCAGGGGATTCTTTTTTTTCTTGCTTTCGAACTGCGTTTTCTTCTCCTGACGATCGGTCATTATTTTTCTCCTTGATTTTTCTTGGGTTGTTTTTTATTCAGGAGCGTCCGGGGAGATGGGAACTCTCCCGGGATGCAAGTCTATCTTTTTGCAATATTGTTTTTCCGCGCTAACAGCACGCCCCGCCTTGATCAATGCGGGGGCGTACTCTACCCTTAGCCCGGCCTGAGGTCACACTGACCTCCGCCGGTTTGGGAGGCCAACTCGAGAAGCTTTTTGCACGGACCATGCCAGAGCAACAGGAACCACCAAACCCCGCAAAACAGGGCATGTGCACGCAAACATCATTGGCAGGCCTGCCCTTTGGTGTTGGATTTTGTTCAACCAGGTGGAGAATATTCTCCACCTCTATGCGCACCGACACCCTCACCGGCAGGCTCTTCAGTGGAGGGGAGGCTGAACTTCAACGCAAAGCCCACCCTGCGAAAAACTTATGGATTCAAGATACTGAGATGGTAATCTCCCCGCAAAGTCAGCAGGTAGCAGAAATAGAGTCTTCTGTTAAACCAATAACGGTGAGATTTATAATGAGGAAATCAAGATTTGGCGCCAGCCGCGGCAGGGGAATTTTAAAGCAAGTAGCGGCAGGAGCCCCGATTTCGGGGCTCTGGCGATAATAATGGAATGGGCAATGCCGTATTTTACGCGGCATTGGAGAGAAAGTTCTCAGGCCATCTCCCAAACAGCTCCGTTTTTGGTGGCCCCCGTTCTAAACAACTTCAGGGCCTGGCCTTTTCTCATCTGCAGGTATGATCTCTATGGGATCTCCCGAGCTGATAAACCCTCCACAAAGAACTTTGGCAAAAACTCCTTCTTTAGGCATGACACAATCTCCAGCCTGGTGATAAATCGCACACCTGTTATGGCATTTTTTGCCGATCTGGGTCAGTTCGAGCAAACAAGAACCAATACCGAAACGGGTTCCTAGCGGCAGTTGCGGAAGATTAATCCCCACGGTTGTGAGGTTTTCCGCGAAATCTCCACTATTCACATCCAGCCCAACAGCACGCATTTTGTCGATACTTTCTTTTGCCAGCAGGCTGATCTGCCGATGCCAGTCTCCTGCATGCGCATCCCCAATGATGCCGTGGTTTTCACGCAACTCTACCCTGTCCACGGGGGTCTTTCGTTCTCCGGTTTGGTGACTGAGACAAACGGCAACCACTTGTCCTTTCATATCTATCCTCCAATTTTGGTCATGGATTATGGAATCAGCCTGCACGATATTATGCCATACAGTATTATGCATACAGGTTTCCGGTTAATAACGTCATGCAGGCAAAGGTCTCTGTCAGCAGAAAGATCAGCAAGGAAAGAAATCACCCCCTTGCGCAGTCCAAGGTCGGTACCGGCCCTGCCAATTTTAACGCATTCCGCGCAACCCAGGATAGCGCCCAGGTTATCCTGCTCAATGAACCCCGCCTGCCCTTTGGAGAGATTCTTCGGCACTCAGCGTCGAGGTCAATTCCATGAATTTCTTCTATCCCTTTCTAAAATCATGGCTTCCCGGCATGCGCAGCAAGATAATTTCAACCTGCTGTCCGGCGTTCAGCTCGGTTCCATCAACCGGCAGCGGCAGCAGAGCATTTGCCCCCTGAACACTGCGGATTTGTCCAGAACCTTGCCGTTGCGGAACGTCCACCTGATATCCACCCTCACGCCAGTCACAGCGACACCAGAGAAACGCTTGCCGCTGTCCTCCTCCCTTGAGGTCGCGGAGCAACGTTGCCTGGCGGCGTCCTGGAGCGACATCCTTCACCCCCCGCATCCAATTCAATGCCGGCACTACAAACAGCTCAAAGGTGGCAGCGGTTGCTGCGGGATTACCGGGCAACCCAAAACTGGGAATTTTACCCAACATCCCGAACAACACCGGCTTCCCCGGTTTGATCGCAACCTTCCAGAAAATCTTCCGCAACCCTTTTTTGTGCAATACTTCCTGCACCAGATCGCGGGCGCCAACGGATACACCACCAGTAGTGATGATCAGGTCAGCATCAAGGGCCTTATCCAAAAGAACGTCGAGATGTTCGGGGTTATCTTCCCCAACCCCCAAAGGTTGGGGCAATGCTCCAACCTCCCTTAAGCGGGATATCAGGTATGGCAGATTGGAATTGACAATCTGACCGCGCCCCGGGGTCCGCCCCAATTCGACTAATTCGTCCCCGGTTGAAATAATCGCCACCGTCGGGCGCGGAATCACCCTGACCTGATCAACTCCGGCGCTGGCCAGCAACCCGATCTCGCCGGCGTGGAGGCAGGTCCCTGCAGGAAGCAGGAGTTCTCCGCTGCGGTATTCCTCGCCCTGCCGCCGCACATGCTGTCCTGGCTTAACGCCGGATACACAGGTCACAAGGTCACCTCGCCGGCTAACATCTTCCACAGGAACCACCGTATCCGCTCCAAGTGGCAGAGGGGTTCCTGTGGTGATCTGGATCGCTTCACCTGCTTGCAACGTTCCGGCATAAGGATGACCGGCAAAGGCTGTACCCACCACCGCAAGAGGCTCGCCCTGAACCGATGTATGCCGCAATGCGTAGCCATCCATCGCGGAGTTGTCCCACCGGGGCATATCCCAGGAAGCTTCCACAGGTTGTGCCAGAATAAGCCCCGCTGCATCTAGCAGGGGGAGGTTCTTCGGCTCAAGTTCTTCGAGCTCTGGGAGCATCAGGTGCATTGCTTCCTGG
The DNA here is from genome assembly GCA_964444945.1 of uncultured Desulfuromonas sp. Lineage (GTDB taxonomy): Bacteria > Desulfobacterota > Desulfuromonadia > Desulfuromonadales > Desulfuromonadaceae > JAIVHC01. The sequence continues at coordinate 41,447 of CAYUJC010000005.1, forward strand.
TACGTGATCATGTTCGCCTTACTCCTTATCTGGAGCGCCGATTACCCAAACGCCGCGCATCCTTCCCTTCGTGCCCGCGCCGCTGTCGCCATATCCGCTCATCGACCGGGCCCCGGAGCTGCGCCGGAAGTTCGACCAAGCACTCCTGGCGTTTAGCGCACCGGGCTAACCTACATACATTGGCTTATTGTCGTTGAGGCGCAACCAGCCTTTGACTATGCGGTATAGAATCCAGATTCCATTCCCCATAAAGATAAGCCAACCGACAACTAAATGGAAAGTGATTGTACCAAACACACCCCAAAGTAAACCAAACCAGAAAGTTCGCATTTGCCAGCGGAAGTGGCTTTCCAGAAACGTTCCTGCCACATCATCTTTCTTGAGGTAGTTCATGATGATTGCAGCTACTGCGGTGATGCCCACTAAAAAAGAGGCGGCATATAGCGCGTAGATGATTGCGGTTATGTTTTTCCCAGACTTATTGACTTCTGTTGTTACTGCATTTCCCATCAATTCCTCCTTCAATGCGATTCAAAGGCATCAGTGCTACGCCCAAAAACAACTTATCTTAACTCCACCCCAGCAAAGCTGGGAATAACCAAGTTGAAGCACATCGCGACTCTTTTTCAGGCTCGAAAGATTGAAGCATAGCCGCCATAGGGGCCGCCATAGGGGCCGCCATAGGGGCCGCCATAGGGGCCGCCTTAGGGGGGATCAATTTTCTCGCGTAAGCTCTTGATTTTACCCCGCTGGGTTTTCTTATCCACCCGCCGCCGCTGCGAGCCTTTAGTGGGTTTGGTAGCCCGCCGTGGCTTGACTCGCTTGATCGCCGCGTGAATCAATTCTTGCAGCCGTTGCAAGGCATCTTCCCGGTTCAGTTCCTGGGTACGAAAGCGCTGGGCCTTGATCACTATCACCCCTTCCCGGGTAATGCGCTGATCAGGAAACCGCAGGAGCCGTTCCTTGTAGAAAGGGGGCAAAGATGAGCGCCGGATATCGAAGCGCAAATGCACCGCCGAAGCGACCTTGTTAACATTCTGCCCTCCTGCGCCCTGGGCACGAATGGGCTGAAAGTCAAACTCCCAGTCTGCCAGGTGAATATTTGGCGTGATTTTGAGCAAAATAATCTCTTTTTTCAGACTAGTTAATTATTACCTGGATTCACTTTGTACGTGAAACCCAAACGTAGTTGGTTAGAAAAGCAAGTTGAGACAGGCTGACGGCTTCTTTCACCGGCCATGTTTAGAGGAGTGCGATGGGTCACTCCGCACAGCTTACCCGCGAGAAGAAAGATACCAGATTTGTGCCTTAAAAACAGCAGGGCATAATCAGAGTGAAATCGCGATAATTACTGGTCGCCCACTGGCGGAACCGTGTAGCTGTGGCAGAGTTCACTCCGTAGCCGATTGAAACAATCATATTGAGAATGTAGGAGGATAGTTTCCACCGTGCCATTCTCCCCCTTCACGTTGTACTTTTTCCATTTTGGAAGCAGTTGCCGAAGGGTCAAGCTCCCCGGCCTGGAGAATGAAGATCCCACCCGGAGTGCAAAAGCGCCGGGGTGATAAACTTGGAGCAAATATCTTTTTCAGGCAGATCTGAAAACTACGCTTTTTTGGACCTGATTATTTTTAATTTCAGCTAGTTAGCTTGGTTCGACCCTGTTCATTTTTCGAGTGGTGGCGATGGGAGGGAGAATCTGGGCGCAAAGCGAGGAGGGGAAAGGAAGTGAGTTTTACTTTGCCATCCCCTTTAAGATAGAGGAATCAGCCCGCCCGGCCGAGCCAGAGCCCACGGGAAGTAATAATTAAACAAAAAAGCTGAAAGCTGGGGTCATGAAGCTGGGGTCAAGCAAAGACTTGACCCCCCTGCTTGATATACCATTTTACGCCCTGTAAAATCTGAGCATATCTCACAGTCAGCATTTGAATTTGACTCTTTTTCCCAAAAGTAAAAGTTCAATTTTTGACTTCAATTCCGACAACATTCCTCTAATCTTCTGAGTTTTAAACTATATATCCAAATGCCAACCGGTTACCTATGCACTCGCTAGTACTGACCTGTCCCGTCTTCATTTTCAGAAAAGCAGCTTAACAAACATCACCCAAAATATGCATCAAATTATAGCGAGATCCCTATTCGAAAAGCTAAGCCTACATGCCCTTCACTCACCGATAAGAACCTCTTCTTTAGTCGTTAAATAATCCGTCAGTAATAGATTTGTCTCTAAAGGGATCCTTACCCTGATTCAGATGCATTGATTAGAAAAAATCCATCGGCAAGAAAGATAATTCTCCGGTTGTTTGAAAATTAACTTGAGAAAACGCCTTTTTCAACATAGTATGTAGTCTATATGCATACATACTGCGTTCAAAAGGGCATTTTATGGACGTTTTAGAATCCCTCAAAAAAACAATTCCCCTGGAAGAATTTGATTACCAGGCATTGGTAGATGCTCTGCATGATTATGCTCATCCCAGAGATAAGATTTCCGACCTGATGGCCAAGGGAGTGATTGTAAGAGTAAAGAAGGGCTTGTACGTTTTCGGCGACGACTATCGCAACAAACCATATTCAAAGGAAATCCTGGCAAACCTTATTTACGGTCCTTCATGCGTATCTCTGGAATATGCATTACACCAATACGGGTTGATACCTGAACGTGTTGAAGCAGTCACGTCTGTTACTACAAAGCGTCCAAAAGAATTTCGCACTCCCGTTGGTCTGTTTAAATACCGCAATATACCAGAGGCTGGTTTTCATGTTGGGCTTCAACGTATAGAGTTCAGTGATGGACGGGCTTACCTCATCGCCAGCCCGGAAAAAGCCCTGGCGGACAAATTCCGCAGTGATCGTGGTTTATACATCCGGACGCGGAAGGGTTGCCTTGACTATCTTGAAAACTCGCTGCGAATAGAACCGGGTGATCTGGCAGCCCTCGACTCTGAGTTATTGGATAAAATTGCTACCGCGTACGAATCAAAAAGGATCCGTCTTCTGGTGGATTTAGTGAAATATTTACAAAAAGGCACTGGATAGATATGCAGGGAGCAATTGCACAGATGCTGGCCAAATATGAATGTAAAAGCGCCGATGACTATGTCCAGGCCCTCAGGGAGATCCTGCAGGAGATTGCCCTGCTCGGACTGTGGCGCAGCAAATTTTTCGAACATGCGGCCTTCTACGGAGGCACAGCGCTGCGCATCCTTTATGGGCTGGATAGATTTTCCGAGGATCTCGACTTTTCACTTCTAAAACCGGTAGAGGATTTTGACCTTGATAGTTATAGCAAAAGCCTGGAAAAAGAACTGGTTGCCTTCGGGTTTGACGTCAATGTTGAGGTGAAAAACAAATCTTCTAAGACTGCGGTTCAATCGGCGTTCCTGAAGGGAAACACAGCAAACCAGCTTTTGATTATACAAGCAGGCCAGGAGGTGGTTCGCGAAATCCCTCCAGGGCAGTTGGTGAAAATCAAACTAGAGATCGATACAGATCCCCCAGGTGGTTTTAGTACTGAAAACAAGTACCTGCTGCAACCAATTCCGTTCAGTGTCCGTTCTTATGTATTGCCAGATCTGTTTGCCGGGAAGATGCATGCCCTGTTGTTCCGGAAATGGAAGAATAGAGTGAAAGGGCGGGATTGGTACGACTTTGTCTGGTATTGCGCAAACCATCCTCAGTTGCACTTGGCACATCTAGAAAAGCGTATGCGCCAAAGCGGGCATTGGAAGGAAGATGCTCTGCTTGAAGCTGAATCCTTCCTGAAACTTATATCGCAAGCAATTGAGCAACTTGATATAGACCAGGCAAAAAGCGATGTTCTGCCTTTCGTAAGGGAGCCAGCCGCGCTCGACGTCTGGTCACAGGATTTTTTCAGAGATATTGTCAATAGAGTGCGTTTTGTATAACCATTGTCAGTACACAAAAAATACCATCATCAGCCACTTTGAGGGATTTTGCGCCATTTTTACTTAGTCCGTAGTCCCAAAGCACATAAGATGCCGAATTAACTACATAAAGCGTTAAAAATATCGTACAATGTTTTGCAAGAAATCAACTGTTTACCCTCAATTTTCTGGCAAAACTATGCGACCTAAAAAACAACAAAAGCAGGCTCAAGACGAGTTATTTCAAGTACGCCTGGAAGCTATTTGTGATCCAGCCAACTCTCTGGTCAAACTTGCAGATCAAATTGACTGGGAGCATCTGGACAATGAGTTCGGTTCTCTTTACTCAGATGCCGGCAGACCTGCAATTGCTACTCGTATGATGGTTGGCCTTACCCTGCTGCAGAGCCTGTACTCCTTAAGTGAAGATGAAGTGGTAAACCGCTGGGCTGAAAATCCCTATTGGCAGTACCTGTGCGGTGGAACCTTCTTTGAGCATAAAAAACCCATTGCCCGAAGTGGGTTGAGCAAATGGCGCAAACGCATCCAGGAACATGGCATGGAAACCCTTCTGCAGCAGACCTTGGCTGTAGGTCTTTCCACTGGAGCAGTAAACAAGAAAAGCTTGGAACGCGTCAGTGTTGATACCACAGTACAGCCTAAACACATTACGTATCCAACCGATGCCAAATTGTTGAACCGCAGCAGAGAGCATCTGGTTAAGCTGGCGAAAAAGCATGACATCAAGCTGCGCCAGAGCTAAGAACGTAAAGGGCCACAGGCAGCGCTAAAAGCTGGACGCTATGCCCATGCTAAACAGTACAAACGGATGCGGCGCATGATCAAAACCCTTAAAACCTATCTGGGTCGCGTAGTACGCGATATTGAGCGTAAAAGCGACATCGTTTCCACTGAACTGAAAAACTCTCTGACCCATGCCAAACGCTTACTGCAGCAGCAACAGCAGGATAGCCGCAAACTCTACAGTCTCCACGAACCCCATGTAGCCTGTATCAGCAAAGGCAAAGCACACAAGCGCTACGAATTCGGCAACAAGGTCAGTGTCTGCGCTACCAACAAAGAAGGCTTTATCGTGGGCAGTCAGGGCCTTGAAGGCAACCCTTACGATGGTCACACCCTCAAGGGGGCACTGGATCAGGCAGCACACTTAAGTGGAATCAGACCCAAACGCTGCTACGTAGACCGAAGGTATCGCGGTCACGGGGTTACTGATACCGATGTCTTCATATCGGGGCAGCGTAAAAACGTTACCCCCACGATCAAACGTGAACTTAAACGCCGCAGTGCCATAGAGGCAATCATAGGGCATCAGAAAACCGAAGGCTGCTTAGGACGCAATCGACTCCACGGAATCCTTGGAGATAAGATAAATGCACTTATGGCAGCGATCGGATGCAACCTGCGCCTGATCCTGAAGGCCATCGGCCTTTTGTTGTCTTTTGTAAAAGAGCGTTTTTTACACTTTCTGCAGATTCTGGGCAGGAAGTTGATGAAACTATTCTTTTGTAACCCCGATCAGGTGGCTATGATGGCCTGATTTCGGGTTTTTGAACTATCGACTACTGAAGACAGCACCAAATCAAGCTGAAACGCCCTTTACTGGCTCCTGAATTGGGCTCCTGAATTGATTGTTGACAACAATCAGCGAATTTCATATAAGGATCCGACTAAAATCTCATTTTTTACCGGAATATTATCAATGGCATACGTTTATCCACATTTTATCCCATTAATTTGAGGTACCTGTAGAGAGCCCGTGCGGTTCTCCTGCAAATGCCGATTCCCGTTTTACCCGCCGTCTACGTCTTAGTCTCATGCAGGTCGTGCCGCGGGTAACCGGGCATGACTGAGGCTGAGTTGACCCATCCAGCGCAAAACTCTATACCCTCCCTTACATCTGTGCAAAACGGAACCATGTGGAAGTTTTTTGCCCGTGGGTTCGCCCCCTTTTGCCAATTCCATTCTTTTCAAGCAGCTCATTCAACCAACGTATTTAAATTAGTAATTATTCCGTGCAATAGCGCAATACCTCGCAGCATCCATTTTATACCAGGGGTTTCATCCTCCATGCGGATAAGCGCGTCCCGGACCTTCTCAACCGGGCTTACTTACACCACAACGCGGATTTTTCACCTCGAACTCAAAGTTGTTTATTAGGAGCCTGTCGGATTTAACGGATCGCCGGGAGAAGCGCAATTGAGCACCGACAAACGAAAAGATAGAACAGAGAGTGGGCGGCGCGCATTTCTAAAGATGGCCGGGCTTACAGGGTTAGGTGCGCTGCTGTCGCCGTTGAAGGGGGCGGCCCAACCGCCTGGTGAATTCTCTGCGCAAGACCTGCAGGTATGGTCGTGCGGCGGGCTGGCAGAGGCATTTATCCCCGCCAACAAAGCCTACGAACAGCACAGTGGGTGCAAAATCGCCTACACCGGTGCATTTGCTGGCGCTTTGGGCAAATCGCTGCTGGCATCGGCCACCACCGACGTTTTTGCTGGGCGCGTCCTTGAGCTGGCCAAAAAACTGCGCAGCGCCGACAAGATGGTTTATTTCAAGCCTCTGTGTTTTACCGAATACGTTCTTGTGGTTCCCAAAGGGAACCCTGCCAACATCCACTCTGTACAGGATATGGGGCGCCCAGGGGTTAAGGTCGTTTTGGCTCCGGATGCCTCTCCCCCCGGTGGGGCTGCAAGCCTGGCACTGCTTAAAAAGGCTGGGGTGCAAGAAGCCGCGTTAAACAATGCGATCGTCAAGGGTTCATGCGTGCAGATGGTTATGGGTGACTTGATTTCCGGCAACGGGGAAGTATCGGTGATGGAGCGGCGCCTGGTGCACCTGCCGATGTTTGCCGGCAAGGTTGATACGCTGGATATCCCGGCGCAATTTCAGCCACCGCCGCCACTGACCTTTACCATTGGCGTCATGAAATCAGCCCCAAAGCGCAAACTCGCCGATGCCTACGTGGAATTCATCTGCTCTGCGGAGGGGCAGCGTTATTTTACTCAGCAGGGGTTTATTTCCGCCTATTCAGAAAAAGGGCTGGAACTGACGGAACAGCTGGGAGTCAAGGATGTTTAAGGGAAAACTCCAGTGGCTGCGCCGTACAGTGCAGTCGACCATGCTGCTCGTGTTGGGGCAATGGTCTTTCTATGGGATATTTCGGTGCCCGTTTGCGGTTCCTTTTATCAGCTGTCAACATTGTCCGGTCATAACCTGCATGGGACGCTGGACCAGCATTTTCTGGGGCTTTTGGCTTCTACTTCCCCTTTCGGTGCTGCTGTTTGGACGCGCTTTTTGCGGCTGGCTGTGTCCGGGCGGTCTGGTCAATCAACTGATCGCCTCTATGAACCCATTCAAGCTCCACCTGAAAGGCTGGGGAACCAAGCTGGCACCTTACGGCAAGTATCTGGCAATTCTGGTGGTTATCTATATGTTCTACGCCCTCGGCAACCCGCGCTGGGCAATCCCGATTCGCACTGCCGGGGATTTCACCCAAGCGGTACAGTTGACGTTTGAACACGCCACTTCGCCGTGGCTGATCCGTACTTTAGTTGTCCTTGGGATGGTGAGTGCCGGATTCCTGCTCAGCAATTTCTGGTGCCGTTTTGCCTGTCCAGCGGGTGGGCTTTTAGAACCATTTCAGCGTTTTGCCCTGTTGCGGTTTTTCAGAAACAACACGTGTAATGAGTGTAAAAAATGCTTGGATGCCTGCCCAATGGGAACCATGCCAGCAGAGGATAACTGTATCAACTGTGGTGACTGTGTGCCGAGCTGTCCGCTTAGTGCCATCGAGTTTGGGCGCGAAAAAACAAAAGCTGAGGCTCCCAATGACTATTAATTCGCTTCGGCACCCCTGTTTTAACGCGGGGGTAAAAGGGAAATTTGGCCGAGTCCATCTGCCGGTGGCACCGCGTTGCAATATTAAGTGCAACTATTGCAATCGCAAGTATGACTGCGTCAATGAATCACGCCCCGGTGTCACCAGCGCGGTACTCAGTCCGCACCAGGCGCTGGATTATCTGCACAACGTGTTGGTACAGGATCCGCGCATCGCGGTGGTGGGCATTGCCGGGCCGGGTGATCCCTTCGCGAATGCAGAAAAAACCATGGAAACCTTACACCTTATCAGGCGGCACTATCCCGACATAATCCTGTGTCTTGCAACGAACGGTTTGAATCTGGTCCCCTACATCCCGCAACTGGTGGAACTGCGTGTTTCTCACGTAACCATCACGGTTAACGGGGTGATGCCAGGGGTTGTCGAAGAGTTCTATTCCTACGTGCAGGATGGCACCGTGATCTATCGCGGCACGCAGGCGGCTGAACTCCTGTTAGAGCGCCAGCTTGACGCCATCAAACAGCTTAAACAACACGGCATAATAGTGAAGATCAATACGGTTATCGTACCGGGGAAGAATGATTTTCATATCAAAGAGATTGCCGCTGTGATGAAAAATCTCGGGGTAGATTTTCTTAACTGCATGGCCCTGCTTCCCAATAAAGAAACCCCGTTTGCTAACATCCCAAAGCCAGGCAGGCAACGGATGGAACATCTCCGCACTATGGCAGAACAGTATCTGCCCCAGATGCGGCATTGCACCCGCTGCCGGGCTGATGCTGTTGGGTTGCTTGGTATGGGGGTGCGGGGGCTGACACTGAATTGTGGTGTGGTGTCTTAGCTGGGAGGGTTAAATCAACTCTTGGGTGGGTAAATGGCTGTTGTAAGCACCTGAAGCTTCACTCCAGGCAGGCAAGCGTTCTTTGGCGACAGCCTGCGAAGCACAACCATTTGCGTAACGTGCGCTTTTAAGCCAGCAAAAGATGCGTTTAAGGCCAGAAAACTACGTTATTTTGAACTTAATTGCTTTAGTTTAGCTAGTTAGCTTGGTTCGACTCTGTTTGCCCCTGCTGTAGCAGGGCGCGACTTCAGAAGCGTCCCTTGCCTGCATTTGTTACGAATCACTACCGCAGGTTAAGGGCTTTAAGTAGTCCATTATGGACAACTGATTTTTTTCTTGGGGAGAATACAGCTTTCTTTCGCCTGTGTTTCCACGCATACCTCGGTCTATCATACTTTTTCCAGACATTCCCAATCCACGAAGTACTAAATAATACGCTAAGGATCTTTTCTGCGTGCTCTTCATCAAGTCCGTACTCATCCAAAATTTCGCGGAACGTTTCCGTATCAAATCGCGGACCTATCTCTGATAAGATACCTTCAATGTTTGACCTTACGTCCTCGTCGACTAATCCGACAATAGCGTCACTCAGCTCAGATGCGAACCACTCCGAGTAAGAGTTGAGCGCTGAAAAAACATCTTGATCAGTAAATGGCGGTTCTTTCTTAACTGACTGCATTGCCCTAAAAAAACTGATAAGATCTCGCGGTAAATACCGCGTACTATCCAACACAAAAAGTATGCTGTCTTTGCCAGCAATCTCTGCTGGAAACCAATCCTTCCAAAGGTACCTTATATCTTTATTGAACCCGGAAAGGTGAGCTCTATTCTCGATCACCTCAAGCAAGTAACTATCGAAAGCTCGGCCTTCTTTGTCATACCAATCCAAAGCTATCCCGTTATCATTTGCGCGTTTAGTTAGATTTGGATCTGGAACTATCTCAAGAACCTCATCGCGGAAAAGAACAATGACCTTACTATTGTTCCGGTTTGCAGAGAAAAAATTGTTTACTTGCCTAACAGCAGCTATCAGATCAGCTAAATATCCTGCAAAATTTCGTCCATTTCTCAATAAGTAATCTAAGCCATCTATTACCAAAAAGTGGGATGATTCAATGGGAGGAAGTTCCGTTAGGGAGTGCTCTATGGCCTGTACAAGCTCAGCCGGATCTTTTACCTTAAAATCTTGAGACTTTTCTTTCTTACTCTCTAACGAAGCAAGGGTGGAAGAGAACTTAGAGTATAGTCCTTTCCTGGAAGTCTCTTGAACCACATTTATAAGACTTTTTGACGCTAAGAAACCGTATTTTCGCAAATCGTTAAACAATGCCTTTGCAGAGTTTCCAGAATCACATAAAAATTCGTTACTTGAGTACAGTGAAACAACCCTTATATAAAGCAGCAACTTCCATACGGTTACGCTTCCACCGATTTTTTCTCCAGATACTCCCGAAGTCTTCTTGAGCAAATTAAATTCAAATTCTTCGAGGTCGTCGACGTCACAAAAAAAATCCCAGTTACTCTCTGAAATTGACTTTAGCTTCGAAGCAAGTGCAGATTTACCCGCCCCCTTAGGTCCATGGATTAAATATTTGTTTGGCTTGAATATTTCTTCAGTAATACTGTTAATATCCACATAAGCAGATTCGATCAATTCGGGAGAGTGAATTCGCTCTTCTTGTGCATCCGTGTACTCAAAGTTTATCTCTGAAAATTTCATAATTCTCACATTTTTGTGATTTGTAACGCCTACAGCATGCGCGCCCTTGGAATGGAGCCGAAGGCGCAATGGAAAGGGCGTCGCCGTGCCTGCATTGGTTATGCTACAACATCGATAATGAGAAGAGTGCCGATTCGACTTTCCCGAAGGGGATCATTTTCATACTCAACCATGCAATAGACTTCGACCTCTCTCTCAGTCATCGATAAAATATAATCTTCAACCTCTTGCCTGCCAACAACCCGAAACTTGTAGTTTCCTTCGGGAATTTTCTGAGACTCCGAAACCCTGAGCTTGCCAATGCGGTCATACTTATTGAAATCGAAGATATCGCAATTTATTGTTCTGGGTTCTTCATCAACAGAAATCGGCGGATAATATAGCCCCTTCTCTTCAAATGACATTTTTATAGCTGGGTCTTTCTCGAACTTCGAGCCTAGAAATATTCCTTCGACATTATCTTCTTCCAAAGTGTCATCCAACGTACGCAGTCCTGTAATAATTTGTGTACCAATCTGAAAGACCGGGCCGTTATAAATGTGGACGGTATTTTCATTACCTTGGGTTATAACCGAAGTGTTCTCGCCATCCTGATGTATTGAAACCGACGTTCCCTCGTGAGTGGCTTTGTAGATATCATATAAAAAAGCTGCACTAGCCTTCGTATATTCCCACATGTCTTCCGGCGACAGAGACGGCAGGAAAGGGAACGTTTGTTGCACGCCCGAGAACAAGGCCCCGAGTGTAACCAGCAAACTCCCGTGCTCAACGTCTTGAGCTATGAGCTTGTAAGCCTCTCTGTCACTTTTGGAAAGGCGAGACTTTCCAGTAACTCCTTTATACACACCTTCAAGCACCTGTTGTATGCCGTGGAGCCCTGAAACCATTTTGTCCAACCTGTAGCCGTCGTCAAAGGCGGCACCTTTCATCCGGAAGATCAGGTTCTCCATAGTCTATCCCTGTACTCTATTTTGTCTGCATAACGCCGTGCTCTGCGGCAAACTTGGAGTCCAGCGGTAAATTTGTCCAACAGCGGCACTTTGTTAGCGATACACTGGAACCGAATTGTCATCATCGATTGTACTCCTTGCATCACTACTGTCCGGTTAAAAAACCGCACAACCTTGTAACACATTGAAAGTAATA